>NZ_JBEXVL010000019.1:0-110725 GCF_040638805.1 Streptomyces sp. NPDC005925 | reverse complement strand
GCGGTCGGGCGGGGGGGGGGCGGGGGGGGCGGGCCCCCCGGGGGGGGGGGGGGGGGCCCGCCCGCCCCCCCCCCCCCCGCCCCTGTCTCCGGGCCGTGTTCGAGGACGGCCGTCGCGGTCAACGCAGCGGCGGTCCCGGCTCCGGGTTGGGTACCGGTTCCGGGCCCGGCGGAATGGGCGAGGGGTCCGGGTCGGGGACCGGCCCGGGGCCGGGATCAGGACCGGGACCGGGCCCGGGATGGGGCGGTGCCGGGGGTGGTGCCGGGGTCGGTGCCGGCTCCGGGCCGGGCGGGGGCGGGGGCTCCGGCACCGGGTGGGGGCGGGGCTGCGGGTCCTCCGGTTCCGGGCCCGGGGTGGGCGCCGGCGGTACGGGGTCCGGGAACGGGTTCGTCATCATCCTGTCCTCCAGCCAGTCGGACGACTGCGGCTCTGGACTACTCCCCGCCTACCCGACGGCGACGCGGCCAGTCACACGGAGGCATGACGCGCGGCGGCCCCGGGGCTACCGCCGCAGCGCCGCCCCCGCCCCGGCCGCCAGCCCCCGGCGCGGGCTGGAGAGCACCGGCACGGAGGTGGTGACCAGTTGCTCGGCCGGGGCCATGGAGGCCTGGGCGAGAACGATCACGTCGGCGTCGCCGATCCCGTCGGCGACGTCGGCGACGAGCCGCGCGCAGCGCGCGGTGTCACCGGCCGCGAAGGCCGACCAGGCTCCGTCCGGTACGTGCGTCCGCACCGCGACGGGACGACCGGCGCGTACGGCCTCGTCCTCCACCAGGGCGCAGGTCGGCCCGAGCGTGCTGCCCAGGGTGGCGAGGACGACGACGCGCGGCCCGAGGGCGACCGCGGCGGCGGCCATGGGACGGTCGACGCGCAGCACGGGCACGCCGGCGTCGTCGCCGCCGGCCCCGGACTCGGCGACACCGCCGAGGGTGGAGCAGGTGACCAGCACGGCACGCGCGCCGTCGGCGACGGCCTGCCGCAGCGCGCGCCGGACGTCGGGCGCGACCGCCGCCGCCCCGTCCCGCCGGGCCCGTTCCAGCAGCTCGGGCAGCACGACGTGGCGCAGCTCGAGACCGGGGTGGTCCTGGTCGCGCAGGGCGTCGAAGACGGGGACGTGGACGGGTGAGGTGTGCAGCAGGGTGAGCACGGCCGGGCCCGTTTCTCGCGCCGGGCCGGTCAGACCGTGACGGCCTGCGGGCTGCGTTCCTGGTCCGAGCCCGGCACCGGCTCGGAGGGGTCGGCACCGAGCGCCACGATGCGGTTGTCGCGGTCCACGTGCACGACGCGGGGCTCCATCGTCCGCGCCTCGGCGTCGCCGACCTGGGCGTAGCTGATGATGATCACCAGATCGCCGGGGTGGACGAGGTGGGCGGCGGCCCCGTTGATCCCGACGACCCCGGACCCGCGCTCGCCCTCGATGACATACGTCTCCAGGCGGGCGCCGTTGGTGATGTCCACGATGTGCACGAGCTCGCCGGGCAGCAGATCGGCGGCGTCGAGCAGATCGGCGTCGATGGTCACCGATCCCACGTAGTGCAGGTCGGCCTGGGTGACGGTGGCTCGGTGGATCTTGGACTTGAACATGGTGCGCAGCATCGAGGTACTCCTGAACATGAGCTCCCTGCCCGCGTTGTTGCAGGTCAAGGGCTATCTTTCTACTCTACGACGAGTCACGTGCGCGGGCAGCGTCCCTCAGTTCCGCAGGACTCGCGCTGACCACTGGCCGACTTTTCCGACGCCTCGTCGGGCGACGGGAGGAGGGCTTCGCCCGCTCTCGCGGACCCGACCGCGACGACAGCTCCAGCCTACGCAGCACCCCCCGAAGAACGTCCGTGATCACCGTCACTCCGGCGGCCCGGGGTGTTCAGGAGCCAAGGCCGGGCGGCCGTGTCCACGTCGCCCGGACGTCGGAATCTCCCCAGGTTGCCGGGACCATGCGCGCCCGCGCCCGGACCGCGGCGCCGCTCGGCGCCAGCGCGCCGCACCGAACTGGCCATTGGCTTCACCGGGCGCGACTCCCGGCGAGGCGACCCGCGAGTGCTCCCCGTACTCCCGGCTCATCAGGGCGTTGACGTGCGGAAACAGCCCCTCGCTCCACGACGTGAAGATCAGCACACATAACCTTCACGTTACGACCACTTCCAGCCGCACTGTGTACATGACCTGTCACAGGGTGCAGACAGCGTGTCGGGACCGTACCTAATCTCCCGGCCCATGAGCTTCCTCCGCACGAGACGCTTCGGTCTCGCCACGATCATCGCCCTCGCCATCGCCCTCTTGGGCCTGGCGCCCTCCGCGCATGCCGCCGGCCCGGCCCCGGCCGAGCTGTCGTTCAGCACCGACGCAGCCACCACCACGCCCGGCGGTGCGGTGAACCTGTCGATGACCATCAAGAACAACCACACCTACGACGTCTGGTTCATCTACCAGACCATCACCCCGACCTGGCTCACCACCCAGCGTCCCGACCTCAAGTACAGCTTCACCGGCTGCAGTCTGGCGACGGACACCGGAGCCGTCCCGTGTTCCGGCACCGGGCCGACAGACCTCGGCGGCAACTACGGCGCCACCATCCCGCCCGGCCAGAGCCGTACCGTCACCCTGACCCTGCAGGTGGCCGCCGATTCGGGCTGCAACGGCAACATCGGCTTCTACTCCTACTTCTACGCCGAGTTCAGCGACAGCACCAACCTCAGCGGCGGCCCGGTCTACACGCCCGAGACCCGCGTGCTCTGCGCCTGACCGCGACCCGAGCGGCACATGACCCCGCCGAGCGGGGGACTCCTTGAACGAAGACGGCGGCCGGCCCCTGCTCCACGCCCGGCCGCCGTCGGCATGCCGCCTCCGAGGTGACTTGATCCAGTTCCACACCTGCGTGGCGTTCCGCTCTGGATCCCTGACGTTCCCCTCCGTGAAGCCGGCGATCCACGTCCCGCCGCTCGCCCGTCGACAGTAGGCGGGACACGGACCTGAGGCAGGCCCCGCCCCGCGGCGGCGGGACAAGCACCACGCGCGGCGGTCGTGTTGTCGCATTGATGTGCGCATACGTTTTTCCGTCAACTTCCCCAGGAAGAACACAAAAGCTCCACACAGACCTCACACTGTGTGGCACAACGGATGCGTTGACGACCGGCGTCTCAGGGGGGCGACGGCGTGGTCATGGGGTGGGGCAGGCTCCGACAGGAGCCCGACCGCCCCTGCCCTGGGGAGGGGTTTCCACCGCATGAGACGAACCTTTCGCACCACCGCGCTCTTAGTGGGCACGCTGATGGCGACCATCGGACTGCCTGCCGCCACGGCGCAGGCAGTCGATCCGGCACCGCGCGTGGACCTGCGCGTACTGGTCGTGGGCGACGGGGGGCCGTCCACCGACGCCATCGCCGCCGAACTGGAGAACGCCGGAACGCCGTACACCGAGGTCGACCTGACGGACACCGGCCGGGCCGTGATCGACGGGGACTTCCTCGCCGACACGGTCGACGGACGGCCACGCGCAAAGTACCAGGCCGTCGTCCTGCCCAACGACAACCCGTTCCCGACCGGCTCCGCCGAGATGGCGGCCCTCGTGGCCTACGAGCAGACGTACGCGATCCCGCAGGTCGACGCCTACACCTACGCGCGCCCCCAGGTGGGGCTCAACGCTGCGGTCGGCGCGGGCTACGCCGGCAGCGTCGACGGGGTGCAGGCCGAGGTGACGCCGGCCGGGAAGACCGGGGTCTTCGGCTACCTGGAGGGCGCTGTTCCGTTCGAGGACAACTCCCCCACCGTGGGCGAGTCCTACGCCTACCTCTCGACGCCGGCCACCGGCGCCGACTTCGTCCCGTACGTCCAGGCCACCATCCCGGGCAGGTCCACGAAGGGCTCCCTGGTGGGCGAGTACCGGCACGACGGACGACGCGAACTCGTCGTCACCTTCGTCTACAACCGGTACCAGCAGCAGTACCGGCTGCTGGCCCGGGGCATCGTGGAGTGGATGACCGGCGGGATACACCTCGGCGCCCAGCGCAACTACTTCGCGGTCCACGTCGACGACGTGTTCGCCGCCGACGACCGCTGGGACACCGAACTCAACTGCACGCCCGGCGACGTGGACTGCCAGCCGGGCGAGGGCACTCCGGACCCGATCCGCATGGTCCGGGCCGACGTCGACCACGCGTCCGCCTGGCAGTACAGCCGGGACTTCACCCTCGACTTCGCCTACAACGCCTCCGGCACCCTGGACCACCGTGAGGACAACGGCGGCCAGGACGCCCTCGCCGACAAGCTGATCACCGACCGCAACCGGTTCCGGTGGATCAACCACACCTACACCCACGCCTTCCTGGGCTGCGTGCAGGACACCGGCGTGGTGCCGTGGAAGTGCGCGACGAACGCGGACGGCTCCACCCGGTGGGTGAGCCGGAACGAGATCGCCGACGAGATCGCGACCAACGAGGCATGGGGCGTGGCGGCCGGACTTCCGCTGCGGAGCGAGGAACTGGTCACCGGGGAGCACTCCGGTCTGAAGCTGGACCCCCAGCAGCCGGTGGACAACCCCAACCTGGGTCCCGCCCTCACCGACACGGGCATCGAGTGGCTGGGGTCGGACAACTCCCGTGACCCCGTGCAGCGCCGGGTCGGCACCGCCACGACCGTCTCCCGCTACCCGATGAACGTCTTCTACAACGCGGGGCACGTGGCCGAACAGGTCGACGAGTACAACTGGATCTACACCAGTCGCGCGCAGGGCGGCAGCGGGATCTGCGAGGACAACCCCGCCACCACCACCTGCCTGCCCGCGCCGCTGGACGTCGCCACCGGCTACACCGGGCACATCGTGCCGCTGGAAACCCGGATCGCGTTGGGGCACGTCCTCGGCAACGACCCCAGGCCGCACTTCATCCACCAGTCGAACCTCGCCGAGGACCGCATCGCCTATCCGGTGCTCAACGGTGTGCTCGGTCACTACGACGATCTGTTCACCGACGAGACCCCCGTGGTGAACCTCCGCATGAAGGACATCGGCGTCGAGATGCGGCGCCGGGCCGCCTGGCGGGCGGCCCTCGACGCGGGCCAGGTCTCCGCCTACCGCATCGGCGACAGCGTGACCGTGCGGACGCCCGGCGCAGTGGAGCTCGCGGCCACCATGCCCGCCGGCACCCGGCACGGCGGCACGGGCTTCGGGACCGCCTACGCCGGCGCGGTCTCCGGCTGGGCCCCGGCCGACGGCCTGCCGTACACCCTGGACCTGCCCACCGCCGCCGGCGCGCCCTCGGCGGCCGGACCGGACGTGACGCCCGCCGCACCGACGGACACCGCACCCCGGGCCGAGGTGCCGGCCGGCGTGGAGGAGCAGGTCCCCCACGGCGCGGAGCGCTGACAGGCGTACGCCCCTCCTGTCCCGGTCGCCGCCGCGGCGGCCGGGCCGGGCCCTCGCCTCCGGGCCCGACACCCCACACCTCCCGGCCGTGGAGCACATCGATGCCCATTCCCCACGGCGCGCCACACTCCCGCGCGTCACGCGTCACCCTGCTCACCGAAGGCACCTACCCGCACAGTCACGGCGGTGTGAGCGTCTGGTGCGACCAACTCGTCACCAGCATGCCCGACATCGCGTTCGACGTGATCGCCGTCACCGGCACGGGCCGCGAGCCGGTCGTCTGGGACGTCCCCGCCCACGTCGGCCGCATCGTCTCCGTGCCCATGTGGGGTCCCGCCCCGGACGGGCGCGCGCCGCGCGGGCGCCACCTCGGGCGGCTCGCCGAGTCCTACGAGCGATTCGTGACCGCGCTGCTCGACCCTCGCGCCGAGGACGGCTTCGGCCCGTCCCTGTACGCGCTCGCACGGGCCGCCGAGGACGGCGGGCTCAGTCCGTTCCTGCGCGGGGACCGGGCCATCGGCATACTGACGGCCCTGTGGAACCGGCCCGGACTCGCGGTACGCGAGGCCCGGCCGACCGTGCAGGACGCGGTGACCGCGACCACGCTGCTGGAGCACGCGCTGCGCCCGCTGGCCGCGCCGTTCCCGGAGACGGGCGTGGCGCACGCGGTCAGCGGCGGCGTGGCGGTCCTGCCGGGCCTCGCCGCGCTGAAACGGCACGGTGTGCCACTGCTGCTGACCGAGCACGGCGTCTATCTGCGAGAGCGCTACCTCGGATACCGGACCGCTCCCTACCGGTGGCCGGTGAAGGCACTCGTGCTGGGCTTCTTCCGGCTGCTGGCGGAGGAGACGTACCGACGGGCCGCCCTGATCACGCCGGGCAACCGCTACAACCGGCTCTGGGAGGAGCGCGGCGGCGCCGCGCCGGAGTCGATCCGGACGGTCTACAACGGCGTCGACCCCGCCGCGTTCCCGCCCGCGGGCCCCGAGCCGGCCGATCCCGTGCTGAGCTGGGCCGGCCGTGTCGACCCGATCAAGGACCTGGAGACCCTGATTCACGCGTTCGCCCTGGTGCGGGCACGGGTGCCCGCCGCGCGGCTGCGCCTGTTCGGCGGCACGCCGCGCGGCGGGGAGGCCTACCGGGACCGGTGCGAGGCACTGGCCGCGGAACTGGGCCACGCCGACGCGGTCACCTTCGAGGGCCGGGTCGAGGACATCAAGGACGCCTACGCGGCGGGCAGCATCGTGATGCTCTCCAGCATCAGCGAGGGCTTCCCCTTCACCCTGATCGAAGCCATGTCCTGCGGGCGGGCGACCGTCTCCACGGACGTGGGCGGCGTCCGGGAGGCCGTCGGCGACACCGGTCTCGTGGTGCCGCCCCGCGACCCGGCCGCGATGGCCGACGCGGCACTGAGGTTGCTCGCCGACGCCGGGCTGCGCCGGAGGATGGGCGAGGCGGCCCGGCTCAGGGTGATCGAGCAGTTCACCCTCCGGCAGACCATCGACACCTTCCGCTCCATCTACCTGGAGCTGTCGCTGTCCGGTGGCCGCGGCGCGCCCGCGGCCACCGGGGAACCCGCGCCGACGACGGCGGGCAGGTCACCGGTGAGGAGCGCGGCCGGATGAGCGGACCCATATGGCTGGAGCCGGGCGGCGCGGAGCAGGACACTCTGGCCCGGCGCCTCACCGACGCCCCCACCCGCGCCCCGCGCGTCACCGGGCAGCACACGCCGGCCCTGGTCGTGCACGGCCACGGAACGCGGGACGACCCGGTGGACGGGCTCGCCGCCGAACTGGCCGACCGTATCGCGCCCGCCGTCCACCCCTACGAGGTCGCCGCGCTGCTGGAGTCCGAGGGACTCACCGGCGAGGTGATCCGGGAGAAGTACGGTCACGCGGACCTGTTCTCGCTGGCGACGGCGCTGTACCAGCGCATACCGCGGACGTTCCCCGAGCCGCCGCGGCCCGCCGATCCCTGGCGGCCGGACCATCTGCGCTGCGCCTTGCGCGGACTGCTGTTCGCGCTGCCCGGCCTCGCCTACGCGCTCGCCGGACGGCTGCTGCCCCCTGACGGCGCGGTGCGGGCGCTGGTGGTGGCCGGGCTGATCTCCTGGGCCTGGAACCAGGCACTGGGCCACCGGGCCTACGTGCGCCTGGCGACCGGGCTCCTGGAGGCGGGCCGCACCCTGGCGAAGGGGGCGCCGCTGGGCGCCGCCACCGCGACCGCCGCAGGAGTCGCGCTCTCGGGGCCGGGCGTGACGGCACTGGCCGTCGCGACCCAGTCGGCGTACCTCGCGGCGGCCGGTGTACTGCTCGTACTGAGCCGTGAGCGGTTACTGCTGGCGGTCCTCGCGCCGGTCGCCGCCGGAGGGACGGCGCTGCTGTGGTGGGAGCCCGGGACCGTGCTCCGGGCCGGGCTGCCGCTGCTGTCGCTCCTCGGCGCGGTCGCCGCGGCCGGCTGGGTGCTGCGCGCCACCCGCACGGCCCCGGCCGCGCCCGGTGCCACGCGTCCAGGACTGTGGCCGTCCCTCCCGTACGGGCTGTTCGGACTGGCCGCCGGGTCGCTGGTGTTCCTGGCGGGCCGGGACCATCCCTGGGCCGTGATCGTGCTGACCCTGAGCATGGGACCGGCCGAGTGGCTGCTGTACCGCTACCGCGGACTGTCGGTGGCGGCTCTGCGGTCCGCGAGGACACTTGCCGGGTTCCGTGCCCGTTCCGCCGCCGTTCTCGCCGGCTGCCTGCTGGTGTACCTCGGCCTGCTCGCGCCGGCGGCGCTGCTCGTGGACGCCGAGCCCGTCACCCTGCTGCTGCTCGCCGCCGCGCTGTGGATCTCCCTGCTGCTTCAGGCGTTCGGCACCGCCTGGCCGCCCGCGGCCCTGTGTCTCACCGCGGCGGTGTCCGCCGGCGCGGTGATGCTGACCGGCGCTCCACCGGGCGCCGCGGCGCTGCCGCTGTGCTGCGGTGCCGCCGTGCTCTGCCTCACCGCGGTGGCCGTACGGCAGCTGGGCCGCCCGGCCGCCCACGGCTGACGCCGCTTCACCGACCGCGCCCGCGCCACCCCGCCATCCGTCTCCCGGGCCGCCCCCGGTCCGGCACCACCCACCCACCACGGAGGACACCACCTTGACCGCTCCGCCGCTCGCCGCCGTCACCGGAGCCGAGGGCTTCATCGGTTCCCACCTCACCGAGGCGCTCGTCGCCTCGGGGCACCGGGTGAAGGCCATGGCCCAGTACAACTCCTTCTCCTCGTACGGCTGGCTGGAGACCCTCTCCCCCGATGTCCTGGACCAGGTCGAGATCGTCCTCGGTGACGTCCGGGACCCGGGCTCCGTCCGTCATCTCGTCGAAGGGGCCGACAGCGTCTACCACCTGGCCGCCCTCATCGCCATCCCGTACTCCTACCGTGCGCCCCACAGCTACGTGGACACCAACGTCACCGGCACGCTGAACGTGCTGGAGGCGGTACGGGCCGCGGGCACACCGCGGCTGGTGCACACCTCCACCAGCGAGACCTACGGCACCGCGCGGACCGTGCCGATCACCGAGGACCACCCCATCAACACCCAGTCCCCCTACGCGGCTTCGAAGGCGGGCGGGGACCGGCTGGCCGACAGCTACCACGCCAGTTTCGACACCCCGGTGGTGACGCTGCGGCCGTTCAACACCTTCGGGCCGCGCCAGTCCATGCGGGCCGTCATCCCGACCGTCATCGGCCAGGTCGCGGCCGGGGAGCGGACCATCACCCTCGGCGACCTGCGTCCCACCCGCGACTTCACTTTCGTCAAGGACACCGCGCAGGCGTTCCTCGCGGTCGGCTCCGCGCCCGCCGAGCTGGTCGTGGGCCGCACCTTCAACGCCGGAACCGGCGGCGAGATCTCCGTCGGCGACCTGGTCGCCCTCATCGGCAAGGTGATGGACACCGCGCTCGACGTCCGCGAGGACGCGCAGCGGCTGCGGCCCGCGAACTCCGAGGTGATGCGACTGGTCGCGGACGCCGGCCGGCTGCGCACGGCGACCGGCTGGAGGCCGGCGCACACCCTGGAGGAGGGCCTCGCCCACACGGTGGACTTCTTCCGCGAGCCGGCCAACCTCGCCCGCTACAAGACCGGCATCTACAACATCTGACCACGTCCGGCACGTCGAGCAAGGGGGAAGACCATGCACGCAGTCATTCTGGCCGGAGGCAAGGGCGTCCGGCTGCGGCCCTACACCACGGCCCTGCCCAAGCCGTTGGTGCCCATCGGCGACCAGCACGCCATCCTCGAGATCGTCCTGCGCCAGCTCGCCTCGGCCGGCTTCACCGGCTGCACCATCGCCATAGGCCATCTCGGCGAGATCATCCGGGCCTACGTCGGCGACGGCTCCCAGTGGGGGCTGACCGTCGACTACTCCACCGAGGAGTCCCCGCTGGGAACCCTGGGCCCGCTGCTGACGATGCGTGAGCGGCTGCCGGACCACTTCCTGGTGATGAACGGAGACATCCTCACCGACCTCGACTACGCCGACATCCTCCACCGCCACCAGGTCTCCGAAGCACCTCTGACGATCGCCACCTACGCGCGTCAGGTGAACATCGACTTCGGGGTGCTGACCACCGACGCCAGCAAGGTCGTCGGTTTCACCGAGAAGCCGAGCATGGACTACCGCGTTTCCATGGGGGTGTACGGGCTGACCCGGGCCACACTCGACGGGTACACCGCCGGGCTGCCGCTGGGCTTCGACGAGTTGGTGCTGGACCTGCTGAGTTCCGGCAACCCGCCGCACGCCTACGACTTCGACGGCTACTGGCTGGACATCGGCCGTCCCGACGACTACGACCGGGCCAACGCGGAGTTCACCAGCCGCAAGTCCCTGCTTCTCAAGGGAGCCTGAGCCCCCCATGCGCATTCTCGTCCTGGGTTCCACCGGCTATCTGGGGGCCCACGTCGCCGAGCGGCTCGGTGCCCTCCGGGGCGCGCGGGTCCTCACCGGCGGCCGGTCCCCCGCCGCCGACGTCTCCGTCGACCTCGCCACCGACTCCGCCGACCGGCTCGCGGGGACCCTGGCGTCGGTGGCGCCCGACGCCGTGGTCAACTGCGCCGGTGCGACCGGGGGCGACCCGGTGACGCTGGCGGAGGCCAACGCCCGGGGTCCGGCCGTCCTGTGCACGGCGATGGCCCTGGCCAGTCCCTCGGCCCGGCTGGTCCATCTCGGTTCGGCAGCCGAGTACGGCCCGGGGACCGGCCGGGTCCCGACGTCGGAGTCGGCGGCCACCCACCCGCTCAGCGCCTACGGGGCCACGAAACTCGCCGGCACGGTCACCGTCTCGGCCTCCGCCCTGGACGCGCTCGTCCTCCGGGTCGGCAACCCGGTGGGGCCCGGGGCGCCGCCCGCCGGGCTGCCCGGACGCGTCACCCGGTTGTTGCGCGAGGCGGGTTCGGATCCGGACGCGGTTCTCCGCCTCGGTGACCTGTCGGCATACCGGGACTTCGTCGACGCACGCGACGTGGCGCGGGCGGTGGAGCGGGCGGTGGCCGCGCCCGCGCCACTGCCGCGCGTACTCAACATCGGCGGCGGCGGAGCCGTACCGGTACGCCACCTGGTGCGCACGCTCGCGGACATCGCGCACTTCGCCGGACGCATCGAGGAACAGGGCGCCGGCTCCGCACGCTCGCAGCAGGTGTCCTGGCAGTGTTCCGACATCTCTGCCGCCAGGACGGCCCTCGGCTGGCGCCCCTCGTACACGCTCCGGGAGTCACTGGCGGCGCTGTGGTCCGCCGGCACCCGCCCCCCGTCCCCCCGCGCGGAAGGCGAACCGCCGACGTGAGCCTGCTGATCCCCCTGTACGTCCACCCGGCCGTGGACCCGGGCGCCTGGCACCGGCTCATCACGACGGCCGACCGCACCTACGCGGTCGTGCTCAACCCCGCGGACGGGCCGGGCGGCGCCCCCGACCCCGCCTTCGTCTCCGCAGCGGCCGCGCTGCGCGAGGCGGGCGCCCGGCTGCTCGGCTACGTGGACACCGACTACGGCACCCGGCCCGCTGCGGAGGTCACCGCGGATGCCGCCCGGCACCGGGAGTGGTACGCGACCGAGGGCTGTTTCCTGGACCGGGTGAGCGCGTCCGAGGACGCGCTGCCCGCCTACCGGAAGCTGGTGCGCGCGCTACGCCATCAGCGCGCGTCGCCCGTGGTCCTCAACCCGGGCGTACACCCGGCCCCCGGCTACGCCCGGATCGCCGATCTCGTCGTCACGTTCGAGGGCCCCTGGTCCGCCTACGTGTCGGCTTTCAGCAGACCCGACTGGACGGCACGCTATCCGCCCGACCGGTTCTGCCATCTGGTGTACGGCGTACCCGAGGCGCTGGCCCCGCTGGCCGTGCGCACCGCCCACGAGCGTGGCGCCGCCGTGTCGGGCCCGGTGACCGGGGAACCACCCAACCCGTGGGCCCGGCTGACACCGGTACTGACCGGAGCGGAGCGGTGAGGCACGGAGCCCGGGCGTGGCCGATCCTGCTGACCGTGTGGGCGGTCGCGGTGACGACCGTACTGGCGGGCTGTTCCGATACGGGAGGCGGCCGGAGCGCGACGCCGGACGGGCCGGGTGAGGGGCGATGGCAGCCTCGTCCGGGGCTGGCCTGGCAGTGGCAGCTCGACGGGAGGGTCGACGCCGCGGCGGCCGACGTGCCGGTCTACGACATCGACGGCTTCGAGAACACCTCCGTGGACGTCGCCCGCCTCCACCGCCTCGGCCGCAAGGTGATCTGCTACATCGACGTGGGTTCCTGGGAGGACTACCGGCCCGACAAGGATGCCTTCCCCCGCTCGGTGCTGGGCGGGCCGAACGGCTGGCAGGGCGAGCGCTGGCTCGACATCCGGCGGATCTCCCTGTTGCGGCCGATCATGGAACGGCGGTTCGACATGTGCCGGAAGAAGGGATTCGACGCGGTAGAACCCGACCTCGTGGAGGGGTACGCCGACGACACCGGCTTCCCGCTCACCGCCCGGGACCAGCTCAGGTACAACCGCATGATCGCCGACATCGCTCACCAACGCGGTCTTGCGGTGGGCCTGAAGAACGACCTGCCGCAGATCCCGCAACTGGTGGACACCTTCGACTTCGCGGTCAACGAGCAGTGCGCGCAGTACGGCGAGTGCGCCCGGCTCACACCGTTCATCGAGGCCGGCAAGGCCGTCTTCCACGTCGAGTACACCGAGCCCGCCCACCGCTTCTGCCCCGAGTCCCGCAGGCTGGGGCTGTCCTCCATGCGGAAGAAGTGGGAGCTGGGGGCCTGGCGCAGGGCCTGCTGACGGCGACGCCGGGACTCGGCGGGTCTCGGCGCCTCGGGGCGGGGCCCGCGGCCCTGCTCGTCGTGGCGAACTCCGTGCCACGAAGGGAGGATCGGTCACGCGACGGCCGTCGACACCCGGTCCCCGTCGCGCGACGGCTTCGCGCGCAAGCCCCGCTGGATCATTCCGGCGGGGTTTCGCGTGCGAGCCCCTCGGATCGCGCACCATGCGGCTCACCCGTCCGGCGGGCAGGGCGGGACCTCCCGATGAGCCGGTGGAACCCCGGCCCGTTTCCTCTCCCGGCCCCGGGCCGTCGGCGCCGCCGCCCACGACGACGTGTTGCCGGCGCGGGCGGCTCGATGCGGCCGGTGATCGCCCCGCACGATCCCGGGCGTCCGGGGCTTGCGGCGGGCTGACCGGGGCGTATGCCCTCGCGTGGCGGTCCTTGAGGCCGGGACGGCGGGCCGTTGTGCTGAACAGCGTGTCGGCGGCGGCCGTGGTGGCCGGACTGGATGTGGGGGTGCGTGCGCCGGCCGCCGTCGCGGGGTGCCCTGGCCGGGTCCGCGACGGACCCGGGCGGTTCCCGGTTTCCCGTCACGGCCCTGGGCGGTCTCGCCGCGACAGGCGCGGTCGCGCTGGGGGGTCCATGATCGGTCGAGAGGTACGATACGGGGACGAACAAGGAGGAAAGGGACCGTGGCGACGAACGGGCGGCGGGACGCGGCGCGGCTGCACTGTCCGGTGACCGGTGCCTCCGGGCGCAGCGGCGGACACCTGGTGCCGGAGGTGCTGGAGACCGGTCATCGAGTGCGGTGTCCGGTCCGCACACCGGTCGGACGTTGCGGGCGTACGCGGTGACACCCGCGGCGGGGTGCACCCCGGTGTCCCCCCACCCGGCGGCGACCGAGCCAACCCGCCCGGACGACCGGTCCCGGGCGGACCACGTGCCGGCCACCGCGGCTGCGCGGCACGGCGCCGCGGTCCCTCGGGCAGTCGGCGGGGAGGACCCGCCGGTGCCGCCCGTCGAAGGCCGCGTTCACCGGCGGGTTCCGGCGGAACACCCTGACGGACTCGACCACATGGCCCCGCTCATCGACCTCGCCGACGGGACGGCAGCTTCAGGCACGCCCGTGGCCGCCACTGAGGAGACACCCGTCGTGCACTGGCTCTTCGGCGACCAGCTCGGTCCCCACTTCCTCACCCCGGGCGAAGACGGGCCCGGGCCGGACACGCCCCTGCTCATGATCGAGGCACGCTCCGTCTTCCGGCGGCGCCGTTTCCACCGGGCGAAGGCCCACCTCGTGCTGTCCGCGATGCGCCACCGCGCGGTCGAACTCGGCGACCGTGTCACGTATCTGCGCGCCGACACCTACCGGCAGGGGCTGGACCGAGCGACGCGCGGGCGCCCGCTCAGCGTCCACCACCCCACCTCGCACGCGGCCCTCCGGCTGGTGCGTGGTCTCCCCCGGGTGACGGTGGGCCCAGCGCGCGGATTCCTGGTGCCGATGGCCGACTTCGTCCCGTGGGCGGACGGGCACGGGGGGAAGCGCCTGCGGCAGGAGGACTTCTACCGCTGGGTCCGCCGCAGTCACGACCTGCTCATGGACGGCGACCGGGCCGCGTCCGGCCGGTGGAACCTGGACCACGACAACCGGGAACCCCCGCCCCGCGGCACCACCAGTCTCCGGATCGCCCGTCCTTACCGGCCCCGCGAGGACGACATCGACGAAGAGGTCCGCCACGACCTCGACCGGTGGGAGCGCGACGGGGATGTCTCCTTCGTCGGACGGGACGGGCCGCGCCTGTTCCCCGCGACCCGCGCGGAGGCGCGACGGGCCCTGCGGCGCTTCGTCGAACACCGGCTCGCCACGTTCGGACCCTACGAAGACGCCATGCTCGCCACCGATCCCGTCATGAGCCACAGCCTGCTCTCCTCCTCGCTGAACCTCGGCCTGCTCGACCCCGCCGAATGCGTCGAGCAGGCGGAGAAGGAGTGGCGCGAGGGCCGGGCGCCGCTGAACAGCGTGGAAGGCTTCGTGCGGCAGATCGCCGGCTGGCGCGAGTACGTCTGGCAGCTGTACTGGTACTTCGGCGAGGACTACCGGCACTCCAACGCGCTGCGTCACACCGCCCCGCTGCCCGGCTGGTGGAGCGACCTGGACGCGGACGCCGTCCGGGCGAACTGCCTGCGTACCGTCCTGGCCCAGGTGCGCGACACGGGATGGACTCACCACATCCCCCGGCTGATGATCCTCGGGAGTCACGCACTGCAGCGCGGATGGGACCCCGCCGCGGTCACGGACTGGTTCCACCGCTGCTTCGTCGACGGCTACGACTGGGTGATGCTCCCCAACGTCGTCGGCATGTCCCAGTACGCCGACGGCGGCCGGATGACGACCAAGCCCTACACGTCGGGCGGCGCCTACGTGAACCGCATGAGCGACCTGTGCGGTCCCTGCGTCTACCGGCCGGGCGACCGGACCGGCGAGCACGCGTGCCCGTACACCGCCGGCTACTGGGCCTTCCTCGACCGGCACCGGGAACAGCTGGCGGGCAACCAGCGCGTCGCCCGGCCGGTACGGCAACTCGACAGGCTCACCGACCTCACGGAAGTACGCGAACAGGAGCAGGCACGGGGTGACACACCGCCATGAACCCCGTGCCGAGGGGCCACTGGGTGAGTCGGCCCGTGCCGAGGTCGCGTGCCGGCGCCGTACCGGGCGGCTGTCGGCGCATCCGGGTCCGGGGACCGGCGGGAGCACTGACGTGCGGATGACCAAGAGCGAGAAGGGGTTGTGCATGCCTGGACTGCCGCCGACGGTAACCTCACCGGCCGAACTCGTCGAAGACCCTCTCTCCGCGCCCGACGCCACGGACGCTGCCGGCACCGTCGTCGAGCGGGTCCTCGGCGAACGACTGCGTCACGCCCGTACCGTCGATCCCGTCTTCGCCCGGGAGCTGGCCGACCGCCTGGCCGCGCTGGTCGAGCGGGGCGGCAAACGGCTGCGTACCGCGTTCACGCACTGCGGCTGGCGCGCTGCGGGCGGATCGGGTGACAACACCGCGGTCCTGCGGACGGGGGCCGCACTCGAACTGCTCCAGGCATGTGCCCTCGTGCATGACGACGTGATGGACGGATCCGTGCAGCGCAGAGGCGCCCCGGCCATGCACGTCCAACTCGCCCGCAGGCACCGGGCCGCGGGCATGCACGGCTCCGCGGAGTCTTTCGGGACATCGGCCGCCATCCTCGCCGGTGACCTGGCGCTGGCCTGGGCGGACGACGTGCTGACGGAGGCGGCACTCGGTACGCCGCACGGCCGGCGCCTGCACGAGGAGTGGCGGGCGATGCGCACCGAGATGGTCGCCGGACAGTACCGCGACCTGCACGCCCAGGCGGCTCGGTCGTCCGGTGTCGACGAGGCGCTGGCCATCGCCACACTGAAGAGCGCCCTGTACACCGTCGCCCGTCCCCTCGCGCTGGGCGCGTCGCTGGCAGGGGCCGACGATCACGTGCTGAACGCGCTGCGGGCCGCCGGACGATGCGCCGGGCTGGCCTTCCAGCTGCGTGACGATCTCCTGGGCGCCTTCGGCGACCCGGCGCTGACCGGCAAACCGGCCGGCGACGACCTGCGGTCCCGCAAGCTCACGTACCTCCTCGCCGTCGCCCTCCAACTCGCCGGCGCCGCCGACGATCACCGGGCCGTCGCGACGCTGACTCCCGACGCCGACCCGAAGTCCGAGAACGCCGTGCGGCAGGTGAGGGCGGCACTCGAGCGCACCGGGGCCCAGGACCTGGTGCAGGCGAGGATCGCGGAGTTGACGGACATGAGTCTCGAGCACTTCGAGCACACCGGCGCACACCCCGCCGTACGGCACGAGTTCGCCACCCTCGTCCAGCGTGCGACGGGCGTGGTGCCGCGCCGTGCCGAGGAGGTCGCGTGAGGAGGGTGCCGGGGCCGACCGACCATGTCGTCGTGGTGGGTGCCGGACTGTCCGGACTGGCCTGCGCCCTGCACCTGCTGGGCGCGGGCCGCCGGGTCACCGTCGTCGAACGGGACGCCGGTCCCGGCGGCCGGGCCGGCCGCGTGCGCCTGGGCGGGTACGAGATGGACACCGGCCCCACGGTGCTGACCATGCCGCATCTGGCCGACGAGGCGTTCGCCGCCGTCGGTGACAGCCTCCACCGCCGGGTCGAGCTGGTGGCTCTGCATCCGGCCTACCGGGCCTGCTTCGCGGACGGGACGTCCCTCGACGTGCACACCGGCGGGGAGGCGATGGAGGCGGAGGTGCGGCGCTTCGCCGGACCGGCACAGGCGGCCGGCTACCGCGACCTGCGGCAGTGGCTGGAGCGTCTGTACCGGGCGCAGATGCGCCGTTTCATCGACACGAACTTCGACTCACCCTTCCGTCTGCTGCACCCGGATCTGGTCCGGCTGGCGGCGCTGGGCGGATTCGGACGGCTGGACGGCCGCATCGGCCGTTTCCTCTCCGACGACCGGTTGCGCCGCGTCTTCTCGTTCCAGGCGTTGTACGCCGGTGTGGCCCCGGCCCGCGCACTCGCGGCCTATGCGGTGATCGCGTACATGGACACCGTGGCCGGCGTCTGGTTCCCCAGGGGCGGCATGCACGCACTCCCCCGCGCCATGGCCGACGCGGCGGCGGAAGCCGGTGCCGAGCTGCGCTGGACTGCCGAAGTGAGCGCGCTGGAGCGCTCGGCGGGCCGCGTACGGGCCGTCCGCCTGACCTCCGGCGAGCGGATCACCTGCGACGCGGTGGTACTGACGTGCGAGCTGCCCGCTGCCTACGGACTGCTGGGACGTCGGCCCCGGCGTCCGGCACCGACGCGTCACTCACCGTCCGCCGTGGTCCTGCACGCGGGCACCGACCGCACCTGGCCCCACCTCGCCCACCACACGATCTCCTTCGGCACCGCATGGGAGCGCACGTTCGACGAGCTGACCCGTACGGGCGAGCTGATGAGCGACCCGTCCCTGCTGATCACCCGCCCCACCGCACACGATCCCGCCCTGGCACCGCCGGGACGTCACCTCCACTACATCCTCGCTCCCTGTCCCAACACCACGATCGGTCCCGCGGCCGCCACGTGGCGGGACCTCGGCCCGCGCTACCGCGACCGCCTGATCGGCGAACTGGAACGCAGGGGCCTGGACGGCTTCGCGGACAGCGTCCAGAAGGAGCTCCTGGTGACCCCGCTCGACTGGGCGAGGCAGGGCCATGCCGCCGGCAGTCCCTTCTCCGTCTCCCACACCTTCGCCCAGACCGGACCGTTCCGCCCGCGCAACCTCGTACGAGGGGTGGAGAACGCGGTACTCGCGGGATGCGGGACCACTCCGGGCGTCGGCGTACCGACCGTACTCATCAGCGGCAAACTCGCCGCCGCGCGCGTCACCGGGGGCCCCGGCCCCCGGCCCGCACGGGCACGTCCGCCCCTGGCCGCGGCAGGCTCATCGTCCGTTCCGGCCCCGGCAGGTGCTGATGACCCGTCGTGAACTGGACGCGGCCGGGATCACCGAGCCCGCGCTCCGCGCCGCCTACGCCCAGTGCCGACGGCTCCACGCCCGCCACGGCAAGACCTACTTCCTGGCCACCCGTCTGCTGCCACTCGAACGCCGCTCGGCCGTGCACGCCCTGTACGGCTTCGCCCGCTGGGCCGACGACATCGTGGACGACCTCGACCGGCACCGTACGCCCGAGGAGCGCGACCGGCTGCTGCGCCGTCTGGCGAGCGACCTCGCGAGCGGGCTGCGCACCGGTGCCGGCGCTGAACCAGTCGTCCGGGCCGTCGCCGACACCGCCGACCGGTACGACATCGGGCATGCGCTCTTCGCCGACTTCCTGACCTCGATGCGCGCCGACCTCACGGTCACCGACTATCCGACCTATGCCGACCTGCAGGGGTACGTGCATGGTTCGGCGGCGGTGATCGGCCTGCAGATGCTGCCGGTCCTCGGTACGGTCACCGCCCGGGAAGAAGCGGCACCGCACGCGGCGGCGCTCGGTGTGGCGTTCCAGCTCACCAACTTCCTGCGCGACGTGGGCGAGGATCTCGACCGGGGCCGGGTCTACCTGCCCGGCGACCTGCTCGCCGCCCACGGTGTGGACAGGCCGCTCCTGGAGTGGAGCCGGCGCACCGGGAGCCCCGACCCCCGGATCCGCGCCGCTCTCGTCGCGGCGGAGGCCCTGACGCGGGACGTGTACCGGACGGCGGAGCCGGGCATCGCCATGCTCGATCCGCGGGTGCGCCCCTGCATCCGGGCCGCGTTCACCCTGTACGGCGGGATCCTCGATGCGATCGCCGAACAGGATTACACCGTGCTGCACCGTCGTGCTGTGGTGTCCGGTCGGCATCGGGCGGCCACCGCCGCGGCCGGTGTGCTGGGCGTTGCCGGTGCCCGGTGGCGCGCTCGCGCACCGCGCCGGGCGGCGGCGGGCGGTGACGGCGGGCGGTCCGGCATTCGAGTGGAGGGGCGATGAGTGACCGAAGGGGTGGAAAGCCCTGGTCGCCGTTGCGGCGCCGAGGTTCCGGCCCGGACTGGGCGGCGCAGGCACAGACCTGGTGCCAGGCGCGACCGGCGCTCATCGCCGACGCGCTCAAGCGGGCGTCCGCCCGTCCCTCCGGCAACTGGTTCGTGGTCGGCGCCTCCCGGGACGTGCGCGCGGGCGAGCGTCCGTACGGCAGGACGGTCGGTGGTGTGGAAGCCGTGTTGTGGCGCTCGGACGACGGGGAGCTGCACGCGGGGCCGGGCGTGTGCCCGCACCTCGGCGCTCCCCTGCGCGAGAGCAGGGTGGTGTGCGGCACCCTGGTGTGCCACTGGCACGGCCTGGTCCTGGACGGTTCTCCGTTCGCCGGCTGGCAGCCGTTCCCCGTGTACGACGACGGCGTGCTGGTCTGGGTACGGCTGGACGAGGTGGGTGGCGAGCCGCCCACTGAACGACCCGTGGTGCCCGCACGGCCCGCGCCGGGCAGCGCGATGGACGCGGTGTTCACGACGGTGGGGCGATGCGAACCGCAGGACGTGGTGGCCAACCGGCTCGATCCGTGGCACGGGCCGTGGTTCCACCCGTACTCGTTCGTCGACCTGTCGGTGGTGCGGGAGCCGCGGGGCGACGAGCACGACGCCTTCGTCGTCGATGTCTCCTTCCGGGTGGCCGGGCGGCTGGTCGTCCCGGTGCGGGCCGAGTTCACCGCGCCGGAGCCGCGCACGGTCGTGATGCGCATCACCGACGGTGAGGGCGTCACGTCCGTGGTGGAGACGCATGCGACGCCGTTGACGGGGCTGGACCACGAACGTCCGCGCACCGCCGTGGTCGAGGCGACCGTCGCCGTGTCGGACCGGCTCGGCTTCGCCCTCGCCCGGGCCGTCGCCCCCGCGCTGCGACCGCTGATGCGCCGTGCGGCCGGGCGTCTGTGGCGCGACGACCTGGCCTACGCCGAACGGCGGTGGACGCTGCGCAGCACGGGACGGTTTCCGGGCTGAGCAGATACGAGTGGCCTCCCCGGTTCCCGGGAGGGGGAGGCCACCGGTCAGAGGCGCGGGCGGCGGGCCGCCACTGCTCGGAGCGCCCTGAGCGCGGGTGAACGGCCCGACCTCGGGACCGTCCACAGCACTTGTCCCCGTACGCCCCAGTCGGCCAACAGGGCGTTCGCCGCCAGGAAGCCGGTGGTGGCGGCTCGTTCCATGAGGGCGACCGGCAGGTCGCAGCGGATCGTGTCACCGGCCAGGACCAGCCATGGGTGGGGGCTGCGTACGGTGGGGCGCCGATGGTGGGAACCGACCGCGAAGAGCGGGCAGTCCGAGCGCCACTCGTGCCGGGCATCGACGATGTTCGCCTCGCGGGTCTCCGGGTAGACCTGGTGCAGCCGGTCGACGAGCAGGTCCTGCACCTCTTTCCGTTCCGCCGCGGGATCCACGGCGTACGCGTGCAGTTCCACGGCCGAACCCCCGGTCCGCGCGGCCCATCCGGCGGCCTCCCCCTCGTACCGCTCCAGGATGCTGATGTTGTCCAACCCGCCGTAGCCGCTGGTGCCGAGGAACCCGGGCCGCTCGGCGCGGACCGGCCGGTCGAGCCAGAGCCGGGAGACGAGGAACGGCGGTGCGGTACGCAGGCCGGCGATGCCGTCACGCCAGCCGGGGGTGCCCAGGCCGGGTGACGCGGCGACGGTCTGCCGCAGCCCCCCGGTGTCGAGGGCGAGCACCACGGCTCGGTGGCGGTCGGTACCGGCGTCCGTGCGCACGTCCCCTCCTCCACCGTCGCCGGGGAGGACGGCGCGCACGGGGGTACCGGTCCGCACGGCGGCCCCGAGGCGCTGGAGGTAATCGCCGAGCGGATCCCAGAGGGCCTGGGGGAAGGGCTCCCGCGGTACGTCGAAGAGCAGTCCCTCGGCCGAGCCGAGGAAGTAGATGTGGAACATCAACAGCAGTTCGGCGGCGGACAGTTCGTGCGGGTCGGCGAAGAAGCTGCGCGAGAACACCTCGAAGGCCAGGTGGTGAGCGGCTTCCGGGAAGCGCACGCTCCTCAGGAACTCGGTGGCGGTGACCTGGTCGAAGCGTTCGTACACCTCAGGCACGCGCACGTCGAGGAGCGGGAGCGCGGCCCTGGCGTCCATGGCCGCCAGGTCCCGCCAGCCGAAGGTGGGGCTGAGGGCGACGAAGCCGAGCGCGCTGAACGGCGGGGTCCTCGGGACGCGCGCGAAGCTGTCGGTCAGGCCGCTGCTGTGCCGCAGGGGGTAGTCGGGCAGCGGGGTCAGTCGCGACAGGGCGGAATCGGTGCGGCGGAGCAGGCCGCGAAGGTTGTAGTACTGGCGGAAGAAGGCGTGGAACCCGCGGGTCAGGGTCACGGGGGTGCCGTCACTCAGCGTGGTGCGCCGGCCGGAGAGCCTCCCACCGAGTGAGTCCTCCTTCTCGTACAGGGTCACGCGGGCGCCGCGTTCGGCGAGCAGGGTGGCCGCCGCCAGACCGGCGATTCCGCCGCCGATCACCGCGACGGACGGTTCGTCCCCGCGGGGGAATCGCTCCGCGCCGGGCGCGGGGAACAGGATCTCGGCCCTGCGGTCGCGGCCCCGCCGGGCGGCAGGGGTTCGGCGGGCGGTCATGGTGCGTGCCCCCCTGCGCTGGTCGAGCCGCCGTTGCGGGCGAGGAAGGTGTGCACGATGCCCGTCTGCCATCCGGCGACGGGGGCGACCCGCACCGAGGTCAGGCCGGCCCGGGTCAGCCGGGCGGCGAATTCGGGGGCGGTGTCGAAGGCGACGACGCTGTGCCAGAGATGGCGGTACAGGGCACCGTCGCCGGTGCACCGGCCCGCGGGGATGACGAGCCCGTGGCACACCGCCGTCCACAGCGCCCGGTGCGCCCGTGAGCCGCTGAGGCTGTACTCGTGTGCGGCGAAGCGTCCGCCCGGCCGCAGGAGTCTCCGGACGGTCTTCAGGGCCGCGTCCGGGTCGGTGAGGTTCCGGAACAAGTAGGCGGCGAAGACCGCGTCGAAGGGGCCTTCGCCGGCCGTCGCCAGTTCCTCGGCGGTCAGGTGGAGGAAGCGCACGCGTGCGGGGGCGGGCCACGCCTTGGCCCGTGCGCGGCGCAGCATGCCCGCGGAGGCGTCCACGGCCGTGATCCGGGCCCGGGGCGCGGCCCTGAGCAGGGCCCGGGTGGAGGCGCCGGTGCCGCATCCGAGATCGAGAAGGTGCAGTCCGGCTCCGTCGTCGGGGAGGGTGAGGCGGCGGGCGGAGCGCAGGAGGCCGGTGCGGTGGCCCGGGTTCAGCGTGGTGAGGCTGTCGTAGGTGCGGGAGGCGTGGTCGAAGGCGCGGGTCAGCTCGTGATCGCGCAGGAGGTTCATCGTCGGCTCTCTCCGGTTCTTGCGACGGGTCAGGAGCGGCGGGGCAGGAAGGGCAGTTCGGCTGCGGTGGAAAGCATCGGCCGGACGGGGGTGCAAAGCCCGATGCCCCACTCCTCCCACAGCGAGGTTGTGCCGTCGAGGAAGCGCAGCAGGCGCTCGGCCGGGACACGGCGGAACAGGTCGGTGAAGAAGTCCGGGCCGTTGATCCGCCCGGTGTCCAGGGCACGCAGCACGATCGCGTCCATGGCCAGCGCCCGCCGCCCGTGGGGCGGGGGGACGCTCTCGTGTCCGTCGCGCAGGGCGGCGGCGATGGCTCTGCTCTGTCGTTGCACCGCGGCGAAGGTGTAGCCGGTGGTCGGACGAGTGGCGCCGCCCGCGGTCCCGATGCGGAATACGGCCGCCCCGGTCCGTCGCGGGAAGCGGGCGTCGGTCATGGGGATGACGCCCTGCTCGGCCCGCTCCACCGTCAGCGCGCCGAGCCCCAGGATGTCGCGGCAGTAGCGGCCGAGCGCCGACTCGTACGCCTCGGTGGTGAGCGCGTTGCGGGAGAACTCGGTGTACTCCACGAGGGCCCGGTCCGGCGCCAGTGGCAGGACGTAGCCGAAGGCGAGCCCGTGCTCCGGCTGGGGGACCCGGAAGTCCATCAGATCGGCGACCGCGGGATCGAAGCCGCCGGTGTCGGTGCGCACGAACCAGCCGCGGAAGTGCTGCAGCAGCCGTGTGCGCGCCGGCGGCAGGGCAGGCAGTGGCCGCGAGTCGAACACACGCCGGGCGCGCAGCGTCAGGGTGCGGCCCTCCGGCAACGTGCACCGAACCTCCGCGCCGCCCCGCACGTTGCGTACGGATTCCGCTGTCGCGCGCAGGGCACGCCCGCCGTCCGAACGGGCCAGATGGTCGTGGACCAGCCGTTCGAACGCTTGGGAGCGCACCATGCGGTAGGTGAACGGAGCCGGATCGACGGTGACCGGGCGGCCGTCGGCGCCGTGCACGCGCAGCACGGACCAGGACGCGCTGACGACTTCTTCGAGGCCGTCGACGCCCGCGTCCCAGTAGCACCAGGTCCGCTCCGCGGGTCGCGGCGGGCCGTCCGGCGGTTCGACCAGGGTCACGGCGGCGGCGCCGGTCGCTGTCAGACGGTGCGCGAGGCTGAGCCCGGCCGCACCACCCCCGACGACCACCACATCGGAGGTTTCGGCCCGTCGGGGCGTCACCGGGCCCGCCGTTCCACGACGGGCGTTCCGTCCGGCTCCGTGCGCAGCAGCTCGGCATCCGCCTCCAGCGCGTCCGCGACGGCACCGGCCACCTGATGCGGATTCCCGCCCCTGGGCAGCGGCGGCGCCGTGCCCGCTACCGGACGGCGGGCGAAGCCGGTGTCGAGGTGCCCCGGCCGGATCTCCAGCACTCCCACACCGGCGCTCCGCGCTTCGCGGCGCACGGCGCCGAGCCAGGCGCTCAACGCGGCTTTGGAAGCGCTGTAATCGGCCATCCGGGGCTGGGGGCGCTCGGCGACCACGCCGGTGACGGCGGCGATCGCCGAACCGGGACGCAAGATGCCGAGCGCGGCGCGGAAGAACGCCGCGGGCGCGAGGTAGTTGACCGCCATCAGGTGCTCCGCGACCTCGTCACCGACCTCCCCCGCCGCGCCGAACGCCACCGACCCGAACGCGATGACGACGGCGTCCAGCCCCCCGAGGGCAGCCGACGTGTCGCGCGCGGCCCGGGCGCACGACTGGGGATCGTAGGCGTCGAAGCGAGCGGTCGGGGCGCCCGGATACGTCCGTGCGACGTGGGACAGCCGGCCGGGGTCGCGTCCGGCGAGTGCCAGGCGCGCACCGCGGCCGGCCAGTTCGGCGGTGATCGCGCCACCCAGCACTCCGGTGGCACCGGCCACCAGGACACGGGCACCGCTCAGGTCCACGCTGCACTCCTGGTCACAGAACCCACGAGGTCGTCCGATCGGTCAGCACTCCGGGTCCCGTGCCATCGACGGACGCGCCCGGTCACGGCCGGCTCCCCGGAGGCGTCCCCTGCCGCCCCAGGTCGGCGGACACCTCCCGCGCGGCGCGCGCACCCGACGCGAGAGCGCCCTGCACCGAGCCGGTCGCCCGGTAGTCCCCGCACACGTACCTCCCGGGGCCGATACGGGTCGTGCGGCTCAGCGGCCAGGGGGGAAGCATCGCCGGCAGCGCGCCCTCGACCGTGTAGGCAGCGACCTGATGCCAGCCGCTCGTGTCGGTGCCGTACACCTCGGCCAGACGGCCGAGTACCCCCCGCGCCCGGCCGGGCGGGTCCTTTCCCAGTACGGAGGTGGAGATCAGCCCGGTTCCCGGGGGCGCGTAGGTGGGGGCCACGCGGCTGAGTACACAGGTGTTCAGGATCGTTCCGGTGCCGTCCACCATCAGGGTCGGTTCGGTGATCGGTGTGCTGTCGGTGGCGTGGTAGTAGGTGGTGACGGTGCGTGCGTCCGGCACGGTCAGTTGCGGCAGCAGGCGGGTGGCGGCCGCCTGGTCCGTCGCCACCACGACGGCCCGGGCCGGCATCTCGCCGCCGTCCTCCAGCAGCACTCCGGCGTCGGTGACCTCCACGACGGGCCTTTCGAGTCGCAGGACGCCGTCGGGCAGACCGTCGGCGAGCCGGGCCGGTACGGCGCCGATGCCTTCCGCCGGCAGGCACAGGGACCCTCGTACCATGCTCCGCCAGACCAGGTGGAAGAAGCGCGCGGAGGTCTCCAGCCGGTCCTCCAGGAAGACGCCCGACAGGAACGGCCGCAGGATGTCGGCGATCACGGCGTCCGACACTCCCGCCCGGGTCAGTGCCGCCGAGGTGGACTCGTCCCGGCGGCGAACGACGGCGGAGGCGGGCAGAACGGCGTCCCGCACGGTGAGTGCCGCCAGCGCGACCAGGTCTCGGGCCGAGAAGACCCGCCCCGGCAGCAGTGCCCCTGCCGCACCGGGTTCCCTCGTCGGGTCGGCGATGCGGACCGGCCCGTCCGGCGTGTGCGCGACGACGCCTGCCGTGAACGGCCGCAGTCGCAGGCTCCTCAGGTCCAGGCGTCGCTTCACCTGCGGATACGAGGTGTTGAACACCTGGAATCCACGGTCCAGCAGGAATCCGTCCCGCCGGTCCGTGCGCATCCGGCCGCCCACGCCGTCGGAGCCCTCCAGCAGAGCCACCCGCCATCCGGCACGGCACAGGTCCAGTGCGCACGCCAGCCCGGTCAGGCCCGCACCGACGACGACGGCGTTCGGCGCCCGGCGGTGTTCGTCGGTCATGCTGCTCCTCGGTCGAGCGGTACCCGTGGCGCACGGAAGGCGGGGCGTGGCGTGCTCAACTCCCGCCCCGGCCGGACCTGGAGGACGCCGGCACGGGCCTGCCCGAACGGGGCAGCAAGCGGCGGCCGGTCGACGCCGGGTGACGGAGTCGCGAGCCCTGGTCCAGCGGACCATGTTCCGCCGGCGGATGCCAGGCGCCACGACCAAGTGCCCCGGACGACGAGACGTCACGGTGCGACCACCGCCTCGAGGGCGGCCACGGCTTCGGCCAGCCCCGCCGGACGCGCCGAGCCGGGCACCGCCCGACCGGCCCAGCCGGGTCCCAGGGCCAGGACGACCGGTCCGCGACGGGCTCCTCGCACGCCCCACTCCATGCCGGCCACGTGCTGGGCCAGCGGCCGGCTGGCGGTGGTACGGGACTGCGCCCACAGCCCCACGGCGGCCGGTCCGGTCCTGTGCACCGCGGCGACGAGCGACTCGACGGGCAGGGCTCCGCCGAACATACACACCGGAACACCCCTCTCCGCCAGCGCGGCGGACAGCGCCTCCAGCGGCAGTGTGTGGTTCTCCCCCGGCACGCAGGCGAGCACCGTGGTGGCGCCGGGACGGTTGGCGACCGTGCGGGGCGCGGCGCGCCGCAGCGCGCCGGAGACGTGCCAGGAGAGAAAGTGCTCGGTCTCGACGTACTTCTCCCCCGATGATTCCCACTTACGGCCGACGGCCTGGAGCGTCGGCACGATCACCTCGGTCCAGGCAGCGACCAGTCCGTGCTCGGTGATCGCGGTGAGCAGCAGTTCATCCAGCGCGGGGGCGTCGAGGCGCAGTGCTGCCCGGGCGATCCCCCTGCATTCCTGGCGGGCGTCGCCGAGCCGCAGCACGCCGCCCGCCCGGCTTCGGCCGCGGGCCGGCGGCGGAGCCCCGCCTGCCGTCCGTCCGGCCGGGGCCGTTGTCAGGGGCTCGTCGCTGCGCGCCAGGCGTGCGGCCTCGGCCGGCGGCAGTCCGGTCGCCGTCCACGCGCACATGCGCTCCAGCCGCGCCACGTCCCGCGCCGTCCAGCGCCGGTGCCGGCCGCTTGTGTGCGCCTCGGGGCCGAGTCCGTACCGGTGATCCCACGTACGGACCGTGGTGGGAGCCACTCCCAGACGCCGGGCCACCTCACTGGTGGACAGCCCGCCACCTCGCGGACCGCTCCCGCCGTTCCGGTCCTCGGCCGTACCCGTATGCGCGTTCACACCTCCACAATACGACGCATAACCGACGCATGTTGCTTGCGTCGTTTATGCGTCCAAGACTGGACAAGACGCGCATGGCAACCCGGTGGACTTGCCATGCGGCGGGCGGCGCCAGTCCCCGCACGACACACGGCAGGAGGCATCGGGCCATGAGCATGAACCTGCGACCGACGACCACCCTCGTCCCGCCCACGGAGGAAACGCAGTACGAGGAGGACCTGGCCCACGGCCTCGTCGCCGCCGACGAGGAAGCGTTCGCGGCCATCTACCAGCGCTGGGGTTCACTCGTCCACACCATGGCCACCCGCTCCCTCGGTGACGTCCACGAGGCCGAGGACGTGACCCAGCAGGTCTTCGTCGGTGCCTGGCGCGGACGGCACAGCTTCCGTCCGGAGCGGGGTGCACTGGGCGCCTGGCTGGTCGGCATCACCCGCCGCAAGATCATTGACGAGCTGGCCGCCAGGACGAAGCGTCTGACCCTCGTCGAATCAGCCGCGCACGACGCCGCGCCCACCCCGTTCGTCCAGGCCGCACCGGACGACGTACTGGACCGCGTGCTGCTCGTCCAGGCCCTGTCCCGGCTGCCGCGGGCCCAGCGAGACGTGCTGTGCATGGCCTTCTACGAGGACCTCACGCAGGTCGAGATCGCGGAACGCACCGGTGTTCCGCTGGGGACGGTCAAGAGTCATGCCCGCCGCGGCCTGCACCGGCTGCGGCGGGCGATCGACCAGGGCGGCGTGCACGACACGGACCCCTGACCGCCTCATGAAACGCAGGGGCGAGCGTGCATCCATGGCGCCCCCCACCCCCGAACCACCAGAGAGACTCCGCAGCGCGTGGAGACTCCAGTCGAAGGGACGATCCCCATGACCTCCCGGACCCCCATCGTCCTCGCCGCCTCGGCCGGCGCGTGCGCCATGGCCCTCGGCGTGGCCGCACCCGCCATAGCGGCTCCCGACCAGGCACAGGACAAAGCCATGGTGTCCGTCTTCCACGGCATCCCCGGAATGACGGTCGACGTCTACGCCAACGGAAAGCCGCTGCTCAGCGACTTCAAGCCAGGCACGGTGACCGACCCGCAGTCCCTCGACGCGGGCACCTACGACATCCAGATCTTCGCAGCGGGCCAGAGCCCCCACGGCAAGCCCGCCCTCGAGAAGAAGGTGAAGGTACCCGAAGGCGGCAACGCCACGGTCGCCGCCCATCTCTCCGCCGACGGCACACCCCGGTTGACGGCGTTCACCAACGACGTCTCGAAGGTGGCCGCCGGCAAGGCCCGCCTGACCGTCCGCCATGTCGCGGCCGCGCCCGCCGTGGACGTACGGGCCGGCGGACAGCCCGTCTTCACCGACCTGACCAACCCCAACGAGGACACCGCGACGGTCGGCGCGGGCACCGTGAAGGCCGACGTCGTGCTCGCCGGCACGGACACCGTGGCCGTCGGACCCGCCGACCTGAACCTCAAGGAAGGGACGAGCAACGTGGTCTACGCCTGGGGCACCGCAAACAAGAACCTCGCCCTGGCCACCCAGACGTTCAGCGGCGTGGAATCGATGCCCGACGGCGTCCACGCGGGCGGCAGCGGCGCGGCCGTCACCCAGAACTCCTCCGACCAGTGGCTGGCCTGGGTGGCGGCGACCGGAGCGATCACGGTGACCGGCGTCCTGGTGGCCCGCCGGGTCACCAGCCGACGTGGCTGACGCTGCGCGGCTGACCGGACTGACGATGGCGACCGCCGCACTGGCAGCCGTCCTGGCATGCGCCGGTCAGCCCTCCGGACCCGGCACGGCTCCGGCCGACTTCGGATCCGCGCCGTCGCGGCAGAGAACGGCTGCCGCCCCGCTGCCCGGCGGACCGGAGACCGGGGCCGCCCCCGCTCCGGACGCGCGACCCGAACGCGTACAGGTCCGCGAGGTCGGCCTCGACGCACCCGTGCGGCCGGTCGGCGTGGGCGAACGGGGGGCCATGACCGTCCCCGGCGACCCCCTGGTCGCGGGCTGGTACCGCTACGGCCCCGCCCCGGGAAGCCGCCAGGGATCGGCCGTACTCGTGGGACACGTGGACAGCGACACGGGTGCCCTCGGCGAGTTCGCCGCGCTGTACGAGGTACGGCGTGGCGACCGCGTCGAGGTACGGCGCACGCAGGCGGCGCCCGTGGTCTACCGCGTCGTCTCCCGGGCCACCGTGCCCAAGGACGAGCTGTCACCCACCGTGTTCCGCCGGACGGGCGACCCCGTCCTGACCCTGATCACCTGTGCGCCCCCGTTCGAACCCGAGCGGGGAGGCTACCGCGCGAACCTCGTCGTCACGGCGGAGCCGGTGCGAGAGTGACAGCGCTCCGTCGCGCGCGACCGGCCGTGCACGCGGTGACAACGCAAGGCCGGGACACAGGAGGGCGCAGTGGACCACGTAGAGCCGTCGCACCTGGTGGAGCTCGCTCTCGGCCACACGAGCAGCGACAAGGACGTCAGCGCCCTCGAGCACGTCGCCTCGTGCCCGCGCTGCCACGAGGAACTGGGACTGATGACACGTGTGGTGACTGCCGCGCGCGGTGCGCAGACACCGGATACGGCAGCTCCGCCCAAGCGGGTGTGGCAGCGCATCACCCAGGAACTGTCCTGTGAGGCCCACAGGCTTCCGTACCCCGAGGGGCACGCGGTCCGCCGGCCGGCGCCCGGGAGCGGCGACCGGCGCAACAACCGGACAGCCGGCACCAGGACGCGCGAGGCCTTCCTCGTACTCGCTCCGATCGCCGGCGTCCTGCTCGTCCGGTGGTTGCGGGTCAGGGCTGGTCGCGGGCCTGATCGGCGGCGTGCCCGGCGGCCATGGCCTCCGTGGTGGCGCCGCGCGTGCTGAGCCTGCCGCCGCCGGACTCGAGGTGGGCGCGGACGAACCACTGGAACAGCTCCAGCCCGCGCAACTGTTCGATGAGCATGTCCTGGGTGACGGGATCGGAGTCCTCGGTGGCCCGCATGGCCTTGCGGTGGTCCTGAATGACGGCCGTGTACACCAGGTCGAGCGCGCCGAGATGCTCGATGGACTCGGCGCGGCCGATGGAGTAGCCGTTCCAGGTCCGTTCGTTCACCAGCGCGCCAGGGGTGCCGTTGGGCTCGCCGCCCAGGGTGGAGATCCGCTCAGCGATGTCGTCGGTCATGTCACGCACCGTGTCGACCTGGGGGTCGAGCATCTCGTGCACGGCGATGAAGTGCGGGCCGACGACATTCCAGTGGATGTGTTTGAGAGTGAGGTGAAGATCGTTGAGGGAGTGCAGACGCATCTGCAGCATTCCGATGATCTGCTGACTGTCCTGCGTGCTCATGCCGGGCACGGTGTAGGAGAGGTCCGGACGCTCTGACGGCACGCTGACGCTCCTTGCGGGTCTGTTGTCGGGACCTCCAGGCAAGCAGCCTCGCCTTCTTCCGGCGTCGTTCGACGGCATTCCGCGACCGGATATCACCGGTGCGGAGCACACCGGACCGGCGACGCGGCACCTGCCGTGTACCGGACGCCTGTCCGGGCACCCCCGGCCCGTGAACGATCGGAGAACCCCATGGCCGAACTGCCGGGCGACGACCACCGTGAATCGACCGGTCGGCCGCCCGCGGGCTGGCCGACGCTGCTCCTGCTGCTCGCGGTGTGTTACGCGGTGGCCGCCGCGGGTGGGCTCGCCGCCGCCGATGCCGGCCAGACCTACAAGGCGCTCACCAAACCGGCCTGGGCTCCCCCGGAATGGCTGTTCGGCCCGGTGTGGACCGTCCTCTACGGCACGATCGCCGTCGCCGCCTGGCTCGTACTGCGCCGCCGGACGAACGGGCACGCGGTGCCGATGGCCTGGTGGTCCCTCCAGCTCGCGCTGAACCTCGCCTGGACTCCGCTGTTCTTCGCCTCCGACGCCTACGGACTCGCCTTCGCCGACATCTGTCTCCTGCTCGTGGCCCTGGCCGCCACCGTCGTCGTCTTCGGCCGGCGGCGCCCTGTCGCTGCCGTTCTGCTCCTGCCGTACACGGCATGGGTCACGTTCGCCGCCGCGCTCAACCTCTCCATCTGGCTGCTCAACAGGTGACTCGGTCCCGCCGCCGGGTGGGGCCGGACCGAGGCGGGGTGCGACCGGGTCGCCCCCGGCAGTCCGGAGAAGACGCACCGGCCGCCCAGGCGTGCTCGGCGCGCCTTCCGGACTCGTGGAGGTTCCCGCGGCCACGCACCCGGCCGGTGGTGCTCCGCGTCGGCGGCGTCTCCTGGCTCCCCGCACGCCGAGAGCCGGGACGACCGTGCGGGACGCGGGCGTACCGCACGGCGGCGGTCGTGCTGTCGCCGCCCCGCGTCATGCCAGCGGGTCGTGCCCCCAGTTCATGAGCGAATACCGCCACCTGCTGTCCCCCACGTCGCCCGACGGGCGCTGGGCGAGATGCCGCCGGATGTAGCCGACGACCTTCCGCATGTGCTGGTAGTCGTCGTCCGAGAGGTCGCTCTTCTTCGCGTGCAGGATCTCCACGATCCGCCGGCCCGAGGCGTGGCCCGTGGACTCGCCGCCGTCCTTGTGCTGCCCGGCGTCCTGTGACTGCTCCGAAGCCAGCCACCCCTCCAGATCGGCCGGCTTCATGTTCACCAGCTCGCGGAACTCGTCCCAGGTCTCCTCACGCTCGCCGTCGTCCACGCGGCATCACTTCTTTTTCTTCTTCAGCGCGGACGGCTTGTGCACCGCGGACCCGCCGGACTTCTCGCTGCGGACCTGGTACTGCGGCTCCTCGGGCGAGGCCTTCACGCTCCGTCCCGCGGCTTCCGTCCGCTCGGTGATCTTCTCCTCCACCTCACCCTCGGCCTCGCCGCCGTGGCTGCTCCAGGCGACCTTGTCGCCCTTCTTCAGCTTCTCGTCCTCTTTGCGGCTCTTCGCCATGTCCTTCTCCCTCGCTGTGCGCGCTGCGGACGACTCGGTGCTTCCCCTCCAGGGTGAGCGCTTTCGGGCCGCGCCGCAGCTCGCGGCCAGGCGCCACCCGGACGGAACCGCGTACGCCGCCCGTGGAGGGTCCGGCCCCGCCGCCGCGTGCGTGCCGGCGCGGCCGGCCGTCGCCGTGCTCCCGGCGGCACGGCGACGCAACCCCCAGGCACCGCCGGCCCTCACCTCAGGGGGTGGGCCCCTGGCATGCGGCCGGACGCGTGGACGTCGTCGGCCAAGGGTGCCGTCCGGCGCTCGCCCCGTCCCGGGTACGGCACCGCGTGCAGCTCGACCGTGGGCGGCAGTCCCTGGTGCCACGGCCGGCAGAAGACCGCCGATCCCCCGGCGTGCGGGAAACAGACCGGGCGGACCCGGGCATCGAGCCGCTCGTCGTAGCCGCGAAGCCATGCGGACGAGGTGGTGATCCGGGTACTCATCGGGCTCACCCGGCCTGCGTGCGGGCGTGGTCCAGGGCGGTCGTGATGTGGTGCAGGTCCTCGTGCTCCACGACTTCGTCCAGGATCAGGGTGCTCACTCCGAGCTCCCTGTAGCGCTGGAGCATCGCACCGACGTCGGCGTAGGTACCGACCAGATACGGGCAGAACGTCTGGTAGGCCCGGAACGGATAGAGCCAGTAGACCCCCTTCGGCTCGTGCGAGCGCAGCGCGTCGCGCGAGAGCTTCAGGTGCCAGTGCGATTCGACCTTGCCGACCGCCCATTCGTGCAGCTTCTCCCCCGACTCGCTCGACGGGAAGCGCTCGTGGGCGATCCGCCACGCCTCCCGGGCGTCCTCGCGGGCGATCACGCCCAGGCGTACGCCGCAGCCCGCGAGAGGCCTGCCCTGCGGGTAGCTGTCTATCTGGTGCGGGTAGGACAGCCGGTCCACGCCGAGCAGCCGCGCGACCTCGCGGCAGTCGTCGGAGGCCCCGGACACGTAGAGGTCCGGCGCCAGGGCGGGATCGGACGGCGGGCTGACGACGGCGGCGTCCAGGGCGTAGTACTTGCCGGTGTACGTCACCGGCGCCGGCGCCGCCGTCAACTGCCCGATGATCTGGCCGTACTCGGCCAGCCGGTCGTAGCGCTCCCGGTGGCCCAGTTCGCAGCCCAGTTCCCTCAGGTGTCTGGAGAACCCGCCGGTGACCAGGTTCAGGTCGACGCGCCGTCCGTAGAGGTACGCCAGGGTGCTGATCGTCTTGGCGACGGCGAACGGGTGGGTGTCCACGGGGTTGACCGCGACCAGGGGGACGAACCGCTCGGTGTTGTCGATGGCGAGCTGCGCCACTGCCCAGGCGTCCACGAGCGTGTTGTCGGTGTAGATCAGCGCGCCGCGAAAGCCCGCCTGCTCGGTCCAGCGGGCCACGTCGACGACCCGGCAGCGGTATTCCCGCGGAGTCCGATCCTGCCAGGAAGGCATCGTTGTATAGACGGTCAGCACGGTTCGCGGTCCCTCTCTTCGACTGTCGGGGGCTGCTCTCGGCCGGCGCTCGCGGCCGGTCAGGGGCGCGTGAGCTTGGCCTGCTCGGCGACGAGCTTCGCGACGACGGCGCGGTCGATCTTGCCGTTGGGGTTGAGGGGCAGGGATTCCACGTGCAGGAACACGTGCGGCACGAGGTGGACGGGCAGGCCCGCGGCCAGCGTGCGGCGCAGGTCGGCCTCGCGGGCGGGCTCACCGGTGTAGCAGGCCATCAGTTCGGTGGCGTCGCGGTGCCGCACCGGCACGACGACGGCCTCCCGTACGCCGGGGCGGCGGCGCAACAGGGTCTCGAACTCGCCGAGCTCGACCCGGTAGCCGCGGATCTTGACTTGGTTGTCGAGGCGGCCGAGGTGGACCAGCGTGCCGTCGTCCTCGCGGCGGACCCGGTCGCCGGTGCGGTAGTAGTGCGCCTCGGCCGGCACGCCGCCGTCCAGGGCCTCCGGGCCGGCACCGCCGTCGAGGCCGAGGAACCGGTTGGTGTTGTCCCGCGGGTCCAGATAGCCGTCGAAACGCTGAGGACCGCGCACGCACAGCTCGCCGTCGTCGGTGACGACGTGCTCCAGGCCCGGGTAGACGGCGCCGATCGGCACCGTGTCGTTCACGGTTCGGGGCCAGTCCCGGCGGTCCTTCGGCAGGCGGAACTCCGCGCACGCCAGCGTCAGCTCGGTCGGGCCGTAGATGTTCTCCACGACCGACTCGGAGGCGAATCCACTCCACGCCTCCGCCTGCGCCCAGGTGAACTGCTCACCGCAGAACACGCTGTGGCGCAGCCCGGGGGCCCCGGCCGCGGGCAGGCCGCCCAGCCCGGCGGCGGCCGAGACCGCCGAGGGCACCGAGAACCAGTGCGTGAGCCGCCGGTTCACCACGTAGTCGGCGGGGCTCAGGAGTTCGGCCGCTTCGGGCACGACCAGCGTCGCGCCGCCGCCCCAGGTGACGAAGAGGTCGAACACCGAGAGGTCGAAGGTCAGGTCGAAGGTGTGCGACATGCGGCAGCCCGGACCGGCCTCGTAGCGGGGGACGGTGTGCGCCAGGAACGCCAGGACGTTGCGGTGCCTCACCGGCACCCCCTTGGGCCGCCCGGTGGAACCGGAGGTGAACAGCAGGTAGGCGATGTCGTCCGGGCCCGCGGACGGCGGCGGCAGCGAACCGTCCGGGACGGCGGCCAGGAGTTCCTCGTCGGTGCGGCGCAGCACCGGCCGGGCCGGCGCGGTCCCGGAGGGGCAGTGGTCGAGCCACTGCTGCCCGGACGCGTCGGCGAGGATCACATCGACGTCGGCCAGCTCGCAGATGGCGGTGTTGCGCCGCGGCGGATACTTGAGGTTCAGCGGCACGACCTGCGCGCCCAGGCGCAGTGCCGCGAGATACCCGGCGTAGGCGACGGCGCTGCGTGCGGCCAGCAGGGCCACCGAGCGGACCCGGCCGTGTGCGGCGGTGATGCTCTCGGCCAGGGCCTCGGCCGCGCGCTCCAGTGCGGCGTAGCTGATCGACGACGCGGACAGTTCGACGGCCGGCAGGTCGGGATGACGCCGTGCCGTGGCGGCGAAGACGTCGTGGAGGGTGCTGATGTGGTCTTCCATGTCGACCTTCCGGTCAGGAGTGGAGGCGGTCTCAGGCTTCGGAGGCGAGGAGGAGCCGCGCGACGCCGGCCAGCCGGCCGTCGCCGGCGGCGTCACGGGCGGCGAACCAGGCGGCCTGCCCGGCGGCGGTCGGCCGGTCGAACAGCACCCGCGCCGGGACGGTCAGGCGGAAGATCTCCGTCAGCTGCGCGGCGACCTCCAGCGCGGTGGCCGATTCGGCGCCGAGGGCGAACAGGTCGGCATGGACACCGACGGTGTCGCGGGCCAGGGCGTCGGCCCAGATCTCGACCAGCAGCTCCGCGAAGGGCAGCGCTGACGCGGTACCCACGGCGGCTTCGTCGCCGGCCGTCTCGCCGACGGCGTCGCCGACCGTCGAGAGGGCACCGGCAGTCCCGGCCGAGTCACGCTCCTCGAGCACGGCCTCGTACGCGGCGTCGAGGTCTTCGGGGAGCGGCCGCCCGGCCAGCGCGCGCCGGTCGACCTTGCCACTGGGGGTCAGCGGCAGCGCGGTGACGGCGACGCAGGCGAACGGCACCATGTGCCCGGGCAGGATCCGCGCCAGGTCGCCGCGCAGCGTCCGCGGCGGGACATCGCAGCCCTCGGCGAGAAGGTAGTAGGCGATGATCTGCTGGTCCGACGCCCCCTCCCGCACGACGACGACGGCCTCGGCCAGCCCTTCCCGCGTCAGGATCTGCGCCTCGACCTCGCCGAGTTCGACCCGGAAGCCACGGATCTTGACCTGCCCGTCGCGGCGGCCGAGGCACTGGATCCGGCCGTCGGGGAGCCGTGTCCCGAAGTCGCCCGTGCGGTAGGTCCGGATCCTGATCCGCCCGGCGGCGCCCAGGGAGGGCTGGACACGGGAGGAACTGACGGGTCCTACGGGTCCGGCGGGTCCGGCGGGTCCGGCGGGTCCGGCGGGTCCGGCGGGTCCGGCGGGTCCGGCGGGTCCGGCGGGTCCGGCGGGTCCGGCGGCAAGATCGCGGAACGCGAAGCGCTCGGCGGTCAGGTCGGGCCGGCCCAGATACCCGTCGGCCAGCGGCACGCCGGAGACGCAGATCTCGCCGGGTACACCGTCCGGCAGGGGTTGCAGCCGCGCGTCGAGGATCTCCACCACCGCGCGGTCGACAGGGCTCCCGATCGCCGGCAGTTCCGGCCAGTCGGCCGGATCGGCGGACAGACGCTCGGCGGTGACGACGTGGGTTTCCGAAGGGCCGTACTGATTCTCCAGCGACGCGCCCGTGCGGTGGAAGAACTCGCGCACGGCCGGGCTGACGTGCAACTGCTCCCCCGCCGTGACGACCTCGCGCAGGGCCCGGGGAAAGCGGCCGGAGCGCGAGGACGCCTCGGCAAGCTGCTGAAGGGCGACGAAGGGCAGGAACAGACGGTGCACGCTCCGCTCGGTCAGCCAGTCGGCCAGCCGGTCCGGGTCGCGCCGGACCTCTTCGCTGACCAGCACCAGAGTGCCGCCGGTGCCCCAGGTGGCGAACATCTCCTGGAACGCGACGTCGAAGCTGAACGCCGCGAACTGGAGGGTGTTCCAGCCGGGGCCGGCCTGCGAGCGCCGGAACTGCCAGTCCAGCATGGACGCGAGCGGCCGGTGCGGCATGCCGACGCCCTTGGGCGAACCGGTCGAGCCGGAGGTGTAGATGACGTAGCAGAGGTCCTCGGTGCCGGTCGTGGGGTGCGGCGCGGACCGCGGATCCTGCGGGTGGCTCGGCGCGTCCACGAGCATGTCGTGCAGATCGAGGACGCGGACGCCCTCGGGAACGGTGAGCGCGCCGTCGATTCCGGCCGGGCCGATCAGGACCTCGGCGCGGCTGTCGGTGAGCATGTGGTCGAGGCGCTCACGGGGATACGCCGCATCGAGCGGCACGTATCCCGCTCCGCTTTTGAGGATCGCCAGCAGTGCGACGATCAGTTCGGGGCAGCGCGGCCCGGACAGCGCGACGGCGCGGGCGGTACCGATCCGGCCGGCGCACCGGTCGGCGGCGGCCTTCAGCTCCGCGTAGGTCATCCGGCCGCCGTCCCACCGCAGCGCCGGGGCCCCGGGGTACCGTGCGGCGGCGCGGTCGAACAGCTCGTGCGCGGTGACGTCCCACTCACCCGCCCCCGGCACCTCGGCGGTCTCGGCGGCGCGGTTCCGCACCGGCGGGGGCACCAGAGGCAACAGGCCGATCGGCGCCTTCACGTCACGGACCGCCGCGCCCAGCAGCTCGAGGTAGCCGGCGACGATGCGTTCGGCCGTGCCGGGCCCGTAACGCCCGCCGTCGTATTCCAGCGAGCCACGGCGTCCGTTCTCGCTGTCGAAGGCGAACACGAGATCCAGCGGAGGGCCGCCTCCGCCGATCAGGACGGCGGCCCGGCAGAAGTCCTGCGTGGCGATGACGGCGCGCTCACCGGTCCCGGACTCCCCGCCGTCCGCGTCCCGCAGGTCGCAGGCGGCCCGCAGGGCCAGGTCGAGGAACGCGGTGTCCGGATCGAGGGACTGCCGCAGCGGTGCCCACGACCCGTCCCGTCCGGCACCGACCACGACCTCCTCGATCCCGGCGTTCTCCCACGGCGAGACGACCCGGTACAGCAGTGCCTGGAGCCCGGCGGCCAGCGTCGCGAGCACCGGGACGCCCTGCTCCCGCGCGAGGACCGCGAGGCCGTCGGCGAGGTCGCCCGGAATCTCGAAGGCCGGCGTGGCGCACCGTTGTCCGGGCAGGGTGCGCGACAGGCCGCGGTCGGCGGGCCACGTGGTGGCGGGTGGTGCGCCGCGGAGCCGGTCGGGCAGCGCCGCACGTGCGGCATCGGCAACCTGCGACGCCGATGCGCCGGGGGCCGGCGTGGTCGGCCGGGTGACGTTCATCGGGTCGCGCTCCCCTCGTCGTCGCGGCCGGCGGTGGCGCGTCGCGATCGCGTCAGCAGGGCGCTGCGCGCTCCGGACCGCGCCGGCCGGACCGCCTCGGCCGGGGTCGGCGCCGCGGCCCGGGGCGCCTCGTCGGAGAGCGCGGCGGCCAGGTCGTGCACGGTGGGATGGGTGAAGAGCTGGAGGGCGGCGATGTCCCGGTCCAGCAGGTGCGTCAGCCGGGTCCTGACCCGGGCCAGCAGCAGCGAGTCGCCGCCGATCTCGAAGAAGTTGTCGTGCGTGCCGACCTCGTCCAGTCCGAGAAGGTCGCACCAGACGGCTGCGATCTCCCGCTCCAGACGCGACACCGGTACGACGCGGGCCGCTCCGGCGTTCCGGTCGCGCGGCGGCTCCGGCAGCCTCGCGTGGTCGATCTTGCCGTTGCCGTTGAGCGGGAAGGCGTCCAGCGGCACGATCACGGCGGGCACCAGGTATTCCGGCAGGGTCCGGGCCAGTTGTCGCCGCAGCGCTGACGGGTCCAGATCGGCGACGCCGAGCGGGGCGGCGGGCGAGACGTAGGCGACCAGGCGCAGTGGTCCGGCCCCGGACGGGTCGCGGCGTGCCGTGGCGACGCCGCGTCCGACACCCGGGATTCGTTCCAGGCGGGCCTCGATCTCGGGCAGCTCGACACGGTGGCCGCGGATCTTCACCTGGCGGTCCATGCGGCCCAGGTAGTCCAGGGTGCCGTCGGGCAGGCGGCGCACCAGGTCACCGGTGCGGTAGAGGCGTGCGCCGGGCCGGTCCGCATACGGGTCGGGCGGGAACTGGCGTGCCGTCAGCTCGGGTCGGCGCACATAGCCCAGTCCCACGCCGAGGCCGCCGATGCACAGTTCGCCGGGGACGCCGACCGGCACGGGGCGCAGGTGCTCGTCCACGACGTGCGCGGTGGTGCCGGGAACGGGGCGGCCGATGGTCGGCCGGCGCTCGGTGCCGTCCAGGAGTGTGCGCGTGCACCAGATGGTGGTCTCGGTGGGACCGTAGATGTTGAAGAGCCGGCGGTTCGGCGCCCACAGGGGGCCCAGCTCCGGCGGGAACGCCTCGCCGCCGACCAGGATGGTGCGCAGTCCCGGCACGTCCCCCGGCCGCATCACCGCGAGCGCGGACGGCGGCAGGAACGCCGTCGTCACCTGGTGGCGGCGGACGGTCTCGGCCAGGTCGGGGCCGGGCAGCATGCGGTCGCGGGGCACGATGCACAGCCGTCCGCCGTGTGCGAAGGCGAGCGTGAAGTCCAGGACGGAGCCGTCGAAGCTGGGTGAGGAGAACTGGATCACGGTGTCCGGGGACTCCGGGTCGATGAACTCCAGGTCGGCATGGGCGGAGTTGACGACACCGCGGTGGTGGATCGCGACGCCCTTGGGCCGGCCGGTGGAGCCGGACGTGAAGACGATGTAGGCCGGGTCGCCCAACCCGGTGTTCCGGGCGGGCCGGGTGTCGGGATACCTGCCCAGCGGGTCGTCGGGGCCGCCCAGGCAGACCACCGGCAGGCGGTCGGCGCCGGGCGGCGCGGCAAGGCCGGCCCGGGTGACCAGGGCCTTGACCTCGGTGTCGTCGATCATGAGGGTCAGCCGTTCGGCCGGATAGCCGGTGTCCAGCGGGACGTAGACCGCCCCGGCCTTGAGCACGCCCAGGAACGCGACCGGCAGGTGCTGGCAGCGGTCCAGGGCGACGCCCACCGCCGTGCCGGGTCCCACTCCGGCCTCGGCGAGGTGGTGGGCGAGCCGGTTGGCCCGCGCTTCGAGTTCGGCGTAGCTGAGCTCGCCGTCGGCGCCGACGACGGCGGTCCGCTCCGGTGCCCGGTCCGCCCAGCGCTCGAACAGGGCCGGGACGTCCGCGGCCATCGGGGCGGGCAGGCCGGTGTCGTTCCAGTGGTCGAGCTGGGCGAGCTCGTCGGGGGTCAGCAGGTCCAGGCCGGCGACCGCCGTGTCGGGCGCGGACAGCGCCGCCTGGAGCAGGGTGCTCAGGTGGCCGAGGAAGCGGCTCACGGTGTCCGCGCCGTAGAGGCCGGTGTTGAATTCTGCGGTGCCGGAGAAGCCGCCGCCGGCCTGCGCCCCGGCGTGCTGGAGGATGACGGACAGGTCCTGGATCGAGCCTCCGCCGTGCGCGGGCAGCGGGGTGAGGTCCGCGCCGGGCAGGCTGAGGGTGGTGTCGACGTCCTGCAGGACGAACAGCAGTTGCACGACGGGGTCGTGGCTGGGGTCCCGGTCCGGGCGCAGCAGCGCGACGAGGTCCTCGAAGGGGAAGTCCTGGTGTTCCTGCGCCTGACTGATGGTGAGGTGGGCGGCGCGTGCCAGGTCGAGGAAGGTGGTGTTCTCGGCGACCCGCAGGCGCAGCGGCACCAGGTTGACGAAGCAGCCGACGGTCTTGGCGAACTCGGGGCGGACGCGGTTGGCGACGGGCGTGCCGATGAGCAGGTCGTCGCGGCCGGTGTGCCGGTGGACGGTGGAGGCGAAGGCGGCCAGCAGCGTCGCGTAGGCGGTGACGCCGTGCCGCCGGGAGAACTCGGCGACCCGTTCCTCCACGTCCGCGGGCCAGGCGAAGTCGACCACCGCGCCGTCCGGTCGGCGCTGCGCGGGCCGGGTCCGGTCGGTGGGGAGGTCCAGGAGCGTGGGGGCGCCGTCGAGTTCTCGGCGCCAGTGCTGGGCGAGCCGTTCGCGGCGGGCGCCGGTCAGCTGCTCGGACTGCCAGACGGTGAAGTCCATGAACTGGACCGACGGCGCCGGTACGGTGCTGGGTCGGTTCTCGGTACGGGCGGTGTAGAGCTCCGCCAGTTCGGCGAACAGCAGCTCCAGGCTCCAGCCGTCGCAGGCGATGTGGTGCGCGGTCACGACGAGCGCGGCCGATGCGGTGCCCGGCGCGATCAGGCGTGCGCGGATCGGCGGGCCGGCGGACAGGTCGAAGGGGGTCCGGGCCTCGGTGTCGATCCGGTCGGCGACCCAGGCCGCCAGGTCGGCGGGAGCGGTGCCGTCGGGCTCGGCGCCTTCGGGTTCTTCGACGGCCAGGCGCACCGTGAGGGCGGGCAGTACGCGCTGTCGCGCCTGTCCGTCGTGGACGTCGACGACGGTGCGCAGGGCCTCGTGCCGGGCGACGAGGTCGTTGAGCGCCGCCTGGAGGGTGGGGGCGTCGATGTCACCGCGGACGCGGAAGGCGTAGGGCAGGTTGTAGACGGCGTTGCCGGGATACAGCTGCGACAGCAGCCACATGCGCCGCTGGGTCGCGGACAGCGGTGCGCCCGCTCGCGTCCGCTCGGTCACCCCGACGGGCGCGGCGGGGGCGGGCTCGGGCGAGGCCGGCGTGTCGGTGCGCCCTGCGGCGGACGCGGCCCAGCCGTCGAGGAACGCGGACACCTCGGCGACGGTGGGGTGGTCGAACAGGGCACGGGCCGTGATGGGCAGACGGAATGCGGAGGCCAGCAGGGAGGCGACCCGGACCGCGCTCAGCGAATGGCCTCCGACGGCGAAGAAGTCGTCGTCGATGCCGGGCGGCGCCTGCTCCAGAACGGTGCGCCAGGCCTCCGCGACGCGCAGTTGCGTCGGGGTGGACGGCTGACGGCGGGGGCTGCCGACGGGGCGGCGCGTCGCGGTCCTGCGGCGGTCGGCCCCGGCGCCCCGGCCGGTGGCGGCCTCGGCCGCACTGTTGTCGGCCCTGTCGGGGACACGAAGACCGGCGGGCCACGGCGTCGCGGCTATCGGGCTGTCGGGCGAGGAGGTCAGGACTTCGAGCAGGCGGACGAAGCCGGCCACGACTGCGGTGGCCGTCGAGGAGTCCAGCACTGCTGTCCGGTGGCGCAGGTATCCCGGCATTCCCGTGGGCAGGTCGGCCAGTTGGAGTTCGACCCCGTACAGGGAGCGGCGTGAGAGGTGTTCGGTCGCCTCGACCCTCAGGGGGCCGATGACGGCCGGGGCGTCCAGCGGCCGGCGGCCGCCGAGCAGCACCTGGAACAGCGGGTGCACGTCGGGGCGGCGGGCCGGGGCGAGGCGCTCGACCACCCGGCGGAACGGTATGTCGGCGTCGTCGAAGGCCGACAGGGTCGCCTCCCGGGCCACGCGCAGCGCGTCGCGCCAGGTCGCGTCGGCCGGCAGGCGCACGCGCAGCGCGGCCGGGTTGGCGATGAAGCCGGCGGTGTCGCGCGAGGCGGCGTCACGGCGGCCGACGACGGTGCCGAGGACCGCGTCCCCGTGGCCCGACATGCGCTGCATCAGGACGGACAGCGCGGTGAGCCAGACCATGAACGGCGTGGCGCGCTCCGCCGCCGCGACCGCGCGGACGGCCTCGGCCAGCGGGGCGGGAACATCGACGGGGACGACCGCGGCGGCGTAGGGATCGCCCTGGGCCGGATGGCCGGGGGACGGCCAGCGGTCGGCGTCGGCCGGCAGGTCGGCCAGTTCGGCGGCGCGCCGGTCCAGACGCCGTTCTGTGCCGGGCTTCTCGGCGGCGGCGCGGGCCCGGGAGGCCGCCGCGGCCAGGGCGGGCGGCGGGGTCGGCAGGTCTTCGCCGCGCAGCGCCGCCACCAGGTCGCCGTGGAGCAGCTGGAGCGTCCGGTCGTCGGCGACGATGTGGTGGACGACGGCCAGCAGCCGGTGCCGCTGTCCGGCCATCCGGGCGAGGGTGAAGCGGGCCGGCGGACCGTTCTCCAGGTCGAAGGGCCGGTGGGTCTCGCGGTCGGCGAGTTCGGCCCAGCGCGCCTCGGCCCCGGGCCCGGCCGCGGAGTCCGGCGACGCGGTGCCGGTGTCGGCGTCCGTCGCGCCCCCGCCGCCGTCTCCGGCTCCGCTGCCGGTGGTGGAGGCGGGGGCGGGGGCGGTCAGGTCGACGTATTCGAGGGCCCCGGTGTATTCCGGGTCGATCACCATGACCGGGGTGCCGGAGGCGTCGGCCGGGAACCGCGCGCGCAGCGCCTCGTGGCGGCGGCCGAGCACGTGGACGGCGCGCGTCGCGGTGTCCCGGTCGAACGGTCCGGTCAGGTCGACGACCAGCGCCATCTGATGGACCAGCGCCTCGGGTGTGGTCAGGTCGAACAACCACACGTCCTCCTGCGCGGGATCCGGCCGGCCGGCCCGTTCCGCGGCGGTCGGCGGGGTGTTGAGCGGATGGAGCCCGGCCTCCTCGTGGACGCGCCGGAGGTTCTCGGCGGAAAACCGGCGGGCGCGGGTGCCCGGCCGCGTGGGGATCTCGGTCATGAGGTGGTCACGGCTTCCGTGTCGGGGGTCTTGGCGCGCACCAGGAGTTCCAGGGGCGCGCCGTCGGGCGTCTCGGCTGTGCCGCCCGCCGTGGGCGAACGGAGGAAGTCGATGGCGGCGCGGTTGCGGCCGGTGTCGCGGTAGCCGACGACGATCCGGTCGGCGCCCATGTGCCGGGCGTGTGCGGCGATCTCGCGCATCACCCGGTCCTCGACGCCCTTGCCCATGGCAGGGCAGGAGATGACGAAGGCCTCGACGACGCAGTCCGTGCCGTGCCCGGCCAGCGCCAGGACGACGCTGGGGCCGAGGTCGCCGAGGCGGTCCCGGACGGTGCCGAGCAGCAGGACGCGGTCGCCGCCGGCCGGCAACGCGTCCGCCGTCACGGGCGGGACCGGCACCCCGAGGGTGAATTCCTTGGATGCCACGAGCATCTCGTTGATCTTGGCGAGGTCGCTCTCCCGGGCCGGGCGGAAGTCGGCCTCGACACGGAGCCCGGCGACGAAGGAGGCGAGCGACAGACCGCCGGCGGGCCCGGGGACCGCGTCGCCGTCGCCGGGGCCGCCGCGGGCGACTGCCCGGGGCGGCGCTCCGGGCACCGGCAGGCGGTCGAAGACTCCGGCGGCGGCCAGGCGTGACGGCCAGGCCGCGGCGTCCGGACCGAGATCCACCACTTCGGCGGCGTCCCGGTGGGCGGAGCGGACCGTGACGATCAGATGGTCCTCGCGGCGCTGGAGCAGGGCGACGTCCCGCGCGGTCAGCCCGGCTTCGGCGGCCAGGTCGCGCACTTGGGCGTCGAGGTCACGGTCGTCGAAGAACCAGTCGGACAGCAGTGCCGGAACGGTCGCATCGCTCGCCACGAGGTCACGCCACGCCGGGACCGCGTCCGGGCCGCCGAGCGTGTACGACGGCACTCCTGCGGCGGACAACCAGCGCAGGACGCCGCCGAAGCCGTCGATGTCCTCGGCGTCGGCGAGACCGCGCAGGTCCAGCGCCGCGGCGTGGCAGGTGTCACCGGTCCGCAGCCGCAGGATGTGAGCGACGCGCGCCCCGAGGTGGTGGAAGACCTCCTCGCGATAGGGAACCTTCGCGAACTGGTACAGAGCCGGGTGGTGTGCCTTCGCGGCACCGAGCGAGCGAAGTACCGCTTCGAGGTCCACCAGGTGGACGTTCGGCCGGTCGGCCAGCGCGTTCCGCATCGCCTCGCGGGCGGCCGCGGCCTCGGCGGTGCGGCCGTCGGACCAGCAGTCGCCCGCGACGCCCAGCGGATCGGCGGCCGGCAGGCCGGGGAGCACCGCGACCAGCGTGGCGCCCCAGCGCGCCGCGGCCTCGCGTGCGGCGTCCGCGACGGCCGTCAGGCCGGTGGTCCAGGCACCGTCCTGCAGTTCCTCCAGGCGTTGCGCGACCACCACCACGTCCAGGCCGGCCCGGGCGGAGCCGCTGTCCGGGTCCAGGCACTCCTGGACGACCTGGTTGTACGGCGCGACGTGAAAGGAAGGGCGGCCGTACGCCCCGCCGAGCGCCGTCGCGAGGTAGGGCACGACCGGGTCGGCCGTACAGCTGGCCAGGATGCCGATGCGCGGTCCGTCGGGCGGTCCCGTGCGCTCGGTCTCCTGGTGGGCGGCCCGCAGCGCGCGCAGGTCGGCCGAGACGTCTGTGAGGGGCAATGGCATGATCGTCCTTCCGTCGGCGCCCGAGCCCGGCGAGGATGTCGGGGGTCTGCGGGGCCTGCGTGACCTCGGCGAGGGAACAGACCGCGTCAAGGGTGGGGGTGGCGGGGGTCGCGACGGGCCGCGAGGGTGGTGTCGTGCCCCGGGACCGCCGTACCGTCCTCGGACGGGCGATCCGCGGTCCGCTCGAGGTGCCGCATCATCAGCAGCGGGGCACGGCCGTCGACTGCGGGATCGCCGGGCCGGTGCGACCGGCCGGACCGGCCCGGAGCGGACGGCGGCGCGGGGTCGGTGACGGTCACGAGGCCGTCCCCGCGACCCCCTTGGCCGCCAGGAGCCCGCGCAGGCCGGCGATGCTGGTGATGCCCCTGATCTCCCGGCTGCTGAGGGCCACACCGTAGTGCTCCTCCAGCACGATCACGACCTCGATGTGCTTCAGGCTCGTCCAGGCGTCGTGGACGCCGGGCCCGGAAGCCTCGTCCAGTTCGGCCCCCGGCACCCCCAGGACCTCGGCGATCAGACCGGACAGCTGGTCGGTCGGCGGCACGGCGGCCGTCTGCTCGGCGGTGCCCATCAGCGGACCGCACGCCGGGCAGGTGCCGCCGGGACGGGAGCCGCGAGGGCCCGGGACGGGATGTCGGTGCCGGGACGTGTGGACCGTGGGGACATGATCGGCTTCACCTTTCACGGGACTCGGGAGTGAGTCACGGGACTCGGGGGTGGGAACGGGAGACACGGGCGCGACGACCGGACGGCCTGAGCGGGCCCGGGTATCGGGCGGACGCCTCATGACGGCTCCTCGGTGGTGCCGTCCCGGGTCGTCGTCCGGTCGGGGCGGTGGGCCGGCCCGGCGACCGAGTGCCGGGCGCACGCGGTGGAGCGGGCCGGCCACGGGGTGTCAGGCGCCGGCTGCGGATCGGGGGGCCGGGGTGATGTCCTGGGCCGCGGGTGCGGCCAGGGCGCGGAACCGGTCGGCGATGCGCTCGGCGAGCGCCGTGACGGTCGCGGCGTCATGGATGCTGCGCCGGTAGTAGATCTGCAGGACCAGCGCGCCGTCGACGATGGCCGGCATCAGGTCGAGCAGGTACGGCCAGGTGCACCCGCCGTCCTGGCAGGGGCCGTACGAGTCGGGGCAGTGCCCGAACAGGGACGTGTGTGCGGAGGTCTGCTCGAAGCCGGACTCACCCATGTAGTTGAAGCTGAACAGCGGTTGCTCACCCCCCGTCAGACGGGCGCGCAGCGCCGGATCGGCGTGCTGGCCGGCCAGCACCGCGTAGCCGAAACCGGAGTCGGGGACGACCGCGAGCCGGCGGTGCACCGACTGAACCAGCGACACGCCCTCCGTTCCGGCGACGTCGATGCCGATCGGGAAGTAGATCTGGAACCAGCCCACCGTCCGGACCAGGTCGAGGTCCGGGAAGCGGTGGGGGCGCCCGTGCCCGGCCACCGCGAACCGGCAGGAGTCGCTGCCGGTCCATTCGGCCAGGACCGAGGCCGAGGCGGCGAAGACCGCGTCGGACAGGCTGGCGTGCAGGCCGACGGTGAGCCGCTGCACCGCGGCCGTCTCCTCGGCGCTGACCCGCGCCTCGGCGGTCTCCATGTAGGCCATCTCCGTCGATCCGCCCTCGTGGTCGACCGGCACGACCGGTGCGCGGGTGCCTTCGGGGGTGGGGGCGATCTGTTCCAGCCAGAACGGCACCTCGGCGAGGAGTTCCTCGCTGGACGCGTACGCGCCGACCCGGTCGGTCCAGTCGCGGAACGACGTTGTCTTGGGCGGCAGGCGCAGCGGTACCCCCTGGACGGCCTGTTCGGTGAGGGTGGTCAGGTCCTCCAGCAGGATGCCGCGGGACATGCCGTCCACCACCAGGTGATGGCAGATGATCAGCAGCCGGTCCTGCTCGCCGTCGGTGTGCAGGTGCAGCGCCCGCAGGGTGGGCCCGGCCGCCAGGTCGAGGCCGCTCTGGAGCCCGATGGCCAGGGCCTCGGCCCGTGCGGCGCGGTCCTCGGCCGGTGTCGCGGTCAGATCGGCGCGCTCGAACGGCACGTCCACGCCGGTGGGCTCCGACCACTGGCGCCACTGGCCGTCCTCGCCGCGGGCGAAGCGCAGCCGCAGCGCGTCGTGGTGGTCCACGAGGACACGCAGCGCGCTTTCCAGGTGTTCCGCGGTGACGCCCTGCCGCACGGTGAGGTAGTAGGGGTGGTTGTAGTAGTTGGGGTCGCCGCCGGTTCCGAGCGGGTGGGCGAAGAACCACCGCTGGGCGGGGGCCAGGGCCACCGGCCCGACGACCGGGCCCTGGTCGGCGACGACCACGGGGGCCGCGCCGGCGTCGGCCAGGTCGGCGACCGACGACGCCTCCAGGACGGCACGTGGCGAGAGGCCGATGCCGTGCCGGGCGGCCTGGGAGACGACCTGGATCGCGGTCATCGAGTCGCCGCCGAGCGCCAGGAAGCTGTCGGAGAGCCCGACGCGGTCGATGCCGAGCAGCCGGGCCAGGATCTCGGCCAACCGCCGTTCCCGCTCGGTGCGCGGCGCGACGTATTCGCCTCGGTACACACGCCAGCGGGCCCGGTCCACGGCCGCCTGTATCCCGTCCGCGTCCGACAGGTCGGTCAGGATGCGCAAGCCGGCCGCGGCGCCGGCGCCCGCCGCGGTCCCGGGGGCGGTGTCGGCGTGGTGCCCCCCGGAGAAGAGCGGCCGGTCGAGCGCCCACAGGTGGTCCAGGGTGTGGCGCGCGGCCTCCGCTTCCCCCGGTATCGCGACCGCGAGAACGCCGGGGAAGCGGGCACCCAGCCGCCCGCAGAGTTCGGCGTCCGGGTCGAGCACGACGCAGTCGGCCGGGTCGAGGGCGCCGGCGGCGACCGCCTCCGCGAATGCGGCTTCGAGGTCCCCGGCGGGATGCCCGGTGAGCCAGGAGGCGGCGTCCGCGTCGGGCAGCAGATCCGGACGGGCGGCCAGCTCCGGTCGGACGGCGGGCTCCGCACCGGCGAACACCAGTGAGCGGCCCTGGACCGTCGCTCGCCGCAGCGCGCGGGCGACGAGCGCGGCCGATGCGCGGCCGCCGGCCCCGCCACCGCCGCCGAGCCCCAGCAGCCGGCCGGGGTCGAGGCAGATGGTGCGGCGCGGTTCGGTGCTCACGACGGCGCGGGCCACCACGGTGGCCAGAACCGTCGTGAACTCCGGCGTGTAGGGCATGTGCGCGAGGCGGTCCGCGTGTTCGTCGTCGCGTCGGTCCACCGGGTACCGGCCGGCCAGGGGCCCGACGTCGAGAACCCGTACGGCGGGCAGCGACGCGGCGAGCTTCGTCAGACGTGCGGTCAGCCCGCGTTCCAGGGTGGCCCACGGTTCCGCGGACCAGCCGGGCGAGGCCGGGCAGACGGCGAGCAGCAGCGGGGTCCGGCACCAGGTGCGGTGGCTGAGCAGGGCGGCGTGCAGATCGCCGAGGGCGGTTTCCAGGTCGCGGACGACGGCGTCGAGGCGGGCCGGGCCGTCGGCGGCATCGGCGAGAGCCCTCGGGTCGTGGCCGAGGTGGCGGACGCTGTCCTCCCAGCGGAGCAGCACGGTGTTGACGGGTGCTCCGGCCGTGCCGAAGGCGGCGTCCGGGTCGAGCAGTTGCTGCACGACCTGCGCGTAGGGTGCGAACGCGACCTTGCCCGGCCGGCCGAACAGGTCGAACCAGAAACCGAGCGCCGGGCCGGCCGCTTCGGCGGTGAAACTGGCCGCCACCGCGGTGGGGGGGACGGCCGCGGCGGGGGCGGACCCGGTGTCGGCTCCGGTTCCGGGCGCGATCAGCGGGATCCGGCAGTCCTCGGGGAAGGCGACGTCACCGCTGCGGGCCTCGGAGTCACCGGCCACCGCCTCCAGCATGGCGGCGAAGGCCTCCAGCAGCGCCTCGGCACCGGCGGGTGAGTACAGCCCGGTCTGGTAGTCCAGGGTGATGAGGAATTCGTCGCCCTCGGCGTCGAGGCTGAACAGGAGCTCGAACTCGGTGCCGGAACGCAGCCAGTTCAGCTGTGTCAGGGCCAGACCGTCGATGCCGGGCAGGCCGTCGTCGCCGTCGACGAAGTTGAACAGCGTCTGGAACAGCGGCTGGCGGCCGGGGACGCGCACGGCGCGGACCGCCGAGACGATGTTCTCGAACGGCAGCCGCTGGACGGCGCGGGCGTCCAGGATCGCGTGGTGGGTGGCCGCGACCCGTCCGGCGACGGTCAGGTCGCCGGCCCCGGTCAGCCGGATCGGCACCAGGTCGGCGAAGTCGCCGACGACATCGGACAGCCCGGCGTGCTCGCGGTTGCCGTTGAGCGTGCCGACGACGAACTCGTCGCGTCCGCCCGCGCGGGCGGCCAGCAGGTGGTACGCGGTGAGCACGAGGCTGAACAGCGGCACCTCCATGCGGCGTCCGGCGGCGCGCAGCCGCGCGGCCAGCTCGGTGCCGACGCGCCGGGTGACCGCGGCGCTGTCGGAGCCGATCTCCCCGGTGCGCGGGAAGTCGGTCGGCAGCGAGGAGACCGCCGGGACGTCCCGCATGATGTCCCGCCAGCGCGTCTCGTGGTCCCGCCCGCCCGGTCCGAGGAGCCAGGTGTGCTGCCAGTGGGCGTAGTCGGCGAACTGCACCGGCAGGTCCGGGAGCTGCGGGTCCCGTCCGGTGCGGGCGGCGCGGTAGAGCTCGGCCAGGTCGCGCACGAGGACGGCCCAGGACCGGTTGTCGGTGACCGCGTGGTGCATGGCCATCGAGAGGTAGTGGGTGCGGGGTCCGGCGGCGAACAGCCGGAACCTGGCGAGCGGGCCGCGGTCGAGCTCGAAGGTCTCCTCGGCGGCGGCGCGCATCAGGCGCTCGATCTCGGCGGCCCGGCCCGGCCCGTCGGGGACGGTCGTCGTCGCCGGGAAGACCTCGCTGCCCCAGCGCGCCGCGTCGGGCACGATGCGCAGCACGGGTACGCCGTCGGGGTCCTCGGCGATCGTCGTACGCAGCGATTCGTGGCGCTCCAGCAGGGCCGCGACAGCCGTGCGGAGGGCGGCCTCGTCGAGGTCTCCGTCGATGCGCAGCGGGAAGGCGCTGTTGTGCAGGAGGCCGGCGCCGTGCACCTTCGCCAGGGTCCACAGCCGGCGCTGGGTGGAGGACGGTGCGAGGGCCTGGTCGCGTGAGACGGGCACCGGGCCGTCCTCGCGCCCGCCGGGTGCCGCGGCGTCGACGAGGTGGGCGAGGTGGCCGAGGGTGGGGCCGCGGAAGAGCTCGAAGGGCTCCACCGAGCGGCCGAACTCCGCCGTGATGCGGGTCAGCAGTTCCACGGCGAGGAAGGAGTGGCCGCCGAGGGCGAAGAAGCTGTCGTCCAGGCCGACCCGGTCGACCTTGAGCGCCTGCTCCCACATCGCGGCCAGGCGGCGCTCGGTGCCGGTGACCGGCTCGCGGAACCCGGCCGCGCCCGGCGTCCCGCCCCCGGCAGCCGGTCCGCCGTCGGCGAGGTCGGCCGCGTCCACACCGCCGACGGGCCCGGCGGCGCCGGCGGCCAGCCGCGACGGCCAGACCGGGACGAGCTCGGCCGGGCGCCCGTCCTCGTCGCGGACGGTCAGCGGCAGCAGGCTGCGCACGACCGAGGCGCCGAGCAGGGCGTGAAAGCCGGCACCGGCGTACGGCACGGCGTCCAGCCCGTCGAGGAAGTCCGTATCGTCCCCGTCCTCCTCGAAGCCGTCGCTCCCGGTGCTCCGGGTGCTCTCGGCGTGCTCCGCCGCCGTGGCCCGCGCGGTGCGGACGCGGACGTCGGGCCGGCGGCGGCAGGCTTCGGCGAGACGGCGGGCCGGCCCGTCGAAGACCTCGGTGCCGTGCCAGTGCGACCAGGCGGCGGAGGGCGGGCAGAGCACGATGGTCAGCGGGTCCTCGGACCAGGCGCGATAGGCGGACAGCGCGTCGCAGAACTCGACGAGGCCACGGTCCAGGGCCGCGCCGACCGCCTCGGGGTCGCGGCGGTCCGGTGCGGCGCCGGCGGTGGCCAGGTCCTCCCAGCGCAGCAGCACCACGTGGGCCGCGCCGGGGTTCATGCCGAAGACGCCGGTCAGCGCGCGCAGTTGGGCGGCCACCGGGCCGGGTTCGGACGGCACGTCGAAGCCCAGCCCGAGGCCCGCGTGCCTGGCCCAGGCGCGGACCACCGGCAGCACCGGCTCGATCGGGAACGAGGCCGCCAGGGCGATCCTCCCGGCGCGCGTCGGTGCGAGGCGGCTGTACGGCGTGTCGGGAGCGGCGGCGACGGCACGTGCCACGTCGGCGAAGCGCGCGGTGAGGTCGGCGACGGCGTCCGCGGTGAACAGGTCGGTGTTGTAGCGCAGTTCGCCCTCGAAGCAGCCGTCCTCGCGACGGTCCATGTTGAGGAACAGGTCGAAGTCGGTGACGCCGTTGTCGCGGGTCTCCACGGTGAACTCCGGGACCGCGTCGTCGAAGCGGGCCGGGAGGACCTCGTGGAAGCCGAACATGACCTGGAACAGCGGGTTGCGGGACGGGTCGCGGGGCGGCGCCAGGGCTTCGACGACCTTGGCGTACGGGACTTCCTGGTCCCCGTAGGCCCGGCCGGCCTCCTCGTGCGCCGCGCGCAGCAGGTCGCGGAAGGTGGCCGAGGCGGCCGGGGCCATGCGCAGGACGAGGATGTCGGCGAAGCAGCCGATCATCGGTTCGAGTTCGGGACGCGTGCGCCCGGCCACCGGGGATCCGATGACCACTTCGTCGTCGTCCGAGGCCCGGCCGAGCAGGATCGTCAGGACGCTGAGCAGGGCGACGAAGGGCGTGGTGCCCTCGGCGCGGGCGAGGGCGGCCAGGCCCTCGCTGGTCTCGGAGTCCAGGACGAGGGGGGTCAGGGCGCCGTGGTGGGTCTGGAGCGGTGGCCGGGGCTTGTCGGCGGGCAGGTCCAGGACGAACGGGGCGCCGGTCAGGCGGTCGCGGACCGCGGCGAGGCGGCGCTCGTAGCGGTCCCCCGCGGTGCGCTCGCGCGCCCACAGTGAGAAGTCCGGGTACTGGATGGGCAGTGCTTCGAGCTTCGGCCGGCGCCCTTCGGTGTCGGCGCGGTAGGCCTCGACGAGTTCGTCCACGAGGACGGAGGTGGACCAGCCGTCGAAGGCGATGTGGTGGACGACGATCTGGAGCAGGTGCTCGTCGCTCCCGACGGGGAACAGCGCGGCGTCCAGGAGGCGTCCGGTGACCAGGTCGAGTCTGGTGCGCGCGTGCCGGACCAGGGCCGCGTCGAGGTCCGGCGGGCCTTGCCCGTCGCCGGGCACGGCGTCGGCGAGGGGTACGGCGACCGGTCCGGCGGGCACGACGCGCTGGCGGGGTCCTGCGGGCCCGGCGACGAACGCGGTGCGCAGCGCTTCGTGGCGCTCCACGACCACGGCGAGCGCGCGTTCCACGGCGCCGTGGTGCAGGGCGCCGCGGATCCGGATCGAGACGGTGATGTTGAGTGCCGGGTTGCCCGGGTCGAGCAGGTCCTGGAAGTAGAGGCGTTCCTGGGCCGGGCTGAGCGGGATCAGGTCCAGGCCGGCGTCTCGGGGGCGCGGCCGGCCGGCGGCGGCGTCGCGTTTCTCGGCGCGCAGGCGGGCGAGGATGTCGGCGCGCTGGTCGGCCGGCATCTCGCGGGCGGACGCGCGGACGGTCTCGGTCATCGGACGCCCTCTTTCCGGGGGTCGGGCAGCGGATCGGCGGCGGGCTGTGACGCGGACTGGCTGTCGAGGTAGGCACGCATGAGCTCTTCGTCGGCGTACTCGCACAGCGCGGCCACGGTGGGCGCCTCCATCACGGCGCTGAGCGGGAGTTCGACGCCGAGGACGTCGAGCAGCCGGGCAACGACGCGGGTGGCCAGCAGGGAGTGTCCACCGAGTTCGAAGAAGTCGTCGTGGATGCCGATGTCGGCGATGCCGAGCAGGTCGCTCCAGACCGCCGCGACGGCTTCCTCCCGCTCGTTGCCGGGCGCGACGAAGGCGGTCGCCAGGTGCCGGGGGTGGGCGGTCAGCGCTGCGGCGTCGTGCCCGCCCGCCGGGTCCTCGTTCGCGGTGGCCCCCTGCCCCGCCGCGGCCGGGCCGGCTTCGGTGAGCGGCGGTGAGACTGCCACGGGGACGTCCTCCGCGGGGAGCGGACCGATGCCGGCCGCGGCGGCCGGAGGGTCGATCCAGTAGCGTCCGCGTTCGAAGGGGTACGTGGGCAGTTCGGCCCGCCCGCGCGGGTCGTGGCGCCAGTAGCCGGTCCAGTCCGGCTCGGTGCCGGCGAGCCACAGCCGGGCGAGGGCCTCGGTCACGGTCCGGTCGGCGGGGGCCGGCCGGCCGGGCGCGGGCAGGCTGCCGACCACGAGGTTCCCGGCCGTGCCGGGGTTCTGCCGGGCCAGGGTGGCCAGGGCGGTGCCCGGGCCGACCTCGACCAGCGCCAGCGGTCCGGTCTCGGCGAGGGTCATGAGGCCCTCGTGGAAGCGGACCCGGCCGCGCAGGTGTCGTACCCAGTAGTCCGGCGAGGTGGCTTCCTCGCCGGTGATCCAGGTCCCGGACAGGTTGGAGACGAACGGGAGAGCCGGTGCGGCGAGCGGGACGGCGGCCGCGAGGGCACGGAAATCCTCGAGGACGGGATCCATCGCCGGGGAGTGGAAGGCGTGCGAGGTGTGCAGCGCACGGACCGCGACGCCCTGGGCGGCCAGCGTCCGCCCGATGGCGTCGAGGGCCTCGGCCGGCCCGGACAGGACGGTGAGCGACGGGGCGTTGGACGCGGCGACGGCCACGTCGCCCGAGACGAACCGCTCGGCCTCCTCGATCGGCAGCGCGACCGACAGCATGCTGCCCGGCGGCAGCGCCTGCATCATGCGCCCGCGCAGGGCGACCAGACGCAGGGCGTCCTGGAGGGGCATCGTGCCGGCCAGGCAGGCGGCCACGTATTCGCCGACGCTGTGGCCGATCATCGCGGCGGGCCGGATGCCCCAGGACTCCCAGAGCCGCGCGAGGGCGTATTCGACCGCGAAGAGCGCGGGCTGGGCGTATTCGGTGCGGCGCAGTTGTCCGGCGCGGGCCGGGTCGTCCACGGCGCCCGGCGCCCGGCGGGCCGCGGTGTCGCCGAGGACGAGGTCGCGCAGGTCCCGGCCGAGGGTCGGTATGAGCAGGTCGGCGCAGGTGTCGAAGGCGTCGCGGTAGACGGGCTCGGTGCGGTACAGCTCGGCTCCCATGCCGACGTGCTGGGCGCCCTGGCCGGAGAACATGAACACGATGTCGCGGCTGCCGGTCTCGACGTGACCGGACAGGACGTCCGGCGATCCGGGGAGGAGGGCGGCCGCCGCGTCCGCCGCGCAGTCCGCGATCAAAGCCATGCGGTGCGGGAAGGCGGTGCGGCCGAGTTGCAGGGTGGACGCGGCGTCGGCGAGGTCGGCGGGACTGGTCGCCGGTCCCGTGAGGAGATGCTGACGCAGCCGCTCCCGCGCCGTTTCCAGCGCGCTCGGGGTACGGGCCGAGAGCACGAGGAGGTGTTGTCGACGCACCGGTGGAGCGGCCGGGGCCGGGTCGGGCGCCTCTTGGAGGATCACGTGCGCGTTGGTGCCTCCCATGCCGAAGCTGCTCACCGCCCCCACGCGCCGGCCGCCGCGGGGCCGCTGCCAGGGCCGCTCGGCGGTGGGCACGTCGAAAGGGCTGCCTGCCAGGTCGATGCCGGGGTTCGGTTCGCCGAAGTACGGGCTCGGTGGCACGACGGCGTGCTCCAGTGCCAGCACGACCTTGAGGAACCCGGTGATGCCGGCGGCCGCGTCCAGGTGCCCGATCAGGGCTTTGACCGAGCCCAGGGCGCAGCGCCCGTCGAGGCCGGGGTCGCGTCCTGCGAAGGCTTCGGCGAGCGCCGCGAACTCGATCGGGTCGCCCAGCGGCGTGGCGGTGCCGTGCGCCTCCAGATAGCCGATGTCGGCCGGGTCGACTCCGGCGAGGTCGCGGGCGGCGCGCAGCACGGCGGACTGGCCCTGGACGCTGGGCGCGGTGAACCCGACCTTGCGGCGGCCGTCGTTGTTGACCGCGGTGGCCTTGACCACGGCGTGGACGCGGTCGCCTGCGGCGAGCGCGGCGGCCAGCGGTTTGAGCACCACCGCTCCGACCCCGTTGCCGCTCACGGTGCCCGCGCTGCGGGCGTCGAAGGGCAGGCAGCCGCCGTCCGGGGAGAGGATGCCGTTCTCGCGGCCGTCGTGGACGGACAGTTGCGGCAGGCGTACCGAGGCGCCCCCGGCCACCGCGATCTCGCAGTCCCCGGCGAGCAGGGCCTGACAGGCGAGGTGGATCGCGACCAGGGAGGTCGAGCAGGCGCTCTGCACGGACAGCGCCGGCCCCGAGAGGTCCAGGTGGTAGGCGGCGCGGGTGGCCAGGGTGTCGGTGATGTTGCCGAGCATCTGCTCCTCGCGCAGGTCGGCCAGGCCGGGGTTGGGCAGCAGGTGGCGGATCAGATAGGTGCTCAGGCTGGCCCCGGCGTAGACCCCGGTGACGGGCCGCCCGACGGCCGAGCCGTAGCCCGCCCCCTCCAGGGCGGTCCACGCGCACTCCAGGAACACCCGCTGCTGGGGGTCGAGCAGTTCGGCCTCGCGGGGGCTGTAGCCGAAGAACGCCGCGTCGAACAGGTCGGCCCCCTCGAGCACGCCCCCGGCGCGTACGGCGGTCGGGGCGCCGGGAGCCGCGTCACGGGCGCCGGAGTCGGGGGCCGGCTCCGTGTGCACGGTCCGGTGCCCGGCACGGACCGTCGTCCAGAACCGGTCGAGATCGGGTGCCCCGGGGAAGGAACCCGCCATGCCGATCACCGCGATGTCGAGGTCGCCGGCTTCGGCGGCATCGACACCGATGCCGGAGTGGTCGTTCGCATGCAAGTTGTCAGCTCCGCTGTTTCCGCGAAGGTCAGCATTGCTTGAGCTTGATGCCTCGTGGCGCACGCCGGCCCCTCCCTCATGACATTGGTTTGTGGCTCGTCACAGGAAGCTATCGGAGTGATGTGATATCACCGCCATTCGCGTGCCATGCGGGCACCATGAGTTCCGTCCACGAGGAAATCGGACGGCCGCGGCGAAGGTCGCGGTTTTCAGTCGCGCCGCCGCGCGAACAGGGCTGCGTATGTGTGGTCTTCGAGCGGGAGGCCGACTCGCCGGCCGCCGTGGCGCTCCGGGCGCCGGCACGCGGAGTCTGGTGGGCGCGGCCGCGTATCCGGTGGCACAGCGACCGCTTGACCTGGCGGGATGCCTTTCTCCCGGCCGACTGCTGCCGCACAGCGGGCGGTTGGGTCGGGGCCGATCACTGCCGATATCCCCCCGGTTCGGGCCTTCTCCTCTGTGCGGTCCCGGCCCTCACCCGAAGTCCCGCACCGACGACCGGAATTCCGATCCGCCCGAAACCTCGGAGCAGTGCGGGTACATTCCGTGAAGTGTCATTGGTTTTCGTTCACACCGGCACGTCACGTCCGAGCGTGAACGTATTCTCGTCGGCGCCCCGCATGCTGAACGCATGGCGAACGAATGGCGGCGATATCACGTCACCCCGATAGTTTCCTGTGACGAGTCACAAACCAATGTCATGAGGGAGGGGCCGGCGTGCGCCACGTTGCATCAGGTTCCAGCGGTGCTGACCTTCGCGGCGGGGACACAGTCCCCACGACGTACGCGACCATGCGCAGGCAACGAGCCTCGCCGCGCGGACGGTTACGGCCGGCCCGGACGGCACCCGGAGACCACGCGCTGCCCGCACACCGGAAAGCGGGCCCCGCGCACCGGGTCACAGCCCGGCACGAGGCCCCCGCCTTGCCTGCCGGGTACGGGCGCATCACGGACGCCCCGGTCGGCCCCACGGCGCGGACCGTCGGCCCGAGCGGCGCCGAACCGCTGTACGGGGAACCGGCGAAGCTCCTCCCGCCCGGGTTCGGCGGCATACCGCCCACAGGGACGGCGGGCGGCTCGGGAACCCCCGTCGGCCCGGTGCACTCACCGACCCGGTCGCCCGAGGTCCTCGGCACGGGAGCCACGGTATGACGCAGGCCCCGCCGCCCACCCTCCCGTACGAGCTCTTCGACTGTCTCCAGGTGAATCTCGCCGTGCTCGCCGACAGGTGGCACGGTACGGGCACCCATCTGCGTCTCGGCGCGACGCTGCACTTCCGTCCCGGGACCGGGGCCAACGGGTTGCCGACCGTGGCACGGACCGTCGAGCAGCACCTTGCCGAGGCGCAAAGCGCTCTCGGGATCACGGTGCGTGCGCTGCACCGGGAGCCCGCGACGACCGACATCCCTCCGGCCGAGGGGTGCTACGTGGTCTCGGACGCCTATCACTTGCCGTGGGTGCCCTACTTCCAGCAGCGCCACATGGCGCACAGTTTCCTCGCCGAGGCCGGCGGCACGGACGAGGTGAACGTCGTGGACGGGTATCACAACGAAACCCCGTGGGGCAGCGCGCGCCCCGGGCGGTGGACCCTGTCGTCCCGGGCCTTCGCCGCCGCCGTGCCCCGCCCCTGCCTGGTCGCCGAGCTCGCGCCCGCGACCGGGGCGCCCACCGCGACTGCGACCGCCGTCGACCTCGCGGGCCCCGAGGCCGTCGACGCGTACGTCGACGCCTACGCGCAGCACCCCGACCGGCGCGCGGCCCTCGATCAACTCACCCTGGAGACCTGGTTCCTCGCCCGTTCCCGCAGGCTGCACGCCGCCTTCCGCGCACGCTTCGCACCGTCGCCGGACAGCGCCGTCGACGCCCACCTGGGCGCCTGGGGCTCCCTCACCGAGCAGACCTACCTGGCCGTACGCCGGGTCGAGCGCGGCCGGACGGAGCCCCCGGCGCTGCTGCCCCGCCTCCGCGAGCAGCTGCACGCCGACAGCGTGGTCTTCGGCGACGCCCCGGCCGCGGGCGGCATCGCCGAGCCGCCCTCCGTGGTGGGCGGCGAGCTGCGCGGCACCGTCGCCGGTGTGGCCGCGGCGGTGCTCGGCACCGGGGTCGGGCCGCTCCTGGAGGGGCAGCTCCTCAGCGACGTACCGCGGTTCAGCTCCTTCCGGATCGTGGAGATCGTGGAACGTCTGGAGGAGGAGCTGCACTTCGAGTTCGACGCCGACGACCTGGTGCCCGAGAACCTGCACGACATCGACGCCATCTGCGCAATCGTGCGGCGGTCTCTGTACGCCGAGCCTGCGCTCGCTCACCTCGAAGAGGCCTGATGACTACTCAGCTTCCCGCCGCGTTGCTGCACGAACTGCTGGACGAGACGGCGGCGCGCCGGCCGGACCGGCCCGCTGTGACCTGCCACGACCACACCCTCACGTACCGGGAACTGGCCGCCGCGAGCCGGCGCGTCGCGTACTGGCTGGGCGAGCTGGGCCTGCGGCGCGGGCACCGGTTGCTGGTCGGCGCACAGGCGTCCACCACGGTGCCCGTTCTGGTCTACGCCGCCTCTCGTCTGGGCGTGGCCTTCTCCCTGTTGCACGAGCAGGTGCAGGGCGAGCAGCTCGAGCACGTGCTCGACGACAGCGAACCCATGCTCCTGGTCAGCGACTCGGCGCCTAACCGGGCGACGGCGGCGGGGCGGGGCGTACGGGCCGAGGACCTCGCGACCGTGACGGCACGCGCCTTCGACACCGAGGGCAAGGACGGGCCGGTACCGACCGCGCCGCTCGCCGTGGACCCGGTCTGCCTGATCTACACCTCCGGCACGACGTCGCTTCCCAAAGCCGTCGTCAGCACCCACCAGCAGATGCTCTTCGCGGTACGGGCGATCCAGCACGTGCTGGGCTACCGCCCGGACGACGTGGTCTACAGTCCGCTCCCGCTCTCCTTCGACTACGGCCTCTACCAGCTCTTCCTCGGGGCCTGCGGTGGCGCCCACGTCTGGCTGGGCCGCGCCGCGGAAGTGGGGCCGCCGCTGCTGACCAACCTGCTGCGCTCGCGGGCCACCGTGCTGCCCGCGGTCCCCTCGGTCGCCGACACCCTGGCGCGGCTGCTGCGGCGCACCGGAGACCGCAAGCCCGCCCTGCGCATGCTGACCAACACCGGTGCCGCGATGCCGCAGGACACACTGGCCGTGCTGCGCGCGAATCTCCCCGGGCTGGACGTCCACCTGATGTTCGGGCTCACCGAGTGCAAGCGTGCCACCATCATGCCGGCGAACGGGGATCTGGCCAGGCCGGGTTCCAGCGGGCCGGCCCTGCCGGGCACCGAGGTCTTCGTCGTCGACGCGAACGGGCAGCGCCTGCCGGCCGGCGAGATCGGCGAGATCGTGGTCCGCGGCCCGAACGTCATGTCCGGCTACTGGCGGCATGCCGAACTCAGCGCCCAGCGCTACCCCAGAGCCGAGGGCCTGTTCCCCGAACTGCGCACCGGCGACTTCGGCCGGCTCGACGAAGAGGGCTATCTGTACGTCGAGGGCCGGCGCGACGACGTCTACAAGGAGAACGGCTTCCGTGTCAGCGTCATCGAGGTGGAGGCAGCGGCACGCCGTCTGCCCGCCGTCGGTTCGGCGGCCGTCCTGGCCCCGGACGGATCGGCGCCCGCCCGTCTCTTCGTGACCGTCACCGACGAGTCGAGCGGGGCGGACGTGCTGCAGGCGATGCGCCAGGTGATCGAGGAGTACAAGATTCCGCGCACCTGTCTGGTGGTGCCGGAGCTGCCCCTCACCGGCAACGGAAAGACCGACCGCAAGGCGCTGGCCGCACTGGCGAACCGGGTGGACCATGTCCGTGGTTGAGGGCCACGCCGGTGTGCTGCCGGTTCCGCTGGCCGATCTGGAGGGCGTCCCGACGCCCGCGTACGTCTACGACGTGGCGGAGGTGCGCCGCAATCACGATCTGCTGCGCGCGGCCCTGCCGGACCGGGCCGGCCTTTTCTACTCGCTGAAGGCGAACCCGCACCCGGCGCTGCTGGCCACGCTGCGCGCGTCGGGGGCGCGGCCGGAGGTCTGCTCGACCGGCGAACTGGACGCGGCGCTCGGCGCGGGCTGGGACCCCGCCGACGCGTTGTACACCGGGCCGGGAAAGAGCGACGCCGAGATCCGGGACGCCCTCACCCGCGGTGTGCGGCTGTTCTCCGTCGACTCGCCCTACGCCATCGAGCAGTTGGACCGGCTCGCCGCGCAGGGCGATGTCACCGCCCGCTGTCTGCTGCGGATCAACGACGACCAGCCGGTCCCCGGCCAGGGCCTGGTCATGACCGGCGTCGCTTCGCAGTTCGGCGCGGACACGGGCTGGGTGATGGCCGAGCCGGAACGGTTCACGGACCGGCCCAGGGCGAAAGTCGTCGGACTGCATCTGTACATGGGGACGAACCTCACCGACGTCGACTCCCTGTACGGCCAGTTCCGGCGCTCACTGGCCACCGCTCGGCGGTTGACCGGGCTGCTCGCCGGACACGGCTCACACGTGCGCGTCCTGGACCTGGGCGGCGGGTTCGGCGCACCGTTCGCCAGGACGGGCGGGGCCGTCGACCTCGCCACGCTCCGCCCCCGCCTGCAGGAGCTCTTCGACGAGCAGATACCCGGTTGGCGCGAGGGGGCGCCCGAGGTGGTGTTCGAGTCGGGCCGCTACCTCGTCGGCACCGCCGGCACGCTGATCACTCCCGTCCTGGATGTGAAGCGCTCCCACGGCAAGGACATCGTCGTCCTGGCCTCCGGCATCCACCATCTCGGCGGGATGTCCGGACTGCGCCGCCTTCCGCTGCTCGCTCCGCACGTGGTGCGCACGGCCGCCGGGTCCGACTCGGCCCCCGAGCTGGACGCCGTCGTGGCGGGGCCGCTGTGCACCCCGCTCGACACCTGGGCACGCGGTGCGAAGCTGCCCGCCCTCAGCCCGGGTGATCTGGTCGCCGTACCCAATGTCGGCGCCTACGGACTGTGCGCCAGCCTCATCGGTTTCCTCGGCCACCCGCTGCCCGCGGAGGCCGTGGTCGACAGCGACCGGCCCGGCACCGCCCCGGTGACGACCCGCATGGCACTGACCCGCGCCCCTGTTTCCCCGGATCCCCGTCCCACCCCTGGAGTGAACTGATGGACCCCCGCTTCACCGACCTGCTCGCCCCCTTCCTCAAGTTCCTCGGCGACCAGGAGATCACCGCCGAGACCGCGTTGCGGGAGCAGGGCCTGGACTCGATGCAGGCCATCGAACTGCTCTTCGCCATCGAGGACACCTTCGCCGTGGTGCTGCCCGACGAAGCCATGAACGACGCCACCTTCGCCACCGCCGGCGACCTGTGGAACGTGATCAGCGCGGCCTCCGAAGCGGGCCGGGCGGAGAGCGTCCGATGACCGGCCACGCCCGCCGAACCGAGGAGCGCACATGAACGCGATCGCGTCCGGACCCGCGGTCGCCGCGGCTCCGCCCGCGCCCGGAGGGGCGGCCGGGCTGACCGACCGGGTCGCCGCCGTGGCCGCCGAACACCTGGACAGGACCGACCGCGACGCCGTCTTCCCCGTCGAGGCACTGGACGAGATGCGCCGCACCGGGCTGCTGGGCCTGCTGGTGCCGGCCGAGTACGGCGGGCTCGGCGGCGGCCTGCGGGACACGATCGAAGCGTGCACGTCGCTGGGGCGTGTCGACATGTCCGTGGCGATGATCTTCGCCATGCACTGCCAGCAGGTCGCAGCGGTGGTGCGTCACGGCAACGAGCGGCTGCGCACCGAACTCCTGCCGCGGATCGCCGACGGCAGGATCTACCTCGCCTCGGTCACCACCGAGGCCGGCAAGGGCGGCCACCTGCTCACCGCCGAGGCGGCCCTCGACGCCACGGGCGGCGGACTGGACGTGGACCGGTTCGCGCCCATCGTCACCGGCGGCGCGCACGCCGACGGCTTCCTGGTGACCATGCTCGCGCCGGGCGCCACGTCACCTCATCAGGTGTCGCTCGTCTACGCGCACCGCGACCGGCTCACCATCGAGCAGACGGGCGACTGGCAGCCGCTGGGCATGCGGGCCAGCCACAGCGTCGCGCTGCGCCTGCGCGGCAGGGTGCCGGAGCATCACGTGGTCGGCGAGCAGGGCGACTTCCGTACCATCGTCACCTCGGTGTTCGGCCCGATGGCGCATCTAACCTGGGCGGCGTCCTGGCTGGGCACCGCGGCCGGAGCGCTCTCCCGGGTCCTGCGGATGCTGCGCTCGCCGGACAACCGCAACCGGGTCGACCTCGGCTCCGAGCTGCTCCTGACGAGGCTGTCCCAGGCACGCAGGCGTCTGGACACCGTGCACGCCCTGCTCGCGCAGACGGAGCGTACGGTCAGCCGGAGCCCCGATCTGAGCGTGCCGAAGATCCAGCTGCAGTTGAACGCGCTCAAGATCACGGCCGCCGAGGAGTGCTTCGCGGTCGTCGACGGCCTCATCGAGGCGGTCGGCATGCGGCACGGCTACCTCAAGGGCTCCCCGACCCGCCTCGAACAGGCGCTACGGGACCTGCGCTCCGCGTCCTTGAACTACAGCAACGACCGCCTCCACCTGGCAGACGGCAAGCTCGCCCTCCTCGATCCCGGGGTGCGGTTTGTCTGACCTGGCATCCGCGTCCCGTCAGTCGTCGTCGGCCGCCTGGCACAGGCTCATCCCGCAGGCGCTGGAGGGCGTTCCCGTCGGCGCTCCGGCCACCGCCGTGTGGCGGGCGCTCGGGGCGGCCGGCACCCTGTCCACGCTGTACGGGAGCAGCAACGCCCTGGGCCCGGTCGCGGACCCGGCACGCCTGGGCGCCCTGCTCCGGGCTGTCGACGCCCGCGGGGACAACGGGGCGACGCTCAGCGTTCTGGTGCAGGCGGCCAGCGCGCTGCCGATCCTCGGTTCCGGCCGGTCCGGCGCCGCGTCGGCCGCGTCCTCTCCCGTCGCGGCCGCCTGGGAAAAGGTGGTGTCGGGGACCGCACAGGTGGCGCTCGCCGCCACCGACGAGGCGGCCGCGGGCTCCGATCTCAGCGGGCTCGGCACACAGGTGCGGACCGAGGGCGACGAACTGGTGGTCGACGGCGGCAAACGCTGGGTGACCAACGCCGGCAGCGCCGAGTACCTGCTGGTCCTGGCCCGGCACCGCCCCGGACGGCACTTCACCGCCTTCAGCTGGGTCCTGGTACCGGCGAGGACGGCGGGCGTGACCGTACGGACCGCGACGACCGGCCTGCTCACGAACGCGGCGACCGGGCACATCGGGTTCGACTCGGTGCGCCTGCCCGCCGACCACCTGGTGGGCGGAAACGGCCGGGGCATGGCCGTGTTCGCCCGGCACATGAGCACGGAGCGGCTCGCCGGGGCGCTGTGGGCCGTCGCGCTCACCAGCCGCCTGCTCGCGGACACCCGCGAACGCCTCAGGCAGCGCACTGTGGACGGGGAGCCGCTGTGGCACAACGAGGTCGTGCGCCAGCGCTTCGCCGAGTGCCTGGTACGCGTCGCCCAGCTGCGAGCGCTGTGCGACCGGCTCGCCGGGACAGCCGTGAGAGGACAGGACCTGTCGGCCGGGGCCCTGTTGAAGTCCGCCGTCGGGCTGACGGTCGACCCCGTGCTCGCCCAGTGCGCCCAGCTCCAGGGAGCGGACGGCTTCGCCGCGGGCGGTGCCCAGGGTGTCCGCGCGGAGGCGGGCGTCCTCGGTATCGGCGGGGGCGTGACCGAGTTGATGCTCGCCGGTGTGGCCGACATGTCCGAACAGCTCCTGGCGGAGCTACGGGCATGACGGCGCACGGGCCGGCCCGAGAATCCGCGAGCACGTCGACGCGCACCGGGAAGCCCGGTGGACGGTACGACGTCGCGGACGGGGTGTGGGTGCTGTGCCGCACCGACCGGGCGACGGACACGGCGGAACTCCTCGGAGACGATCTGGCCCGGGCGGCAAGCCTTCCGTCCTGGCGGGCCGAGCGGTTCCTGGCGGGGCGAGCCGCCCTGCGCCGGCTCCTCCGCGAGGTCCGCCCCGACCTCGCGGACACCGCGGTCCGCCCCGACGCGCGGGGACGCCCCTGCCTGGTCGGGCATCCGGACGTCGGCGTGAGCGTCTCCCACGACGGCGGCCTCAGCGCCGCGGCCGTGGCACCGGGCCGCCGTGTCGGTGTCGACGTGCAACTCCCGCCCGACGAACCGTACGAAGGCATGCTCCGGCGTTGTCTCCAGGGGCACGCCGCACCGCTCGAGAGCTTGCCCGCTCCGGAGCGGGCGCGCGAACTCGCCTGGGTCTGGACCGTCCAGGAGTCGTGCGTCAAGGCGGCGGGCACCGGTCTCGCCGGCCGCCCCTGGACCATCGACGTGACGCCCGGCCACCGCCACGGCCGCTGGGGCCGGTACCGGTGGGCCAGTCTGCGCGACAGCTCCCCGGTACCGCTCAGCTGCGCCTTCACCCCTCGCGAGGACCTCGATACCGGGGGCCGTACCGACGCCCCGCCCGCCGACCTGGAGTGCTGACGTGCCTGACGTCCTGGCGAAACCGCCGCAGTTGAGCTGCTACACGACCAGCCTGGTCTGCTACCTGGCCCCGGAGATCCCCGCCGTGGCGCGCCGTTTCGCCGAGGCGACCCGGCTGGCGGTGCGCACCGGTCTGCCCGGGAGCGAGCTGGCGTTCTCCCACCACACCCGCATCGACCTCACCGTGGACGGCGGAGAGCTGGCCTATCGGGGCGCCGCCGACTGGAGGACGGCCGAGGAGGGGCTGCTCGCCGAACTGGAGGCCCGGGGCCGGGTGCTGGCTGTCGCCAACACCCGGCACGTCACGTGGGCACCGGGATACGGCCGGGCCGCGGCGCCCCACTGGATCCTGATCCGTGGACGGCGCGGCGGCTCCTGGGAGTTGGCCGACCATTTCGCCGCGCTCACCCCGCACGGCGAACAGGAGCCCTTCCTGGGGCGGCTGGAGGACGCACAACTCGCACGGGCCATGACGCCGGTCGAGGGGTCCGGGCCCGAGGTGGCCCGCCGGGACCGCATGGCCCTGGGCCGGGCTACGGCCGTTCCGCCCATGAGCCACTACCGCTGGCTCGTGCGCACCCGGGGTGACGGCGCGCCCGTACCGGAGTCGCGTGACGGCGCGCCGGACGACGGACGGTGGCTGTTCGAGCCGGTGGCGGTGCTGTCCCACACCCACGCGACGATGCTCGCAGACCCGGTGGCGGCCGCCCGTTACACGGACGACATGTGGGCCGCCGCACGCCATTACGCGCACCGGAACACGGTCCTGGTCTCGGACGGCCTGCTGGATCCCGAGGCGGCTGCCTCCGAGACCGCGGCCTGGCAGGAGCTCCCCAGGATTCTGCGCATCGCGGCCCTGTCCGCGGCGCGCGGCCGGCCGCGGCCCGGGCTGGTCGAGGAGGCGTTCACCGATCTGATCCGGGCCACCGAGAAGTCGAGTGCCGTCACACCGGGTGGGGGACGACCATGAGGCAGACGCTGTACGAGTGGTTCGCCGCCTCCGTCGCGGAGTTTCCCGGCCGAGTGGCCCTCGAGGTCGGAGCAGACCGCCTGACCTACCGGGAGCTCCACGACGCGGCCGAAGGGATCGCGGCGCGGCTCCTCACCGCGGCCGACGGGGTACCGCGGCGCGTCGGGCTGCTGGCCGAACGCAGCGTCCTCGCCTACGCCGGTTATCTGGCGGTGCAGCTCCTGGGCGCCACGGTCGTCCCGCTCAACCGGGCGTTCCCGGCCGCCCGGAACGCCGCGATCGTGACCGCCGGCGACATCGGCCTCGTCCTCGCGAGGACAACCGGTGGACAGGACACGGCTCCCGCCCTGCCGGCCCCGGTCGTGCCCCTCACCCGTACGGCGGCGACAGCGAACGGGAACGGCGTGTCCGCCGTGCGGCCCGCCGGGCCCGACAGCATCGCGTACGTGCTGTTCACCTCCGGTTCGACGGGCACGCCCAAGGGTGTACCCGTCCGGCACGGCAATGTCTCGGCGTATCTCTCCCACGTCATACCGCGGTACGAGCTGGGGCCGGGGAGCCGGGTGTCCCAGACCTTCGACCTCACTTTCGACCTGTCCGTGTTCGACATGTTCGCCGCCTGGGGCAGTGGCGCCACCCTGGTCGTGCCCACCCCCCGCGACCTGATGGCACCAGTTCGGTGGGCGGCGCAGGCGGAGCTCACGCACTGGTTCTCCGTGCCGTCACTGGTGTCTTTCGCACGCCGGATGCGGGCGCTGAGGCCGGGGTCCTTGCCGGCCCTGCGCTGGAGTCTGTTCTGCGGTGAACCCCTGACGTTGCAGCAGGCGGCGGCGTGGGCCGCGGCTGCGCCGAAGAGCACGCTGGAGAATCTCTACGGGCCGACCGAACTGACCATCAGCTGCGCCGAGTTCCGGCTGCCGCCCGACGTCGCGCAGTGGCCCCGCACGGCCAACGGCACGGTTCCCATCGGGACGCTGTATCCAGGACTCGACCACCTGGTGCTCGATGCGGACGGGCATCCCTGCGACGACGGCGAACTGGTGGTCCGCGGCCCCCAGCGCTTCCCCGGCTATCTCGACCCGCAGAACAACACGGACCGCTTCCTGCTGCACGACGGCGCCACCGGCACCCCGGTCCCCCACTCCGGGGACACCCCGGTCACCGCCGACCACTGGTACCGCACGGGTGACCGAGTCACCCGGCTGGACGGGCAACTGCTTCACCTGGGGCGGATGGACCAGCAGGTGAAGGTCCGCGGCTACCGCGTCGAACTGGGCGAGATCGAGGCCCTGCTGCGTGAGCGGTCCGGGGTCCGCGACGCGATCGTGACGGCGATTCCGGACGCCGGCGGCGAGATGTTCCTGGAAGCCGTGTGCACGGGCCCGGATCCTCAGCCGGAACGGATCCTCGCTGACCTGCGCTCCCGCATACCCGAGTACATGGTCCCGCGGAGCGTGACCGTGTGTGACGAACTGCCCCTGAACATCAACGGGAAGATCGACCGACAGACCGTGGCCGCCATGATCGCCAGTCGGCGCGGATAGCCGCCGCCCGGCCGAAAGGAGCGCGATGAAGACCGAGGACCGCGTACCAAGCCGTCCGAGTGTCTCCGCCGAGGACTACCGACATGCGATCTCCCGGCTGCCGACCGGTGTCACGGTCGTCACCGCGGCCGGACCCGTCGGGTGCACCGCCAACGCGGTCATGTCCCTGTCCGTGGATCCGCCCAGCGTGCTCCTGTCCCTGACCACGGCGAGCCGGACACTGACGCGCATCCGATCAGAGGGGTGCTTCGCGGTGAACGTCCTGACGTGGGCGGACCGGCGTCTGGTGGCGCAGTTCGCCACCGGCACCCCGGCGGAGCGGTTCGCGGGGGTGCCCTGGCAGCGGGTGGGCGGCGTGCCCGTCCTGACGCAGGCGTCGGTCACCGTGGTCTGCGCCGTACGGGAGACAGTGTCCCTCCTGGACCACACCCTGATCGCGGGCACCGTGACGTGGACCCGGGTCGACCACACACCGGCGACCGTCCTGTACGGGAACGAGCAGTACGCCGTCGGTCCCTGAGCGCCTCGGCGCCGGCCTGCCCGTGGCCCCGCGCACCGCGGTTGCGGGCCGATGGGGAGCTCTTGTTCCGTTCCTGAACCGCCCACACAATTGCGTGTTGTTTGTCCGCCCCCCAGCAGTTCCGTGTCACCCCATTCATCAGAAAGCGGGGCCGCCCATGCCCATATCCATGCCGAAATCGTTGAGTACGCTGCGGGAGCGCCCCTACCGGCTCCTGTGGACCGCGCGCAGCATCTCCGCCATGGGCAATGCCCTGATACCGGTGACCGTGGTCTTCGCCATCCTCCGCTCAGGTGGCAGCGCCATGAACGTCGGCACCGTGCTGACCTGTCATGCGGTCGGCCAGGTGGCGATGCTGCCGGTGGGCGGGGTCTGGGCGGACCGGCTGTCCCGCAAGCTGGTGCTGATGGCGAGCGACGCCATCCAGGCGGTCTGCTACGGCCTGCTCGCCGTGATGATCTTCCTGGACCAGGCGGCGGTCTGGCAGTTCGCCGCCACCTACACGATCGCCGGCATGGCCATGGCCTTCTTCACCCCGGCGTCCAGGGCCGTCTTACCCGAGCTCGTCGGCGCCGAGCATCTGCAACCGGCGAACGCCCTGCTCGGTCTGACCGACAGCACCACCAAGGTGCTGGGCCCGGCCCTCGCCGCGCTGCTGCTGGCGGTCTCCAGTCCCGGCACGGCGATCCTCGTCAACTCCCTCAGTTTCCTGCTGAGCTTCGTGCTGATCGGCCGCATGCAGCTGCACAGGCAGGCGCAGCGGTCCGGGAAACAGCACTTCTTCGCGGACCTGCGCGACGGCTGGCTGGCGGTGGCCAAGCACCGCTGGTATCTGGCCAACCTGCTCTGCTGGGGCGTGTGGAACTTCGCGATAGCGTTCTTCTTCGTCCTGGGTCCGGTCGTGATGCAGAACGGCCACGGCGGAGCCACCGCCTGGAGCGTGATCATGATCACCGGTTCGGTGGGTTCCATCGTCGGCGGGCTGGCCGCGCTTCACTACCGGCCGCGCCGCCCCCTGGTCACCGCGAACGCGGCCGCGGTGATCGGCATCGGCCCGCTGGCTCTGCTTGCCCCGCCCGCCCCGCTCTTCGTCATCGCCCTGGGCGTGGCCGTGGCGTTCACCATGACCTCGCTCGTCGGCGAGATTCTGGCGACCACGCAGCAGCAGCTGTTCCCCGAGGAGTTGCTGGCCCGCGTCAGCTCGCTGGACTGGATGATCTCGTTGATCGCCATGCCCGCCGGCTACGCGGCCGCCGCCCCGGTCGCCGAGCTTCTCGGGATGCGCACGACCCTGCTGGCCGCCGCGGCCCTCATCGGCACACCCTGCCTGCTGCTGAACCTGCTGCCGGGCGTGCGCTCGGTCCAGCGCTTCCCCGACGGCACGATCGGCATCGCGGGCGAGGAGGGCATCGCCGCGCCCCTCCCCGAGGCCGCTTCGGTTCCCTCACTGACGGTCTCGACCGAGACGTCCGGTTCACCGGGCCAGTGAACCGGCCCCTCGCGCTGCCCTGACGGTCGACGCGACCCGATGTCTCGAAACCCACGGTCCCCGTATTCACAGGTTTCGCCATTCACCTGAACTGCAATCGAAACGCCCTGGAATACCCGCCTTGGGCACGCGCCATACGTCCGCTATGCGGCAACCATGCGGGGGTCGACTGCAAGTCGATCAGCGTGCAATGGTGACTTGGCACACGCAGGCGAACCGGAGCTGACAACGCACGCCGGGCGCGCAGCCGGCAACCCCGGCGGCAATCCCGGCTTACGGGGGTTACTGACGGCTATGCGCTACACATTACTCGGACCGGTCGGGATGGACTTCGAGGGCGTGCCGCTGGCGGTCAAGCGTCCGCGGTGCCGGGCAGTCCTGGCCTATCTACTGCTGCACGCCAACCACGTGGTCTCCACCCGGCAGCTGATCGAAGCGCTGTGGGGCGGCTCGGAGCCACAGACGGCCCGCTCGCAGATACAGGCCGACATCGCGGCGCTGCGCCGGGTGTGCCGCGACGCCGGAGCGGAGATCCCGGTCGAGAGCCGCGCCCCCGGCTATTCGATCGCCGTCGAGGACGGCGAGCTCGACCTGGACGTCTTCCGCAGCGACATGGCCCGGGCCCGCCAGGAGGCAGCGCGCGGCGACAGATGCTCGGCGGTGCGTCTCATCCGCAAGGCGCTCGCGCTGTGGCAGGGCATGCCGCTGGCCGACATCGCTGTCAGCTACGCCGAGTCCGCGCAGACCCAGCTGACCAGCCTGCGCCTGACCGCCTATGAGGACCTGGCCGACCTGGAGATCGGCGAAGGGCACCACGGCGCGCTCATCGACGACCTGATGCCCCTGGTCGCGGCGCACCCCCTCCACGAGAACCTGCGGGTGAAGCTGATGCTCGCGCTGTACCGTTCGGGCCGTCAGACAGCGGCCCTTGAGCAGGCGCGGGAGCTGCGCTCACTGCTGGCCGAGCAGCAGGGGCTCACCCCGGGCCGCAGGTTCACCGACATGGAACAGGCGATCCTGCGCGCCGATCCCTCGCTGGACGCCCTGGCACCGAGCCCGTCGGCCGAGACACCGCACGCGATCCCCGAGCAGGAGGCGTGCCCCATGCCCGACGCCCCGGCGGACACCTCTCTCCCCGACGCCCCGTCCGCGCCCCCGGCACCGCCGGTGCCGATGCAGTTGCCGTCGACGCCGCAACTGGTGGGGCGCCGGGACCTGCTCGACCAGCTCGACGGGTTTCTCGCCGGGAGCCTGTCCGACGACGGCGCCCCGGGCACGGTCGCGGTGGTCGGTCCCGCCGGCGTCGGCAAGACGACGCTGGCCGTGCACTGGGCCCGTACGATGGCCGACCGCTTCCCCGACGGCCAGCTCTACATCAACCTGCACGGCCACGACACGCAGCGCGCGATGACCCCGGCGCGCACGATCTCCCGCGCGCTGCGCTCGCTGGGGCTGCCCCGGCACGCCATCCCGGCCGAGGCCGACGAGCTCATCGACCTGTACCGTTCCACGGTTGCCGACAAGCGCCTGCTGGTGCTGCTCGACGACGCCCGGTCGGTCGACCAGGTCCGCCCGCTGCTGACCACCGGGCCGGGCTCGGCGACCCTGATCACCAGCCGCTTCCGGCTGACCGGCCTGGTGGTGCGGGACGGGGCGCGCCAGGTGGCGGTGGGCCCGATGTCGCCGCAGGAGGCCGAGCACTTACTGGAGCGCATGCTCGGTGCCGGGCGCCTGCGCGCCGAGCCGGGCGCGGCCCACAGCCTGGCCGAGGCGTGCGGGCGCATACCTCTGGCGCTGAGCATCGCGGCGGCCAACATCGCCAACCATCCGCTGGCGTCGATCGCCGACCACATCAGGGACTTGCTCGACGGCAACCGCCTGGCCGCACTCCAGACTCCCGGCGACAGCGACAGCACGATGCAGACCGTCCTCGGACAGTCCTACGACGCGCTGGACCCCGACACCCGCCGCATGTTCCGCCGCCTCGGGCTCTCCCCGGGGCTGGACTTCACGGTCGCGGCGGCCTCGGTACTGGCAGGTCTGAGCCAGGCCGAGGCCGGCCGCCTGGTGGACCGGCTGCTGGACGCCCACCTGATCGGCCAGTCGTCGGCGGACCGTTTCGTCCTCCACGACCTGACCCGCCTGTACGCGCGGGCGCGGGCCGAGGCCGAGGACCCTGAGCCCGACCGCGCCACGGCACGCGGCCGTCTGACCGACTGGTACCTGGAACGCACCCTGGCCGCCCAGGCGCTGGCCTACCCCGGGTATGCCCGCCTGTCCGGCGCGGAGCACTCCCCCGGCGCGGACTTCGACACCGCGGCCGAGGCGCTGGCCTGGTTCGACAACGAGATCCCGAACCTGATCGCGGTCCTGCACGACGACCCGATCGGCGCCCACACCTGGCGGATCGCCGACGGCCTGCGCCCCTACTTCGCCACCCGGATGAACGTCGGCGACTGGATCGACGCCGCCAACGCCGCCATCACGGCCGCCGAGCGTCTGGGCAACGCCGAAGCCCGCTTCAGCGGGTGGTACAGCCTCGCGCACGCGAGCATGAGCGTGCGGGACTACCCGAAGGCGATGAGGAGCTTCAAGACGGCGCTGTCCATCGCGCGCGCCGTCGACCACCGCCAGGGAATCGACGGCTGCGAGAACTTCATCGCGCAGATCCTGATCTTCACCGGGCACCTCGACGAGGCGGCAGGCCGCCTGGAGGCGGTGATGCCCGCGGTGGCGTCGGCCCGCGGCGCGTCCAGCACGGTGGTCACGCTGTCACGGCTCGGCGAGGTGTACTTCGAGTTGGGCCGCCTGGCCGACTCGCTGCGCGTCCGGCGCCAGGCCCTGGAACTGGCCACCCGGGCCGGTGCGCGCAGTCAGGAGCCGTACGTCCTGGTCAATCTGGCCATCGTGAAGCACGCCCTGGGTGACGTGGAGGTGGCCGGGGCGCTGTACGCCCGCGCCCTGGTTCTCCTCCGGGGGTTCGGCGACACGGACCTGGAGTCGGCGGCCCACAGCGAACTGGCGACGGTGCACCTGGACGCCGGGCGGCCGGACGCGGCGCGCGAGTGCGCGGAGAAGGCGTGGCGCCTGGCGCAGGGTCTTAAGGCGCCACGCTGGAGCTGGCTGGCACGCAGCGTCCTGGCGACGGTGAACCGGGATCTGGAGGAACACCTGTCGGCGGTCGTCCTGGCGGACGAGTCGGGCAACCCGGGCTGGCACAGCCGCGCCCTGGTGGCGACCGCGGCCACGGCCGAGGTCCTGGGACTGCCCGACGCCGCGCGCGACTACGCCTATCAGGCGCTGCAGCTGGCGGTGACCCACCGCTACCGCATGTGCGAGGCCGACAGTCTGCTCATCCTGGCCCGGACGCAGACGCCGGGCGGCCCCGAGGCCCACGACTTCGCGCACCGCGCGCTGGCCATCCACCGGCAGACCGGACGTCTCCTGGGCGAGCGACAGGCGCGAGCGCTGCTGGAGGAGTGGGGAACGGCAGAGGCCGCCCGCGTGACCCGCCTGATCCCGGTCCCCGCCCGGCAGACGTCTCCCCTCGCCCGCGTCGGGTTTGCGGAGCGGCGGGCCACCGGGCTGCGTCCGGCCGACGTGGTCCCGCCCGCCGTGGAGATCGGGCCCGGAGCCATGCCCGGAGCCATGGACCAGTGATCGCCGTGTCCGGTGTCCGGCCCCCGGGCGGGTCCGGGCCGCCGCCGGCGCGGAAGGCGGGAGGCGTCAGCCGCGCAGCAGGTCGCCGGTGCCCACTTGCGCGCAGAGAGGTGGCTCCGTTTCTCCCTCGTACGCCAGGTGGAGTTCGTGCCGTGCCCGGGTCGCGAGGACGTAGTAGGTCATGCGCAGGGCGGCCGAGGTGGGGTCGACCGCCGCGTCGGTGTGCGTGTCGGGGATGACGACGGTGTCGAAGCCGAGTCCTTTGGCGCTCGCCCGGTGGACGAGCACGATGCCCGGGCGGTCGAGGTCCAGGGTGCGGTAACGGCTGTGTGCCGTTCGCGCCTGGGAGGTGTACAGCTGGGGTCTGAGCCGTGGTGCTCGGCGTTCCAGGCTGGTGAGCAGTGAGAACTGCGTCTGGGTGGAGTTCACGATCACGCCGATGCTGTGCTGCGGGTGCCGCTGCGCCAGCGGGATCAGCAGGTCGGCCGCGCCGTGGTGCGGAAGCCGGTGCAGGCGCGGGGGCGGCCCGTCGCGTCCGGGGAGGGCGGGCAGGCCGGTCCCGGTGTGGAAGTGGGCGGCGAGGGACGCGATCTGACGTGTGTTGCGATGGTTGCCGTCGAGTGCGGCACGAGTGCAGCGGCCGAGCCGTTCGGCGATCTCCGCCAGTGTGGAGTGGGCGTCGGTCAACCGCTGGCACTCGTCCGCGAACACCGTCGTGCGGGCTCCGAGCAGGCGGCAGAGGCGGTAGAACTCCGGTGGCAGGTCCTGGCCCTCGTCGACCACGAGGGTGAGTCCGGGCGCCGGGCCGGTCTCCACGGCACGCTCGTAGAGGGCCGCCCAGTCGAACCAGCCGTCCGTGCCGCGTGGGGGGTGCCCGCCGTACCACTCGGTGAGCCACGCGTGTGCGGTCGCCACGCGCACACCGCCGTCCGCGGGGCCGAGGGTGTGTACGGCCGCGGCCAGGGACTGGCGGAGCAGGTGGGACCGGGTCAGCAGGACGACCGGGGTGCCGGTGAGGGCGAGCATGACGGCCCGCTGGACGGCCAGGAGGCTCTTGCCGCTGCCGGGCGGGCCGCTGACCAGGTGATTGCCGTCGAAGGGCAGGCCCTCGAGACAGCCGCGCTGTTCCGGTACGAGGTCGAGGTAGGTGCGTGTCACTTGTCCTCCAGGGCGTCCGCCGCGGCGCTCCTGGCGGCCGTGACGATCGACTCGAGGTAGCCGGGTACGCGGTCGCCACCGACGACGAGGGCACGGTCGAGGAGGGTGTTGCCGGTCTCGCAGCTCGTCTCGGGCAGCAGTGCGCAGGCGTGGCAGGCCGCTCGGTTGAGGTTGCCGAAGCCCTGGCCGGTGTGTTCGGAGCAGAGCGGGTCGGCCGAGCACCAGGCGGCGGCTTCGGTCATCCGCAGCAGGGTCTCGGCCAGACGCGGCGGTTCGCCCTGCTGGACGAGTCCGCCGAGGGTGCCTTCGGCGTCTCCCGCGGCGGTGTAGACGAGGATGCCGTACTGGTCCTGTTCGGGGCGGGCGTAGACGCGTTCGCGCAGGCCGGCCGTCGTGTAGCCGCATTCGAAGGAGAGCTGGCGGATCAGCAGGTGGGCGAGGGTGTGCAGGAGGACGAAGCGCGGGGAGAGCTCGTTCCCGGTCAGCGCCTGGAGCCGGTCCCTCTGGAAGGAGCGGTCGAGGTCCGCGCGCATTCCCGCGACACGTCGGCGCACGTCCGTGTCGCCTTCCCAGGCGGTGAGTTCGTGCTTGTCGAGGGTGAGGAGGATGCCTTCGCCGAAGACCTCGACCGCCGGGAGCCAGTTGAGACGCCGGGCGGTGTCGGCGGGGACGAGGGGGGCGTCCGGGGTGACCCGGGTGAAGCCGGACAGGGCGCGGACTTCGCGCAGCCGGTCGGCGAGCACGATCCGGCCGATGCGACGGTGCAGGCCGGCCCAGGGTTCGGCGGTCTCCCGCCCGAGTCCGAGGGTGGTCTCGCGCAGTGCGAAATCCCTGGTGGCGGGGGGTGCCGGGGCGGTGAAGGCGGCCCACTCCTCGCGGCTGAGGTCGGGGCGGACCGGCGCTGCGGCCGGGTCCGGGGAGGGGACGGGCAGGGGCTGTCCGGTCTCTTCGGCGAGCAGGGCGTCGAGGAGGTGGCCGGTGGCGCCGGTGTCCTCCTCGATCATCGTGCGGAAGACGTCGGCGCGGGGGGTGCCGGCGACCCGGCACAGCGACACCCACAGGTCGTGGTCGCGTACGTGTCGGGCGAGTTCCTCGTCCTCCTGCGCGGCCGGCGTGTCCGACTCGGGGATGTCGAGCGCGGAGTGCACCACCGGGTAGTAGAGGTTGCCCGCCGTGCGCTGCACGATCTGGACGGGCTTGCCGCACGGCGCGGCCTCGTGGGCCCGCTGCCAGGGGTTGCGTCCCGAGCAGCGCATGCCGTGCGTGCCGAGGAGGTCGAGCAGGTCGCGGCGGGCCCCGCACCCCTGGGCCGTGCAGGCGACGCAGAGCGCTTCGAGTCCGGCGGCACGCTCGGAGACGAGGAAGCGGAGCCTCTCGCGTTCGCCGCACCGGCGCCGCTGGCCGGCCTCCTGCCTGGAGTGCGCCCAGAACCACCAGTCGACGTCGCCGAGGTGCCCGGCCACGCAGATCTGCACGAAACGCATGGGGGCGAGGGTCCGGCCGGGTGAGCAGGACGGGCAGCGGGGCGGTTGTCCCGGCTTCTCGTCGGCGATGCGCCACCGCTTCATGCGGCGGCAGGCTCCGCAGAACAGCCAGGACGGGAAGCGGATGTAGGGGGCTCCGGGCGCGTCGGGGGTGTCGAACCGGTCGTTGGCCGTGGCGGGCGCGGCGTAGAACCCGGTGACGCCGAGCCGGGCCGCGAGCCGGGGCGATTCGACGCGCTGTTTGGCCTTCTGCGGCCAGTCGCCGATACCGGTCGCGACGAAGGACTCGCCCTGGATGTCGAAGACGGCTCCGACGCCGAACGGCAGTACGGTCTGTGCCTGGCGTACGCGGAGTGTGCGGCTCACAGGTCGGCCCCCTTCACCGTCACCTGGCATTCCCGGTCGACGTTGCGCATCGAGTTCGGTGTCTCCCACAGGCCGTAACGCTGCTCGAAGCTCTTGATGAGGTTGGACTGCCCCTTGCCCTGGCTGCGGTAGTACAGTTCGCGGCCGTCCTTGCGGGCCTCCCGGGCGGCGTCCTCCCAGTCGGCGAGGAGTCCGCCGAGTTCCTTGCGTACGGCGTCGGCCGTGTGCGGCTCCCCGGCGGCGGCCCGCCCGGCGAGTTCCTCGGCGAGTGCCTGTGCCTCGGGCAGCCGGTCGAGGAGATGCCCCGCCTGGTTCTCGGCGGCCAGGCCCAGACGATGGCGTACGAGGATGACGAGCGCTGCGTGCAGGGCGCGCCGACGGGAGGGCACGGACCAGGGGGTGACGCTGGTCGGTTCGACGTGACGGTAGAGGGAGCGGTGGTAGACGCCGAAGGTCTCGTAGTGGGAACGGTCCCTGGGGCGGGTGGCGTTGAAGAAGGTGACGACGAGACCGGGCACGGTGTGCCGTCCGACCCGGCTGGTGGCCTGGATGTACTCCGCGGTCGTCTTGGGCTGTCCCTGCATGAGCATCAGCGCGAGTCGCTTCACGTCGATGCCGACGGACAGCATGTTGGTGCAGGGCAGGAACGACACCGATTGCCGGTCGTCCCAGGGTTTCTCGAGCCGGTCGAGGAGTACGGGCTGTTCGGCGCGCGGCAGGTTGCTGGTGAGTTCCTGCACCTGGTGGTCCGTCAGTTGCCTGACCCCCGCGCCCGAGTCCAGCCCGGTGAGCTGTGCGGGGATGTCGTCGGCCGCGGCGGTGACGGTGCGGCCGAGTTCACGGAGGCTGTGGTGGTAGGCGACCAGCGTCCAGTAGGCGTCGCGGTGTTCCTCGGGGAGTTCGTGGGCGCCCTGGAGCATCGCGGCAGCGGTGGCGACGGCCGCGCGGCCCGCGGTGTGTCCCTGGGCCATGACGCCGAGGTAGCGGCGGCCGGGCCGTGACGTGTCGGGTTCGGCGAAGTAGGAGTGGCGGGCGTCGAGCCCGGCGGGAGGGAAGAGCTGGGCGTCGCTGCCGTACAGGGCGCGGATCTGCTCGCCGGAGCGGCGGATCGTCGCCGTGGACGCCACGATCTTGGGTCCGGTGCCGTCGCGGGTGGTGCACAGGCCGAGCACGGCCGCCTCGTACAGGCCGACGGTGGTGCCGAGCGGGCCGGTGAGCAGGTGGAGTTCGTCCTGGATGACGAGGGACGGCGGCAGGTTCGGGCTGTCCGCGCCGAACAGCCGTCCCGCGTGCGGTTCCCACGCGAGCCGGGCGAACTTGTCCACGGTGCCGAGGACGAAGGTGGGCGGCCGGTCGTAGAGCTGCTGGTCGACGACGGCGACGGGCAGCTCGTCGTGGAAGGCGCACTCCGCTCGCGGGCAGAAGAACGCGAAGGAGTCGGCGGTGGCGCGGATCCCGTAGTCCCCGATGTCGGTCGACTTGTGGGCGGGCACGATGCGGGTGCCGCACCAGGGGCAGCGGTCGAGGATGAACACGTCGTCGGGCCGGGCGGCGAGGCGTACGTCGTCGAAGACCGCCCTGGCCTTCTCGTACGAGTTCGGGGAGGTGGCCTCGCCCACCCACAGGCCGATGGAGAACGGCTCGTCGCCGTAGGTGGCCGGGTCGGCGCGGCGCAGTGTCTCCAGTGCGCAGACGGTGGTGGCCGCGCGCTGGAACTGCTGGGTGGTGAGCAGGCTCAGCGTGTAGCGGCTCAGGACGGCGGTGCCCCCGCCGCCCTTCTCGCCCCGGCGGAGCACCATGGTGAAGGCGGCCAGCAGCAGGTACGCCTCCGTCTTGCCGCCGCCGGTCGGGAACCAGATCAGGTCGGCGGTCGCCCGGTCGGGGTGCCGGGGGTCGGCCACACCGTCCAGGGCGAGCAGGAAGAACGCGAGCTGGAAGGGCCGCCATACGGCGTCCGGGCCGGGCTCCGGGTCGAGGTGCACCGGGTCGCGGCGGGCGCGGCGCTCACCCGCCTGGTCGCGGGCGGAGTGCCGCATCTGGAGTGCCATCGCGCGGTTGGCGGTGCGGAAGGCGTGCAGCAGCTCGGGCCGCGCCGGGTCGCAGAGGGTGCGGACGCCGGACTCGATCCGGGTGGCGGCGGAGTTGATACGGGCCAGAACGCGGTCGGCGGCCTCGCGGCCCCAGGCGGGCACCGCGGTGTTCAGCTGGCCCACGTACCAGGCACGGTAGTCGGCGGCGAACTCGGCGAGTTCCTCGCGGAGCTGGGCACGGGGTATGTCGGGGTCGGCGAGGTGGAGCACGTTCAGGACGGAGGATCCGGTGAATCCGGCCGCCCGGACTCCGCTGACCTCGGCCTCCGGCATGACGGCGGCCTTCAGTGCCACGACCGCCCGCTCTCCGTCCCGGCCGCCCGCGGTGTCCTCGCCGTACCGTTCCTCGACCGCGCACCCGTGGCCGACGGCGTGGGTGCGAACGTGCCGGTACTGCAGACGCAGTTCCTGTTCCTCCGGGTCACGGCTGGCCAGCCGTACGCTCGGGTAGGGCAGGACCCCGCCGTCCACGGGACGCGCCTCCAGCTGGACCTGGAAGAGCATCCGGTCCCACTGTGCGGCCTTGCCGAGGGCCTGTTCGTGATGGGCCTCGTTGACCAGGGCCACGGTGACGAGCTGTCCGGAGCCGAAGGCGCGCCTGCGGACCCGGATCTCGGCGCGTCCGTCGAGCACGGGGACCTGGTCCCGGCCGGGTCCGAGCGTGTGGGTCTCCCCGGGCAGGGGGACGCGTTCCCAGCGGCGGCCCCGCTCCCCGGTGGCGGGGTGGGTCCGGTAGCGGGCCGCGGCGCAGCGGACGTCGATGGTCGTGGCGTCGGTGTAGAAACTGAGGCCGAGCGAGGACGGCAGCCAGGAGTTGGACTCGGGTACGGGGTCCGCCGCGGGCGCCGTGTCCTCGGCGCCGCCCTCCGTGCCGGTGCCGTCGAGTTCCTCGGCGGCGAGGTCGAGCTGCCGCTGGAGGTCGGCTTCCTGGGGGTACAGGGTGCCCATGAGGTATTCGCGGTCGGGCGGCGCCTCGAGCACCTCGTGGTCTCCGAGGGCGGGGCCGACGAGCCGGCGGTGCAGGGAGGAGACGAGTTCTTGCCTGGGGTCCATGGGGATGCTCCTGGAGCGGTACGGGGGGGGCGGCACGGGAGGGTGCGGCGCCGCGTGCTGCGGCGTGATGCGGGGCGCTCGGTGGGGCGCGGATGCGGGGCACGCGGTGCGTGGGCTGCCCGGTCAGGAGCGGCGCCAGCGGTCCCGGAGGGTGGGGCGGTCGGCGGCGGCCTCGCGTTCGGCGGCGAGCTGTTGCTGGAGTTCGGCGATGCGGGCCCGGGCGTCCTGTTCGGTCTGGGCGACGCGCGCCGCGGCCCGCTGTTCGGCCGCCGCCACCTGCGCCGAAGCCTGTGCCGACGTCTGCTGCCTGGCGGCGCGCAGCGCACCGTCGCGTTCGGCGAGCAGGACCTCCGTCCGCCGCAGCCGCTGCTCCAGGTCCGCGATGCGGGTCTGCCCTTCGTCACGGTGGCGCCGCAGCCGCTGGCCGGTCTCCTCGGCCCGCCGCTGCGCCTCGTTCGCCCGGGCGAGCAGCGCCGTGGCCCGCTCTTCGGCTGTACTCGCCCTGCGCTCGGCCTCGTTCGCCCTTTGCTCGGCCCGGTTCGCGCGGTGCTCGGCCGCGTGGGCGCGTTGCTCGGCGTACTCGGTGCGCTGTTCGGCTTCTGTGGCGCGCTGCTCCGCCCGGGCGCCGCGCTCCGCCGACGCGGCCAGGGCCGTCCGTGCCGCGCGTTCCCTTCGCTCGGCGTGTCCGGCCCGCTCGGCCAGGGTTCGCTGCGTCTGGTGGTGCCCGTCCACGATCCGCGCAATCTGCTCCTCGGCCTGTGCGCGCAGGTGCCGCTCCTGGCGCAGCAGGGCCCTGTCCACGCGGCGCAGCAGTGCCTCTTCCAGAGCGTCGAGCTGCTGCTCGGTGTCCGCCCGGGCGGCGAGGTGCCGGGCGTCGGCGGCCCGTGACTCCTCGGCGGGTCGTCCCCGGGCCTCATCCCGTACGTCCTGTACGCGCGTCGCCCCGGCTTCGCACGCGGCGTGTACGCCGGGACGACGCGGTTCGGCGTCGGGCTCCGCCTCGGTCCGCCCCGTGCCGGGGTCCGCCGTCCCGGCGGGGGGCGCGCTTTCCGGGAGGTGGGCGGGCGGGGGCGTCTCCACCGGAGGACGAGCCTGGTCCCTGCCGTCCGGCGCGCTGTCGGCGCGGGCCCTCTGCTCCCCGGCACGCGGGGAGACCTCGGCGACGAATTCCCGCAACGAGTCGCGCAGCGCGAGGCGCGATTCGCCCAGCACCAGGGGCTTGGCCGCCAGGTACGCGCGCGGAGTCACACCCACCAGTGCCTCGGCAGGCCTCTCGAAGAAGTCCTCCGGCCGCAGCCCGGCCTCCTTCACCGCGTCGAAGACGCGCCGCAGCACCTCCAGTGCCGTGACCACCGGCCGGTCGAGCATCTCCCTGTCCCGCACGGCACGCACCACGGCATCGGCCGGGGAGGGGCCGAGCAGCACGGTGAGCTGTGCGTGCCCCACCGCCAGCAGCGCGTACGCGGCGAGCCAGGCCACTCCCCCGCCGGGGTCGGCCGTCAGCCGCACCGCCCTGTGCCAGTCCGCCGTGTACTGCGTGGGCCGGGGAGCCGCAGCCCCGGGGGCCGGCGGCCCGCTCTCCGCCGTGTCGGCACGCGGCGAACGTGAGCCCTCCACCGCGGCCTCCGGCTCCGGTGCCCGCTCCGCGCGGCGCTCGCGGGCCGGCCCGCTGTCCGCGTCGGCGCTCTGCGTGTCGACCACCGCTCCCCGCCCCTGCCCAGTCGTCACGGGGGTATCGCCCGCGTGTCCGTCGTACCGCCGGTCCGTCTGCCCCCTGTGCAGCACCGGCTGCGCCGCACGTGGGGGGAGAGTCTCCGGCGGCGTGGCCGAGGGGGAGTCCGTCGACGCCTCGTCGGATACGGCGGACGGTCCTACGTCCGGGCGTGTCTGCCGCGCCGGACGAGCCGGCAACGTGTCAGGCACGTGCTGTTCCCAGGACCTCGTCTCCGGGCCCCCCGCCACGCCCCTGGTCCCGACGCCTGGCTGTCGGACTCCGCCGCTGCACCCGGCGCTTGCGCCGCCGGGCCTCGCGACTGCGCTGCAGGACCCCGCCCCTGCGCTGCCGGGTCGCTTGGTTCCGCTGCCGGATCGCCGCCCGCCGACCCGCTCCCCGGCCCTGCCCGATCGCCTCGGCTCCCGGGCTGCGCCCGTTTCCCCTGGTTTCCCGGCTTCCGCGGATTCCCCGGGCACCTCACCGAGGTCGCCGCCGTACAGGCACGCGGCGGTGAGCCCGGCCTCCACCAGCCGGGACCGGAACTTCTTCTTGGCTTTCGACTCGATCTGCCGGACGCGTTCCCTGGTCCTGCCGATCTGCTGCCCCAGCTCCTCCAGGGTCGACGGCTCGCCGCCGTCCAGCCCCAGACGCCGGGAGAGGATATGGGCCTCGCGTGCCGGGAGCGTGCCGAGCACTTCCATGACCTGCTCCAGCAGCATCGCGTCGAGCACGCCCTTCTCCACCGGCGGCAGGGGGTTCGACCACCCGATGAAGTCGCCGAGGGTGACCCCGTCCCCGACGACCCGGTCGAGGGAGTCGGTACGCCTGCTCAGTTTCCGGACTTCCTCGACCTTCTGCGTGGTCGTGTCGCAGTACACGGCCACGTCCGCGACCGAGGCCGGGCGCCCCCGCGTCGCGAGGGTGCTCTCTGCCCGCGCCACCTTGCGCATCTGTTCGTGCATGTGCACCGGAACGCGGATCACGGCCCCCTCGTCCGCGATACTCCGGGTCATCGACTGGCGGATCCACCAGGTGGCGTACGTCGAGAACTTGAAGCCCCTGGCCGGGTCGAACTTCCGCGCCGCCCGCATCAGTCCCAGCACGCCGTGCTGGAAGAGGTCCTCGTAGTCCAGCCCCTGTTGCAGATAGCGGGGCACCATTGTGCGCACGAGCCGCTGGTTGTGCAGGACGAGACAGTCGCGGGCGCGGACCCGGAGGTCGTCGGGGGGCAGCCCGCCGAGGTCGTCGGGTTCCTCCGCGACGTGATCGGGACCGCCCCGCAGCAGCACGGCGAGTCCGACCTCCGCCTCGGCGCTCAGCAGACGCGTCTCGGGCCGCCGCCGGAAGCGGTCGTTCTCCAGGACGGCCTTCGCGGCGGCCACCGCGGCCGCGAGGTCGCCGGGACCCCGTCCGGTCGCCGTCTGCGCCGGCGGTAAGGGCTCGTCCTCGTCCGGCCCGTCTTCCGGTTCGTACTGCTCGGCGTCGGCGGGATGGACGGACCGGCCACGAGGAGGGCCACCGGGGCGACCGTCTCCGGTGGCCCGGCCCGTCTCCGCGGCGGCCTCCCCGCCCCGTACCCGCACCCCCGCCCGCAGCACCGCCGCCTCCCGCGCGCCGAGGCCGGCCAGCCGGATCACGCCGTCCAGGGCGCGCCGGGTCACGTACCCGTCGGGGTCGGCGTACCGGCTCAGCAGTGCCCTGGCCACGTCACCGGAGCGGAACCCCGGCCCACTCACCTCGGTGGGCACATTTTCTTCACGAGTCGGTGCAACCATTTCCACATACGGACCGTCACCGTCTGCATGCAACCCCCTACGCGCTCCAGCGCACACACCGCCGCGCATCCCCGACTCCCCCACCGGCAGCCCCAGACCGGCCAGTTCCCCGCGAAGCCGCTCCCGCTCCACGTCACCGAGCCCCAGCGCGCGAGCCTGCTCCAGGAACACCTGCTCCGGCACGATCCCGCCGACCGCCGCACGGCGCAGACGGGCCAGCAGCCCCGCCACGGCCGCCTTCATTCCGGGCTCACGACCCGACGGCCGAGCCCCCCGCTCCCCGGCGGATTGATGCGTCATTGCACCCGCCCCCTCCCCTTGACGTGCACAGCATAGAGCGAGCGCGTTGACATCGTCAACAGACTGACGCGCTGTAACCACGCGGCACGATCGTGTACGGTGAGGGCGCCACGTTCTTCCTATTTCACGATGGGCGCGCGGTGGCGAATGGGACGAATGCAGGGGGCGCGTCCCGATTCCTCGACCTCGCGCGGGAGCCACACCCGGCGGGCGCGGGACGGGACGGCACGCGGCGGACGAGGGGAGTGTCAGTGGGCCAGGAGCTGCTGGACGGCAGGTTCCGGATCGGGCAGGTCATCGGCAAGGGCAACATGGGGGAGGTTCACCGTGCCGAGGATCTCCGGGCGGCCGAGGGCAGTCCTGAGCGCATGGTCGCCGTCAAGACCATCCTGCGTCACCGCACGGGCATCCGTATCGACACCGGCGCGGATCCGAAGGCCGCCGAACGCTTCGCGCGCGAAGTGCGCATCATGCGCCGCCTCGACGATCCCCACCTCACGCGGATCGTCGCCGGCGGTGTGGCCGGGGACCCGGTCGGCCTGCCCTACCTCGCGATGGAGTTACTCAGCGGCGAGACGCTGCGCGATCTGATCGAGGAGGAACGGCAGCTCCCCGTGACCTGGGCCGCCGCCATCGGTGCGCAGATCGCTTCGGGTCTCGCCGCCGCGCACGCCGCCGGCGTCGTGCACCGCGACCTCAAGCCCGCCAACGTCATGCTGACCCTGGGCGGCACCGTCAAGGTCCTCGACTTCGGCATGGGCCGCATCGTGGACGACCCGGACGAGGCCCGGCTGACCAGCACCGGCGTCAGTGTGGGCACCGCCCGCTACATGGCCCCGGAGCAGTTCGAGGCCAAGCGGGTCACGCAGGCCGCCGATCTGTACGCGCTGGGATGTGTGCTCTACGAGATGCTCGTGGGCGTTCCGCCGTTCACCAGCGAGTCACCCTTCGAGCTCGCCACCAAGCACACGCGTGAAGCGCCGACGCCCATCGCCGTCATCCGCGGCGAGGTCCCCGCGGAGCTCGTCCGGCTCGTGGACCGGCTGCTCGCCAAGGACCCGGCGGCCCGTCCCGAGGACGCGGTGACCGTACGCGACGCGCTGCTCCCGTCCGCCCGGCAGGCCGAGGACACCCCGCGGCTGCCGCACTGGAGCGCCCTGGACCCGACCCGGCCCCTGAGCGCTCCGGAGGCCGCGGCCCCGGTCCCCGCGTCGCCGGCCACCACACCCGTGCCCCCGCCGGTGACGGCCTCCGGCGCGGGCATGGACGTCTTCCGCGTCCACCGCACGCTCATCGAGGACTACCGCTCCTTCACCGAGGGCGGCACGGTCATCCGTGACGACCGCATCGCGGCGTACGTCGAGGAGGACCTCGACAGCAAGTCGCAGTGGCCCGATCCGTGGCTGTCGCTGAACCCGTTCTTCCAGAGCGGGGGCACGGTGGTGGAGCTGGCCGGGCAGAAGGTCCTGCACGAGGAGTGCGGCCGTATCTTCCAGGCCAGGAAGACCGAGGGCGGTACGGTCCCCGACGGCCGCCCGCTGACGCTGCACCAGCACCAGCGTGAGGCCATCGACGCCGCCGCGTCCGGCGCGTCGTACGTCCTGACGACGGGGACCGGGTCCGGCAAGTCGCTCGCGTACATCGTGCCGATCGTGAACAAGGTGCTCCACCAGCGGGACGCCGAAGGACCGGACGCGGCCAAGAGGGTGCGGGCGATCATCGTCTACCCGATGAACGCGCTCGCCAACAGCCAGCTCAAGGAGCTGGAGAAGTATCTGCGCGACGGCTACGGCGAGGGCCGCGAGCCGGTCACCTTCGCCCGGTACACGGGCCAGGAGGACGACGAGAAGCGCAGGGAGATCCGCGACGCCCCGCCCGACATCCTGCTCACCAACTACGTGATGCTGGAGCTGATGCTGACCCGTCCCGCCGACCGGGCGAGCCTCATCAGGATGGCGCGGGGCCTGGAGTTCCTGGTCTTCGACGAGCTGCACACCTACCGGGGGCGGCAAGGCGCCGACGTCGCCCTGCTGATCCGCCGCGTCCGTGAGGCCTGCCGGGCCCGCGATCTGCAGTGCATCGGCACGTCGGCCACCATGTCGACGGAGGGGACGCTCGACGACCAGAAGAACGTCGTGGCCTCCGTGGCGAGCACCCTGTTCGGGACGCGGGTGCACCCGGAGCACGTCATCGGCGAGACTTTGGTCCGCGCCACGCACGACACACCCGACGCCGTTCCCGCCGAACGTCTGACCTCCCCGGCGGCGCCGCGCGCGTACGGCGATCTCGTGCGCGACCCGCTGGCCCGCTGGATCGAGACCCGTTTCGGTCTGGCCACCGACGGGGCCACGGGCCGGCTGGTGCGGCAGCGGCCCACGAAGATCGAGGTCGCGGCGAGGGAGCTGCACGAGCGGTCCGGGGTCGCCGAGGAGCAGTGTGCCGCCGCGATCCGCGCCACCCTGGAGGCCGGTTCGCAGGCCCGGCACCCGGTGACCGAGCGGCCGCTGTTCGCGTTCCGGCTGCACCAGTTCCTCTCCAAGGGCGACACCGTGTACGTCACCCTGGAGGACAAGCTCTCGCGCCATCTCACCCGCTCCTACCAGCTCGAACAGCCGGGCAGTGACGGCAAGGTGCTGATGCCGCTGGCGTTCTGCCGGGAGTGCGGCCAGGAGTACCTGACGGTGTGGCGGTCCGAGAAGGACGGCGAGGTCCGCTACGAGGCACGCCGGGACACCTCCGCGACGGGCGGCCGGCAGGGCGACGGCTATCTGTACGTCGAGGACCACGAACGGGCGTGGCCGGCCGACGTGCAGTACGCCGTGAACACCCGGCGGCTGCCCGAGTCCTGGCTGGAGCTGGACGACAGGGGCCAGGAGGTCGTGAAGAAGTCGTACCGCGACCGGGTGCCGCGTGCCGTCACCGTCGATCCACGCGGCTACGAGGGGCGCGGTGAGCTGCGGGCCGCGTTCGTCCCCTCCCCCTTCCTGTTCTGTCTGCACTGCGGGGTGGCGTACGAGCAGACGCGCGGCCGGGACTTCGCGAAGCTGGCGACGCTCGACCAGGAGGGCCGGTCCTCCGCGACGTCGCTGATCTCGGCTTCGGTGGTGCGCTCGCTGAAGTCGGTGCCGCGGGAGTCGCTGGACAAGGAGGCGCGCAAGCTCCTCACGTTCGTCGACAACCGTCAGGACGCGTCGCTCCAGGCGGGGCACTTCAACGACTTCGTGCAGATCACCCAGTTGCGCGGGGCCCTGTACCGCGCGGCTCTGGACGCGGGCGAGAACGGCGTCCGCCACGAGGACCTGGCCTCGTCGGTGACGAGTGCGCTCGCGCTCGACCCGGTCGACTACACCGGCGAGAGCGATCTGCCGCCGTCCCTGGCCCACAACGCCGCCAGGACGCTCCGTGACGTGATCGCGTTCCGGCTCTATCTGGACCTGGAGCGCGGCTGGCGCATCACGATGCCGAACCTGGAGCAGACCGGCCTGCTGGAGATCGGCTACGAGGACCTGGACTGGGTGGCGGCCCGGCAGGAGCGGTGGGCGGGCACGCACCGGGCGCTGCGTGACGCGGACCCGGCGCTGCGCGCCGAGGTCATGAAGGCGCTGCTCAACGAGATGCGCCGGTCCCTCGCCATCGACGTCTCGTACTTCCGTGACGACTTCGACTCGCTCCAGCGGGCGAGCGAGGAGCGGCTGACCGACCCGTGGGTGCTGTCCGCCGCCGACAGGCCGAAGGTCGGCACGGCCTATCCGCATCCGTCCCGGCCCGGCATGGACCGCTCGGCCCTGTTCCTGTCGGCGCGCGGCAAGTTCGGGAAGTACCTGCGGCGTACGGACACCTCGTTCAAGAGGCTCGACGCGGCCGATCTCCAGCTGGTCGTCGAGGAGTTGCTGAAGGTGCTGGCCACGGCGGGCCTGGTGAAGGAGGTGTCGGAGGCGCCGCAGCGTTCGGGGGGCCGTTACCGCAGGTCCTCCACGCAGACGGCGACCGGTTACCGTGTGGCCGCCCAGTGCCTCGTCTGGCGTGCGGGCAGGGGTGAGACGGGTACGCACGACCCGCTGACCCGTACGTATCAGAGCGGTGACGGCCCCCGGGTCAACACGTTCTTCCGCGACCTGTACAGGGACGCGGCGGGCACCCTGTCCGGGCTGTTCGCGCGCGAGCACACCGCGCAGGTGTCGCCCGAGGAGCGGGAGCGGCGCGAGAAGGCGTTCCGCAAGGCGGAGCTGAAGCTGCTGTACTGCTCCCCGACGATGGAGCTGGGCGTCGACATTTCCCAGCTGAACGCGGTGATGCTGCGCAACGTGCCGCCGACGCCCGCGAACTACGCGCAGCGTTCGGGACGCGCGGGCCGCAGCGGCCAGCCGGCGCTGGTCACCACGTACTGCGCGACGGGCAACAGCCACGACCAGTACTACTTCCGCCGTTCGGAGCGCATGGTGGCGGGCGCCGTCGCGCCGCCGCGTCTGGACCTCGCCAACGAGGACCTGGTGCTCTCCCATCTTCAGGGCATCTGGATCGCGGAGGCCGGCCTGAAACTGGGCCGGGCGATCCCCGAGGTGCTCGACGTGTCGTCCCCGGACACGGGTGACCGCCCGAACCCGGCGCTGGGGCTGCTGCCGGACATCCTCGCGGCGTCCCTGGACGAATGCGCCCAGAGCCGCACGATCGACGCGGCCCTGCGGGTCCTCGGCCCGCTGCTGCCGCAGTTCGCCGACACCACGTGGTGGCACGACGAATGGATCCGGGACCGGGTGCGGACGGTGGCGACCCGCTTCGACCGGGCCTTCGACCGCTGGCGGCAGCTGTTCCGTGCCGCGCTCGACGACCAGTACATCCAGAACCGGCGCCGCCTGGACTACAGCCTCACCGAGGGCGACCGCATCCGTGCCAGCGCCCGCCGCCGTGAGGCCGAGACCCAGCTGAACCTGCTGAGGAACGAGAGCGTCGACAGCAAGTCGGTGCTCTCCGACTTCAACCCGTACCGCTACCTCGCGTCCGAGGGCTTCCTGCCCGGCTACAGCTTTCCGCGGCTGCCCCTCGCCGCGTACATCCCGACCGTGGGCCGCCGCCGCGGGGACGGCGACTACCTCCAGCGGCCCCGCTTCCTGGCGATCAGGGAGTTCGGCCCCGGGGCTCTGATCTACCACGAGGGTGCCCGCTACCAGGTGACGCGTATTCAGCTGCCGCCGGACTCCTCGGGCGAGCTGGCCACGAGCGAGGCCCGCCGGTGCGCGCAGTGCGGCTACCACCACGATCCGGAGCAGCTGGAGGACCGCTGCGCCATGTGCGACGAGCCGCTGGGCGCGGCGACGTACGGCCTGCTCCAGCTGCACACCGTGTACACGACGCGCCGGGAGCGGATCTCGTCCGACGAGGAGGAGCGGCGCCGCGCCGGATACAAGCTGGAGACGTCGTACCGCTTCCAGGACCACGGCAGCCGCACGGGCCGGCTCAACGCGGCGGTCGCCGACGCCTCGGGCGCACCGCTCGCCGAGGTGGCGTACGGCGACTCGGCGACGGTCCGGATCACCAACACCGGCCGGGTGCGCGCCAAGAAGGACGAGCCGGCCGGGTACTGGCTGGACCTGGCGGACGGCCGCTGGATGAACGACAAGGACGCCTCCGAGGCGTCCGGCGACTCCAGCGAGCTGCCCGTGATCGACCCGGACGGCAACGAGCGGCGCCGCAAGAAGCGGGTCATCCCGTACGTGGAGGACCGCCGCAACATCCTCGTCGTCACCCTGGACGAGGCGCTGCCGGAGCCGGTGGCGCTGTCCCTGATGTACGCGCTGGAGCGGGGTATCGAGGCCGCGTTCGAGCTGGAGGACGCCGAGTTGTCCAGCGAGCTGCTGCCGCCGGAGGGCGGTCCCCGCAAGCGCATCCTGTTCACGGAGGCCGCCGAGGGCGGAGCCGGGGTGCTGCGCCGTCTCCAGGCCGAGCCGGACGCACTGGCGAAGGCGGCCGTACGCGCCCTGGACATCTGCCACTTCGACGCGGACGGCACCGACCTGGGCGGCCCGCACCCGGACCGGCCGTGCGCGCTCGGCTGCTACGAGTGCCTGCTGACGTACGGCAACCAGCTCAACCACGCCCTGATCAGCCGGCACGCGGCGCGGGACCTGCTGGTGCGGTTCGCGGCGGCGACGGCCCGCCGTGAGGCGCGCGGGGAGTCGCGCTCGGAGCAGTACCGGCGGCTGCTCGACCGGACCTCCGCCTCCCCCACCGCCGGGGTCTCCCCCGCCTCTCCCGCCGGGCCGACGCCGGTCGAGTCCACCCGGGTCGAGGCGTCGGCCGCCGAACTGGCGGCCCGGGGTGACTTCCTGGGCTGGGCGAAGGCGCGCGGCCTGCGGCTGCCGGACGAGCCCGGCTCGTTCCTCACCGAGGCGATGGCGACCCCCGATTTCCTCTACCGCCTGCCCGGCGTGAACGTGGCGGTCTTCGTGGACCTGCCGGACCAGGAGCAGGACAGCTTCCGCGACGAGGACGCCGAGGAACGGCTGTACAACGCCCGCTGGGACGTCGTCCGCTTCCCGCTCGGCGCGGACTGGGACGCCATCGCCGCCGGCACCCGCTACTTCGGCACTCCCGCCGGCAACTGACCTTCGAGACACAGGACTTCACAACTTTCATGGCATTCGACTACTCGGCCGGTTCCCTGGTGAGGGCCCGCGGCCGCGAATGGGTCGTGCTCCCCGCGAGCTGCCCCGACCTTCTCGTCCTGCGCCCCCTGGGCGGCTCGGACGACGACATAGCCGCCGTGCTGCCGTTCGAGACGGTGGAGGACGCCACGTTCGCCCCGCCGGAGCCGGGCGATCTCGGTGACCAGCGCGCCGCGGGCCTGCTGCGTACGGCGCTGCGCGTCGGGTTCCGCTCGGGCGCGGGCCCGTTCCGCTCGCTGGCCGGCATCGCGGTGGAGCCGCGCGCCTACCAGCTCGTGCCGCTCCTCATGGCGCTGCGTCAGAGGACGGTCCGCCTGCTGATCTCGGACGACGTGGGCATCGGCAAGACGATCGAGGCGGGCCTGATCGCGAGCGAGCTCCTCGCGCAGGGCGAGGCGAAGGGCCTGGCCGTGCTCTGCTCGCCCGCGCTCGCCGAGCAGTGGCAGCAGGAGTTGCGCACCAAGTTCGGCATCGACGCGGAACTGGTGCTCTCCTCGACGGTCTCGCGTCTCGAACGGGGCCTGGACCTGGGCCAGTCCCTCTTCGACAGGTACCCCCACGTGATCGTGTCGACGGACTTCATCAAGTCCCCGCGCCACCGCGACGACTTCGTCCGCCACTGCCCCGACCTGGTGATCGTGGACGAGGCGCACACCTGCGTGGTCGCCGAAGACACCTCGACGGCCTCGCAGAGCCAGCTCCGCTACGAGCTGCTGCGCCGCGTCGCCGAGGACGAGACCCGGCATCTGCTGCTGGTGACGGCGACGCCGCACAGCGGCAAGGAGTCCGCGTTCCGCAACCTGCTCGGCCTGGTCAGGCCCGAGCTGGCCGACGTGAGCCTGGACTCGGAGTCCGGCCGCAAGCTGCTCGCCCGGCATTTCGTGGCGCGCAAGCGGGCGGACGTGCGCCAGTACCTCACGAAGGAGGACGGTCTCGGCGACGACTCCCTCGCGGAGCGGACGGCGTTCCCCTCGGACCGCTTCTTCAAGGACGAGACGTACAAGCTGTCGCCGGAGTACCGGGCCCTGCTGGACGATGCGATCGCGTACGCGAGTGAGCGCGTCGAGCAGGCGGGCAGCCAGGGCCGGCGGGAGGCGCGGATCGCCTGGTGGTCGGCGATCGCGCTGCTGCGCTCGCTGGTGTCGTCGCCGCGCGCCGCCGCGCAGACCCTGCGGACACGTTCGGCGGCGGCGATCGCCGCGTCGGCGGAGGAGGCCGACAGGCTGGGCGCGCCGCTCACCGGCGACGCCGCCGACAGTGACGCGATGGAAGGCATGGACGTCGCCCCGGGCGCGGAGACCACCGAGGACCCGCGCTCCTACCTCTCCGACCTCGCCAAGATCGCGGAGCAGTTGGAGGGACCGGCCAAGGACCTGAAACTCAAGGCGCTCATCAAACATCTCAAGGCGCTCCTCGCCGACGGCCACAACCCGATCGTGTTCTGCCGCTACATACCCACGGCGGAATATCTCGCCGAGCAACTGGAGAACGACAAGGAGTCCGGCAGGCGCGGCCCGCTCGGCGCGAAGACCGTCGTGAGGGCGGTCACCGGCACGCTCTCCCCGCAGCAGCGCATCGAGCGCATCGAGCGGCTCGCCGAGGAGGCCGGCGAGGACGCCGCCGCCCGCCGCGTCCTCATCGCCACCGACTGCCTCTCCGAGGGCGTCAACCTCCAGCACCACTTCGACGCGGTCGTGCATTACGACCTCGCCTGGAATCCGACCCGCCACGACCAGCGCGAGGGCCGCGTCGACCGCTACGGCCAGCGCCGCGACCAGGTCCGCGTCATCACCCTGTACGGCGACGACAACGGCATCGACGGCAAGGTCCTCGAGGTCCTCATCAAGAAGCACCGCCAGATCAAGAAGGACCTCGGCATCTCCGTGTCCGTGCCCGACGAGCTGTCGACGGGTGTCACGGACGCGATCGTCGAGTGGCTGCTGATGCGCGGCCGGGAGGACCAGGACGCGCTGTTCGGCGCGGACGCGTTCAAGGTGAGCACGGCCAGGCTGGACAGCGACTGGAACTCGGCGGCCGAGCGGGAGAAGGCGTCGCGGTCGAGGTTCGCGCAGCGTTCCGTGCGCCCGCAGGAGGTGGCCCGGGAGGTCGCCGCGATCCGCGAGGCCCTCGGCGGCGCGGGCGAGATCGACACGTTCGTACGGGAGTCGCTGGGCGCCCTCGGTGCCGTGCTGCGCGGCGACGGCGACGACTTCACGGCCCAGGTCGGCGGCACCCCCGCCGGTCTGCGCGACGCTCTCGCCCCCACGGTCGGCGCGGAGGTGATCGAGAGGGACCGCCCCATTCCGTTCCGGGCGGACCCTGCGGTGGCGCGCGGCGAGGCGGCCCTGGTGCGCACGGACCCGGTGGTGGGCGCCCTCGCCTCCCACGTGCTGAACTCCGCGCTGGACCCGCAGGCCGACGGCGCCCGCCCGGCCCGCCGCTGCGGCGTCATCACCACCGACGCGGTCGGCACCCTCACCACCCTGCTCCTGGTCCGCTACCGCTTCCACCTCACGCTGCCCTCCCGCAACGGCGACAAGCAGCTCATCGCCGAGGACGCCCGCCTGCTCGCCTTCGAGGGCTCCCCCAGGAAAGCGCGATGGCTGCCGCCCGAGCAGGCCCGCGCCCTGCTGGAGGCGACGGCGACGCGGAGCACGGACCGCCACTACGCCGAGCGCACCATGACCCGCCTGCTCACCCACCTGTCCGACGCCCACGGCCACGTGGAGTCGTACGGCGAGGAACTGGCCGCCGAGCTGGACGCCTCGCACCGCCGCGTACGGCAGGCCTCCGGCGAGATCGTCCGCGGCCTGTCCGTCACCGCGCAGAAGCCCGCCGATGTCCTCGGCGTGTACGCCTACCTGCCCGCCGTCCCCGCCCCCTCCGCCGTCCCGGCCGCCGCTCCTGGAGTCTCCGCCTGATGTCAGCCACCACCCGTCACCAGGTGTTCACCGCTGTCCACACGGTCGGGGGGCTGCTGCCCGCCGACATGCTGGTGCGGATATCCGAGGGCAGGCCCACCAAGGACCTCCGGGGTCTCACCCCCGCCGACTACCGCATCCCCGGCTCCCGTTCGGTGCGCGACGAGGCGGAGCGCCACTGGGACAACCTCAAGTCGCTCTGGCGCGAATTACGCCAGAAGCTGCCCGCCGAGCCCGAATCGTCCGTACGCCCCGACAGCACGGGGTACGCCCGCACCAACTGGGTGGAGCCCCTCTTCGAGGCCCTGGGCTTCGGTCACCTCAGCCCGGTCGGCGCCGACGGCATCACCTCCGCCGACGGCACGAAGACGTTCCCCGTCAGCCACCGCCGGGACCACACGCTCGTCCACGTGACCTCCTGGAACGTCAAGCTGGACAAGGGCCGGGGCGCCGGCGGCCCGGCTCCCCAGTCGCTCCTCCAGGAAGCCCTGAACCGCACCGAACCGCACCTGTGGGCCCTGCTCACCAACGGCCGCCGGCTCCGCCTGCTGCGCGACTCGAACGCGCTGGCCACCGCCGCGTACGTCGAGTTCGACCTGGAAGCGATCTTCGACGGCGAGCTGTTCAGCGAGTTCGTCGTCCTGTACCGGCTCCTGCACGCCTCCCGCTTCGAGAGCCCCCAGGGCGGCACGCAGTGGACCTGCTGGCTGGAGGTCTGGCGGGACACCGCGATCCGGCTCGGCGCACGCTTCCTGGACGACATCAGCGAGGGCGTACGCCTCGCGATCAAGGAATTGGGCACGGGCTTCCTCCGGCACCCGGCGAACGGCACACTGCGCGAGGACTTCGACCGCCACACGTACCACGCCGCCCTGCTGCGCCTGGTCTACCGCCTGCTGTTCGTCTTCGTCGCCGAGGACCGCGACGCGCTCCACCCCACGGGCACACCGGACGAAGCCCGCAAGCGCTACGCCGACTACTTCTCCACGGCCCGGCTGCGCGAGCAGTCCCGCCGCCGCCGGGGCACCTCCCACGCGGACCGGTACGAGGCACTGCGCATCGTCCTCGACGCCCTCGGCACGGAGGAGGGCCTCCCGGAACTCGGCCTGCCGGGCCTCGGCGGCCTCTTCGACGACACCCCGGCCGACGCCCCGCTGCACGGGCTGTCCCTGGCCAACGTGCACCTGCTGGCAGCCGTACGCCACCTCGCCGTCGTCCGCGACACCGAGGCCAAGCGGTGGCGGACCGTCGACTACCGCACCCTGGACGCCGAAGAACTGGGCGCGATCTACGAGTCTCTCCTCGACCTCGTGCCCGAGCCCGACGCGTGCCGCACCTTCGAGCTGGTGCCCCGCGCGGGCAACGAACGCAAGAAGACCGGCTCGTACTACACGCCGAGTTCCCTGGTCGACGTCCTCCTCGACTCCACCCTCGACCCGGTGATCGACGCGGCACAGGAGCGCGGCGAGAAGAAGGCCGCCGAGGCCGAGCAGACGGAAGCGGAAACCCGGGACACCGTGGCCTCCGAGCTGCTGTCCCTGCGGGTCTGCGACCCCGCCTGCGGCTCGGGGCACTTCCTGGTCGCCGCCGCGCGACGGATCGCCAAGCGGGTGGCGGCCGTGAGGGCACAGACCCCCGAGCCGCCCGTCGAGTGCGTCCGGGAGGCCCTGCACGACGTCATCGCGCGCTGCGTGTACGGCGTGGACCTCAACCCGATGGCCGTCGAACTCGCCAAAGTCTCCCTGTGGATGGAAGCCCTGGAGCCCGGAAAGGCCCTGGGTTTCCTCGACGCCCACGTCAAGCTCGGCAACGGGCTGATCGGCGCGACGCCTGCGCTGCTGCGGCAAGGAATCCCGGATGCGGCGTTCAAGGCCGTCGAGGGTGACGTCGCTACGGTCGCGCGGGACTGGCTCAAGCGGAACAAGAACGAGCACCAGGGCGTCTTCATGCTGGACGCGGCGATGGACGAGGCAGTGCGCGTCACCAACACCGCGTTCGCGTCCGAGCTGCGCAATCTCCTGGACACCTCCCCCACGGACAAAGTCGGCCAGGTCCGCAAGCTCGCCAACCGCTACCGGCAATGGGCCGGGGCGCCCTCCTACCTCAATGCCCGTGACAAGGCCGACGCGTGGTGCGCCGCGTTCATGTGGAAGAAGACGCAGGACGCGCCGTCGCCGGTCACGCAGCGCGTGTTCGTGTCCCTCTCGAACGGCGAGGGCGCGCTTCCCGAGACGCACGAAGAGATCGCCCGGCTACGCCAGGAATACCAGTTCTTCCACTGGTACCTGGAATTCCCCGACGTCTTCGACGTGCCGGACGATCCGTCGGCGCCGGACATCGACCCGGTGACGGGGTGGGCCGGCGGGTTCGACTGCGTGTTGGGTAACCCGCCTTGGGACAAGGTCGACTTCGAGGACAAGAAATACTTCAGCGTGGTCGAGCCGTCCTTGGCGGAGATCTCCGGGACGGCACGGCGGACGGCCATCGCGAAGTGGGCGAGCGAACATCCGGAGGCCGGCAAGCAGTACGCTGCGGCACGGCGGAAGGTCAAGTCTTCGTTTCTGTTCCTGGGGTCTTCGGGGGCGTATCCGCAGTTACAGAAAGGACTGTCGGTCAAGGGCGTCAACTCGCTCCAGACGGATCAGCTGTTCACAGAGCGGTTCGTTTCCATCACCGCTCCCGACGGTCGCTGCGGCACCGTGGTCCCGACGGCCATCGCGACCGGCGCGGGCGCCCAGTTCCTCTTCCAGGATCTGACACGACGCGGTGCGGTAAAGCATCTGTACGACTTCGAGAACGGCAAGCGGGAGAGGCTCTTCCCAGCCGTACACTCCAGCTACCAGTTCGCGGTGATCTCTCTCACCGGGCGCGGAATCGCCGAGCGCGCCGCGCGTTTCGCGTTCTTCCTTGGGCATCCCGACGAACTCGCCGAGAGTGACGCGGTGTTCGCGCTCTCATTCGAGGAGATCGCGCTGATCAATCCGAACACGGGGACGTTGCCAGTGTTCCGCACACGGAGGGACGCCGACCTGACCGCTGCCATTCAGAGACGCATCCCGGTTCTGGTTGATGAAGAATTGACGGATGACAACCCGTGGCGCATCACATTCAAGCGCCTATTCGACATGACCGATGATTCCGATCTCTTCCGCGATCGGGCCAGCTTGGAGGCGCAGGGGTGGGAGCTGCTAGGTAACGTCTTCGTACGCGACGGGGAACGGATGCTGCCCCTTTACGAAGGAAAGATGGCCCATCTCTTCGACCACCGCTGGAACAGCTACCACGGTGTGGGCAATGACGATTACGAGCGAACCTCGCTTACGGACAAGCAGAACGCGTACGGCGAGTCCTTGCCTCGTCACTGGATTCAGGAAATCGGGCGCATCCCCACCGTGCGCAAGGGCAAGGAAATCTCCATCGCCGGTGTCGCCCTCCGCCTGAAAGAGCTGAAGTGGGAGCGTGGCTGGCTATTGGGATGGCGCGATGTCGCCAGGACGACGGATGAGCGGACCGCCATCCCGGCGTTCTTACCGCAGACGGCTGTGGGACACACTTTCCCGCTCATGTTTCCCAAGGGCGACATCGAACTCACGGCCGCCATGGTCGCTACCCAAAGTTCCCTGGCCTTCGACTTCGTGGCCCGCCAAAAGGTCGGCGGAATTCACATGGCCCTGATGACCTGGAAACAGCTCCCTGTCCCTCGTCCCGCTGACCTTGCCCGCCACACCTTTTTCCTTACTCCTCGCACCCTAGAACTCTTCTACACGGCCTGGGACATGCAACCTTTAGCAAGGGACCTCGGCGACACCGGCGCCCCTTTCACCTGGAACGAGCACCGCCGCGCCCAGCTCCGCGCCGAACTGGACGCCTATTTCTTCCACCTCTACGGAGTCTCCGCCGAGGACGCCGATTACATCCTGGAGTCCTTCCAGACGGACAAGAAGGGCGGCCTCAAGTACAACGAGATCGCCAAGTACGGCGAGTACCGCACCAAGCGTCTGGTCCTCGCCGAGTACGACCGCATGGCCAGGGCCGGGCTCACCCTGGAGACTCCCCTCGTGGACGGCGAGAACTACACGTCCACCCTCACTCCGCCCCCGGGCCAGGGTCCTCGACACGACCCCCGGCCCGAGGTCGGCTGAACTCCCGCAGCCGTACGGCTGAGCCCTGCCAAGGGGCTCAGCCGTGCGACGCGTACCGCACGAACCGCGTCCACTCCTCGCGCCCCACGGCGAAGGACGGCAGCGTCACATCCTTGGAGTCCCGTACCCGGATGGCCGACTTGGTGACGGCCACTTCCACACAGTCATCACCCTGGGTTCCGCTGTAGCTGGACTTGAACCAGGTGAGTTCCGTCGTCCTCATAGCTCTCCTCGCAGTCGCTCCAGCAGACCCCGCGAGTCTTTGGGGTTGAGGGCCTGCGACCGCAGTGTGTCATAGCACTGATAGAGGAGACTTACCTCTTTTGCGCCGGAGATGAGACGCCCGTTCTGCTGCCCTTCGGAGTATGCGAGGCGACGCCGTTCGGGGGTCTCCAAAAGTCGCATGGGGCCGTCCAGACAAGCATGGAACTCGGCATCCATCGGCATGACTTGCAGCGTGACATTGCGTGGCGCGGTCAGCTCCAAGACGTGATCGAGTAGTCCGCGCGTGACGTCCCGTCCACCGAGCCCCCGCCGGAACAGGTGCTCCTCGACAATGAAGCTGAACGGCACGTTCGGCCGCTCGTGCAGCGTCTTCTGCCGCTCCATCCGTGCGACGACCTGCGCCTCCAACTGATCGTCCGAGAGCGGCGGGATGCTGTTGTCGAAGACTGCTCGCGCGTACCCTTCCGACTGCAACAGCCCCGGTACCAGCCGACACTCGTAGGTATAGAGGCTCACCGCCACCTTCTCCAGCCGCGCCCATCGCCGGAACCAGGCGGCGAGTCCCGCCTCGCCCCGTGTCAGGTGGCGGGCCGCCCTCCGTAGCGCGCCCGTGTCGCCGAGGGCCTCCTCCGCGCGCTCCACGAACGACTCGTCCGGCATCCGGCGGCCCAGTTCGACGGACTCCACCGTGTGCTTGGAGAAGCGGACGAGGTCGGCGAACTCGGCCCGGCTGAGGCCCGCGTGTTCGCGCAGGGCCTGGACCACGGAGCCGAAGGTCCGCAGACTGTCCGAGGGTTCGGGCTCCCGCTCCACCTCACACGCCGCCAGGTCGTCACTCCCGCCGGTGCTGTTCGTCATCCGCGGCCACCTCCAGGTACGTACGCGCTGCTCTCCCGCGATCAACTCACCCAGCGTGACGGATGGATCACCGTACCGTCCACGAAATGCGCCCGTACGCTGACGCAGCGTACGAGCCGGGTCACTGGAATACGCCTCTTCTCACCCGCCACGGTTTCCCCATGAACGCCTCCACGCCTCACCTGTGTGCCACCGTACGCACGTTCGTGCAGCAGCTTTCCTCCACCCGCCGCGGTGCCCGGCTCGCCCGGGTGAGGGCCGTGGAACAGCTGACCGCCTGGGAGGTGTCGCCCGGGGTCGTCGAGCGGGCGGAGCTCGTCGTCGCGGAGCTGGCCGCGAACGCCGCGCTGCACGGGCGGGTCCCGGGCCGTGACTTCCTGCTGGCGCTGACGCTGGGGCCGGACGACGCGCGGGGCGGCACGCTGCGTATCGCGGTGAGCGACACGCGGGGCGAACGACTGCCCGCGGTCCTGCGGGGGCGGGGCGCGGACGAGGAGTCGGGCCGCGGACTGCTCCTGGTGGACACGCTGGCCGACCGCTGGGGCACCGAGCCCCGCCCGCCCTCCGGCAAGACCATCTGGGCGGAGCTCGACCGGCACGGCGAGCAGCCGGGCACGGTGTCCGGCCCCGCCGGGGGCCTACGCCGACGAATGATCTCCGAGTAGGGCGGGCCACGCGCATCCGGCTCCGGCCCACCGTCCAGGGCCCTACAGTTGCCACGGCCCGCGGGCCACCGTCCACGCATCCACGGCCCACGGGCCGTTCCGACTCCGGGAGTCGCCGTGATCACCCTGACCTCGACAGAGCGGAACATCCACCGCGTCCTCAGCGTCCGCGCCCGCGACGCCGACATCGCGAAGCCGCGCGAGGCGTGCCTGACCTACAAGGAACTGGGGCTGCTGATCGACCCCGAGGGCCTCAACACGGGCATGAGCCGGCCTCCGTTCCGCACGTTGTTCCCGGCGCTCGGACGCGTCAGCGCGTACGAGGTCGAGCACGGCAGGCCGATGCTGTCGGCCCTGGTCGTGGCGCAGGACTCACGGGTTCCCGGGCCCGGGTTCGTGGAGCTGGCCCGGCAGCTCCGGCTCCCGGTGGAAAACCCCGAGACCTACTGGGAGGACGAACTGCGCGAGGTCGTCCGCTTCTGGTCCGCCCACGACCCGGTGCTGCTTCTGGACGCGGCCGCCGACCGGCTCATGACCGAACTCGCCGAGATCAAGGCAGCGGTACGGCGCATCGGAGGCGGGGCGTAGGGGGAACCCTCGCACCCGTTGCGGTCGTGCGAGGCGCGTGACCCCGCCTCGCACTCCGGCATCACCGTCGCCGGAGACCTGTGCACCCCTCGGCCTTCCGGCCCGGCTTCCTGCTCAGCCCTCCGGGACACGACGGTCGGCCGCGCGCACGCTGCTGTCCATGGGACGCCACGCACACGCACGACGACTGCCAGGGCGTGAGCGCGGACGACCGTCCACCCGGCTCTTCACCTACGGCAGCGGCTACGGGTCCGCCGACGCTCCGAGGGCCGTCGTCGTCCGCCTCCAGCGGGCAGTCACAGCGGGCGATCGCTCCGAGTGCGCTGTCCGCGCCGCCAGTTGGCAGCGTCCACATCCTCGGCGTCGACACCCGCGCCACCCCCAGCAGGGTGCGGCGCGGCTCGGATCAGTACTGCGCCGACACGCACACGTCGCGCGGCTCCCCTCCGTACACCCCACCCGAACACCCGTACACACGCCGCCTGTCTGGAATTCATACAGTTCTGTTGACGGCGCTAACAGGCTCCGCCATGCTCGGACCGACAACGGCTCACCGTCCCCTCGCGTCGACGTGGGCACGCCCGCCGCAGCCGTCCACAGCGCCCAAGGGATCCGAGCATGAGCGACACCAACCTGCGTGACCTGCTACTCACCCGTCTGCCCGGGTCGGGGCTCTCCAGCGGCGAACAGGAGCTGGTGCGGGATCTGCTGCCCGCCGCCCAGCCCCGGAGCGGCGGCGGCTCGGGGACTGTGTACATGCGGTCCATCACCGCCTCGGGATGGCGGGGCGTCGGGCCGGCCACCACGGTCCAGCTCCGTCCCGGCCCCGGTCTGACACTGGTGGTCGGCCGCAACGGCTCCGGCAAGTCGAGCTTCGCCGAGGCCGCCGAGATGGCCCTGACGGGCGACAACTTCCGCTGGCAGGGGCGTACGCAGGTATGGAAGAAGGGCTGGCGCAACCTCCACGAGCACTCCGCCCCCGAGGTCGCCGTCGAGCTCTGCTTCGACCCCGGCAGCGACAGCGACGGTCACCGTGCGGACGCCGAGGAGCCGGTGACCGTACGCCGGATCTGGCACGGCGACAAGCTCGAAGAGTCCCGCACCGTCGTGGAGAAGGCCGGACGGGCCACCGGCGAGACCGCGCACGACGTGATCGACGCCGGGCAACTGTCGCTGTACCGGCCGTTCCTGCCGTACACCCAGCTCGGTGCGGTGATCAACGGGCCACTGACCACCCTGCACGACGAGATCTCCCGCATCCTGGGCCTCGAACTGCTCAGTGACACCGACGCGGCGGCACGGGCGCGGGCCAGGACCCTGACCGAGACCGAGAACACCGCGAAGACCCTGACCGCCACGGTGATCGAGGAGCTGACGGCGGTGGACGACCCGCGTGCCGGGGAAGCCATCACCGCGCTCTCCGGCCGGACTCCCGACCTGGAGACGGTCCGGGCCCTGTTGAAGGGTTACGGCGCCACGGAGAGGGCGTACCTCGCCCGGCTGCGCAGACTGGCCGATCTGGAAGGCCCGGACCGGCCGCTGATCGCGCGGGCGGTGGCCCGGCTGCGTTCGTCGGCCGCCGCGGCCGACGACGCACGGCACGGCACCGCCGAGGACGCCCGGCAGTTGATCGCGCTCCTCGACGCCGCGCTGGAACACCGCCGCCGCCGTCCGGAGCGCTCCGACTGCCCCGTCTGCGGCAGCACGGACCTCCTCGACCGGTCCTGGGCGGAAAGGACGCGGGCCCAGGTCGAAAGGCTCCGGACGGAAGCGGCCGAGGCCGAGGCGGCGCACCGCGAACTCGTGGACGCGGTACGGGAGGCGCACGATCTGGCCCGCCCGGCTCCCGCCTGGCTCGATGCCGACGAGTCGTCCCTCGCCGCGCTCTGGCGGGATCTGGCCGCCTGCCGCACCGTGCGGGATCCGCGGGAGCTGGCCGACCGTGCGGAGCGCGCCGTCGCGGTCCTCAGTGACGCCTGTGACCAGGTCCGTGACCATGCCCGCGGCGAGCTCACCGCCCAGGACGGCCGGTGGCAGCCCGTCGCCGCACGCCTGTCCGCGTGGCTCGCGCAGGCCGAGGCCGCGCAGGCGGCGAAGCCCGCCCTCAAACAGGTCAAGGCCGTACGCGCGTGGCTGCGGGCGCTCACCGACGAGTTGCGGGACGCCCGGTTCAAGCCGTTCGCCGACCAGTCCGAGCAGATCTGGCGCCTGCTGTGCGAGCGCAGCAGCGTCCGGCTGGGCGCGATCGGGCTCACGGGGGTCGGCCCGCAACGGCAGGTCAGTCTCCCCGTCTCCGTGGACGACGCCGACGCGCCCGCGTTCGGTGTCATGAGCCAGGGCGAACTGCACTCCCTCGCCCTCTCCCTGTTCGTCCCGAGGGCCACCCACCAGGACAGCCCGTTCGGTTTCCTGGTCATCGACGACCCGGTGCAGTCCATGGACCCGGAGAAGGTCGACGGTCTCGCCAGGGTGCTCGACCTGTACGCACAGCACCGGCAGGTCGTCGTCTTCACCCACGACACCCGGCTCGAAGAGGCCGTCCGGCGCCTCGGACTGCGGGCGAGAGTCATGCGGGTGTCCCGGCAGACCGACTCGGTCGTGCACGTCTCCTCCGTCAGCGACCCGGTGAGCCAGGCCCTGGAGGAGGCGCGGGCCATCGCCCTCGATCCGCACCTGCCGCCCGAGGTCGCCGACCGGGTACTGCCCTCGATGTGCCGACTCGCCCTCGAGGCCGCCTACCAGGACACCGCGCGGCGCGTCCTGCGCGAGGCCGGCACCGGACAGCGCGACATCCAGGACCGGGTCACCCGGCCCGGACCGCTCACCGCCCTCGCAGCCCTCGCGATGGGCATGCGGGACAAGGACCGCACCGAGATCCTGAACGCCGTCGCCCACGACCACGGCTCCTGGGCCCGGGAGCTGATCCAGGAACTCAACCAGGCGTCGCACCAGGCGCCGACCAGGCCCGTCGGCGACCGCATGGACCTGGTCAGCCGCACCACACGGCTCACCAGGGAGGTGCTGGCCCGGTGACCGCTCCCACGCCCTCCACCCGCGTTCTCCCCACGAACGAACTCCTGACGGCCGCCGGCCGGCTGCTCGATCCCGCACACGGCACCACGCTCTCCCCCGGTGTCCGGGCCCGCGCCGCCGCCACCCTGCTCCGGCTGGCCCTCGACGAGAGCCTCGACGCCTTCTGGCGGTCGGTCAGCCCCCGCATGACCCGCACCGGACGCACCCGCATGCTCTGCCTGCAGTGGTACGTCAGTCCCTCCGTCGCGCGTCAGTGGTACACCGTCTGGTCCGGTCTGAGCGCCGCCTGTCACTACCACACGTACGACCTGCCCCCCACACCCGCCGAGGTACGGGCCTGGCACCAGGACGTGAGTGAACTGCTCCGCGTCCTGTCCGCCGCCACCGCCTGAACCACCCGCCTTTCCGTACACGTGAGGAGCAGCCCGATGGACGCCCGCCGCTACCGCATGGTGGTCACCAGCAGGTCCGACTACGTACGCACCGGCGCACTCGTCGACGAGCGACTGCGCAACTGGCTCGCCCAGCCGCCCAAGCGCTACAACATCGACGCGTTCGCCGAGGGCCGCAACGAGATAGCCCCGGGAGTCACGCTCGACCACGACTCCGTCACGGGTGCCACCGGCACCTACGGGCGCTGGCGGCTCCGGGAGACGGCGCCCCGCGGGACCTGGCAGACCACCGTCGTGACCCGGCAGATCGCCGACGGGCCCACCTGGGTGCAACTCGACGTCGAACACCTCCCCGACGCCGCCGAGGCGGTCCCCGACGCCGCCAAGACACCCCGGCTCGCGAGACACCTGCTGGAGGCGCTCGACGCGCACGACGGCCCGGCCGACGTGACGGCCATGCCCCAGGTCGTCGAGGCGGAGGACGTCGAGGCGGTCATCGACGAACTCTGCGACGCCGACCGGCGCCTCCCCGTGATCATGGCGAGCACACCCCACGACGTCGACTTCGACACGTGGCTCGAAGGGACGATCGACCCTCTCGTCCGGCCCGTGGTGGGTCTGGCGATCCTCTACGTCCTCACTCCCGCGGCCGAGACCGTCTTCAACCGGGCGCTGGAACACCACCGCGTGTACAACGGGGGTGTCCGCACCTACCTGCCCGGCGTGGACCCGGCCTGGCCCGCCGACGGCCAGCGGCACCGCGTGATGTCGAAGCGGCTGATCACCGAGAACCCCCGGCTGGCCGCCCGCATCCTGAACCAGCTCCCCCAAGGGCTCGCCACCCGGCTGCCGCTGCCCGACGCCCTGGACTCCGTCCCGCTCATGCGCACGCGGGCCAGGGACGCCGTCGGCGGCTCCGAACAGGAACGGCTGCGCGACGAGAACGACGCCCTGCACGCGATCTTCGAAGAGGCGGCGCGCGAGCAGCGCGTCAGAGCCGACGAGATCCGGGACCTCAAGCGGGAACTGCGCCGGGCGGAGGACAGCGAGACCCAGATCGTCGTCGACTACGACGAGCAGTACAAGGAACTCCACCGGGCCAAGGCGCAGGTACGCGAACTGCAGAAGGAGCTCCTGAGGCTCGGAGCCTCCGCCGAGCAGGCGTACGCGGCGGTGGAACCCTCGGTGAACGCGCCCACGTCCTTCGCCGAGATCCTGGACCGCATCACCGGCATGCCCCACGTCCACTTCAGCGGCCGGCGCAAGGACACCCTGGAACTCGACGACCAGGCCTACGGATCGTCGTGGGTCCGGATGGCCTGGGACGCCCTGCTGGCACTCCAGGACTTCGCGGAGGCCGTCGTCAGCGGCACGGCGCACAGCGACTTCAAGCAGTGGTGCGCGGACGCGCCCGAGGGAATGCACGTCATCTCGCCCCGCAAGGTCGTCAGGGACGAGTCGAAGTCCGTGAAGGCGAACAGTGAGTGGAGCCGGGCGCGAACCTTCCCCGTCCCCCGCCACGTCCACCCCGACGGCAAGCTGTTCATGGGGGCCCACCTGCGGATCGGCGGCGGCAACACCATCGCACCGCGGCTGCACTACTACGACGGGGCGTGCGCCGACCACGGAATCTACGTCGGCTACATGGGCCCGCACCTGACCAACACCCTGACCTGAGGGGCGGGCCGGCGGATGCGCGACGGAGAGGCGCCCGGTTGCCGGGCCTCGGGTGCCGGTGGGCGCCCTTACTGTCTTGGCGGATACTTGTTCAGCGGGAGCGGCGACCATGGGCGACACACACATGCCATATCCAGCATTTCAGCTACGGCTGCCGAACGGGGGCCCGGTGGCCCGGGGGTGGGCGCCGGCCGAGCCGGGCACGCGGGGAAGCATCACCTTCGTCGTGGCGGCGGGATCCCCGGTCAGGGCCAAGCCCGTCCCCTCCTTCCTGGCCCGGAAGCCCCCCTCGTACGCAACACGTCGACGACTGATCGACCAGGGAATCATCCGTGCGTCCGAGCGGTGGCCGGGATGTCTGGAGACGGTGTCGGACATCGAGTGCACCTCACCGTCGGCCGCCGCTGAAATTGTCAGCGGATGCAGCCTCAACGGGTGGGACGTCTGGAAATCCGTCTCCGACGGCCGCTCACTCATCGAGTGCCTCGGGCAGCCGTCGGCCGCCCCCAACCGCTCCTGGCTCGTCCGTGGTTCGAATGTCGCCGGCCTCGACGTGGTCCAGCGCCTTTGGCTGCCAGAAGCACTCGTGGCACTGGCCGCCTCCCGCCTACGGCCCGGGGTCCGGCCAGGCACCAGCAAGGACGAATTACGCATGCTCGTCCAAGAGGACTACGAATCCACCGCCACCTACAGCCAGAAGCAGCAGCTCGTCGAGGACCTTTACGCCTTCCTCTCCCGGATGAGGCCCGGTGACAGCGTGTGCACCATCTCCGCGGGGAAGCTGTACATCGGTGAGATCACCGGTGAGGCCGAGCAGGTCGAGTCCGAAGACCGGCGATCAAATCTGCGCAGACCGGTGGACTGGCGGATGACCGGATACGCGTACGACGAATTGCCCGAGGAGCTCCAGCAGAAGCTGTCAGTCCAGCACGACATCGTCGACCTCACCTCCGTCCAGGCCCACCTCGACGGGCTGGGTCTCACCGACCAGGAGCTCGTGGAGGAGGCCGAGGCCACAGAACAGGATCCGAGCGCGGAGATTCCCGCGATCACCGCCCGCCGCGAGCTCGAGCTGCCCGAACCGACCGACGCACTCTCCGCGGAACTACTCGTACATGACACCGAGTGGCTGCGTGAAGTACGCGATCTGCTGTGGGACGAACGCCAGCTGGTGCTGTACGGTCCGCCCGGCACCGGCAAGACGTATCTCGCGCTGAAGCTCGCCGAGTTCCTCGGTGGCGGGCCCGAGCAGGTCAAGCTCGTGCAGTTCCACCCGTCGTACGCCTACGAGGACTTCTTCGAGGGCTTCCGGCCCCAGGAGGACCCGCAGACCAGGGAGGTCGCCTTCCGGCTCACCGCCGGGCCGCTGCGTGAACTCGCCGACCTGGCCTCCCGCGAGGGCAACCGGCACATCCCGCACTTCCTGATCATCGACGAGATCAACCGGGCCAACCTGGCGAAGGTCTTCGGCGAGCTGTACTTCCTGCTGGAGTACCGCAACAAGTCGGTGCGGCTGACCTACTCGGGCGACGATTTCGCGCTCCCGCCGAACCTGTTCGTCATCGGCACGATGAACACCGCCGACCGGTCCATCGCGCTGGTGGACACCGCGATGCGCCGCCGCTTCGCCTTCGTCGAACTCTCGCCTCGTACGGAACCGACCCGCGGCCTGCTGCGCCGCTGGCTGGCCAGGGAGGGCAAGGACGCGGAACCCGCCGACCTGCTCGATGCGCTCAACGCCCGCATCGACGAGCCCGACTTCCGCGTGGGGCCCTCGTACCTGATGAAGAAGGGCGTGTACCGGGAAGGCGGACTGGAGCGCACGTGGCGGACGAAGATCCTGCCCCTGCTGGAGGAGCACCACTACGGGGAGGGCGTGGACATCGAGAAGCGGTACGGGCTGGCGGCGCTGCGCGGGTCAGGGGGGTGAGCTTCCCCGTGCCCGGCGTCCCCGCCGTGTCCCCCCTCTCCCCCGCTGTGCCCACAGGGTCCGGTGGGGAACCGGTGCGGTCCGTCGAGCTGGTCGAGCACGCGCCGGCGACCCGGCTCGCCCTGCCGGACGCCGTCGGCCGTGCCCTCGCCGCTCTGCGCGTCGTGGAGGCGAACCCCGACCCGTACACCCCGGGTCACTGGACGCTGCGGGCCGGCAGCAAGGTCGGTGCCGTGGCCGTGACGGCACCGGGCGGCGACGGGCCGGTCACGGTGCGCGTCACGCCCAAGGTGCCCGTCGCCCGGATCTTCTTCCTGCTCGGCTACAGCGCCGATCCGCGACGGAGTTGGCGGGACGGCGAGGTCGAGGTCGCCGAGCACCGCGACCTGCTGCCCGCGCTCGCCCACGCCGTGGAACGGCAGGTGGACCGGGCCCTGCGCCAGGGCCTGCTGCAGGGATACCGGGAGACCGAGGCATCCGCGCTCGTCGTCCGTGGCCGGATCCGGGAGGCCGAACAGATACGGCGGCGCTTCGGGACGATGCCGCCGGTCGAGGTGGCGTACGACGAGTTCACCACCGACATCGCGGAGAACCGCATCCTGCGCGCGGCCGTCGAACGGCTCCTGCGCCTGCCCGGCGTACCCCGCGACGTACGCCGTCGGCTGCTGCACCAGCGCGCCCGCCTCACCGACGTCACGGCGCCGGTGCGGGGGCAGGTGATTCCCGACTGGCGTCCCACCCGTCTCAACGCCCGTTACCACCGGGCCCTCCGTCTCGCGCGCGTCGTCCTGGACGGCGCCTCCGCCGAACACACCCCCGGCGACCTGCGCGTCGACGGTTTCCTCTTCGACATGAACAAGCTCTTCGAGGACTTCGTGACGACCGCCCTGCGCGAGACCGTCCAGGACCGGGGCCGGGGCCCGGGCGGGTACGTCGCCCGCCTCCAGGACCCGCACCACCTCGACGAGGCCGCCGTGATCCGCATGAGGCCGGACCTCGTGCTGTACGGGCCGGACGGCACGCCCTGCGCGGTCGTGGACGCCAAGTACAAGGCCGGGCGGCCGGGCGGCTATCCGGACGCCGACCTGTACCAGATGCTGGCCTACTGCACCGCCCTCGGCCTGCGCGAGGGCCATCTCGTGTACGCGAAGGGCAACGCCCCGCACACCTCCCACCGGGTGCGTCACGCGGGCATCGTCCTCCACCAGCACGCCCTCGACCTGGACCAGGAACCGGCCGGACTGCTCGCCGGCATCGAGGAGGTGGCCGGACGGCTGATGAACACGCCGCGCGTATGATCGACTGCGGAGTGTCCGTTCAGGGTGGGGAGTTCGCCTCGTGCCGCAGCTCGCGTTCGCCAACAGTTTCTGGGAGAGCTACGACGTCCTGGAAAAGCCCGTCAAGGCCGGCGTTCGCAAGGCGATGCAGAAGTTCCAGCAGCTCACCGTGGCCGAACTGCACGCGGACAAAGGCCTCCACCTCGAGTCCGTGCAGGGCGCGCAGGACCCGCGCATGCGGACCATCCGCATCAACGACTTCTGGCGCGGAGTCGTCCTGGCCCCGGACGACGGCAGCGGCGTCTTCCTGCTCGTCAACGTCGTACGCCACGACGACGCGTACACCTGGGCGGCCAAGCGGCTGTACACGACGAACTCCGCGACGCGCGCCCTCGAGGTGCGCAACGTGGTCGCCATCGAGCAGCTGACCCCGGCCCTGCGGAAAGCGGCGGCCGCCGCGGGCTCCCTGCTCTTCGCGGCGTACTCGGACACCGTGCTGCGCGAACTCGGCATCGACGAGCAGGTGCTGCGTGCCGTGCGGACCATCGTCGACAAGGCACAGCTCGCGGCGTTCGAGACGCTGCTGCCGGAGGACCAGTGCGAGGTGCTCCAGTACCTCGCCGAGGGGTTCAGCCCCGAAGAGGTGTACCGGGACGTGGTCGCCGTCCGCCGTCCGGTCGACGCGGGCCCCGACCCCGACGAGAGCCTCGCCGTCGCCATCGCCAACACCACGAGCCGCATCACCCTGGTCACCGGACCCGAAGAGCTCGCGGACATCCTGGAGAAGCCGTTCGCGGCCTGGTGCGTGTTCCTGCACCCGTCGCAGCGCAGGGTCGCCTACCGGGTCTCGTACGGCGGGCCCGTCCAGATCACCGGCGGTCCCGGCACCGGCAAGACGGTCGCGGCCCTGCACCGCGTCAAGCACCTCCTCACCCGCTCCCCCGGCACCCGGATCCTGCTGACCACATACACCAACGCGCTGGCCGGCTCGCTGCGCGAGAACCTGTCCATGCTGCTGGACGGCGACGGTACGCTCCTCGGCCGCGTCGACGTGACCACGGTCAACGCGTACGCGCACGGTGTCGTGACCCGCCTCGACGGCAGGTCGCCGGCCCCCGTGGGCGACCGGGAGGAACGGCAGCTGTGGCAGCGCGTCGTCAGACAGCTCGGACTGCCGTGGACGGATCAGTTCCTGGCCCAGGAGTACCGGCACGTCGTCCTCGCCCAGGACCTGCGCACCGCCGAGGCCTACCGCACCGCACGGCGGCGCGGTCGTGGCAGCCCGCTGCCGTCGTCACGGCGCGACCAGCTGTGGTCGGCCGTCGAGTCGTTCGAGTCGATGCTGCGGGCGCAGAAGGCCACCACACACCTGTCGGTGTGCGCGCGTGCGGCCGACCTCCTGGCCGCCTCCGGGCCGACGCACGACCACGTCGTGGTCGACGAGGCGCAGGACCTGCATCCCTCGCAGTGGCGCGTCCTGCGCGGCGCGGTGGCACCCGGCAGCGACGACCTGTTCATCACGGGCGACCCGCATCAGCGCATCTACGACGCCAAGGTGTCGCTGGGCTCCCTGGGCATCCCGGTGGCCGGACGCACGCACCGGCTGCGCATCAACTACCGCTCCACGGAGGAGATCCTCGCCTGGTCGACGGGCATCCTCGGTGCGGTGCCCGTGGACGACCTGGGTGGCGAGGGCAGCGACAGCCTGGCCGGCTACCGCTCCCTGCTGCACGGCCGCAGGCCCCAGGCGGCGGGGTACGGGTCCGAGCAGGCGGAGGTCGCGGCGCTCGTCGAGCGCGTCGAGGGCTGGATCGCCCGGGGCGTCCGGCCGTCGGAGATCGGCGTCTGCACCCGCTTCAACGTGCTGCTCGACAAGGCACACGACAAGCTGTCCGCCGCCGGGATACCGGTGGTCCGCGTCCGGGACCACCCCGGGCCCGGCGCGGAGGGGGTGCGGCTGGCCACCATGCACGCCATGAAAGGGCTGGAGTTCCGCTGCGTCGGCGTCCTGGGGGTGACGGCGAGCGCGGTGCCGTTCACCCGCGAGGTGACCCCCGCCTCCGTGGACGCCCTGCAGCACGAGTCGGATCTGCTGCGGGAACGGTGCCTGCTGTTCGTGGCGTGCACACGGGCGCGGGAGGCGTTGGCCGTGACGTGGAGCGGGTCGGCGAGCCCATTCGTGCCGTGACGCCGTGTGTCAGCTCTCCGGGGTGAGCGCGCCGTTGCCGAGGCCGTCCCTGGCCAGGGCCGCCGCGTCCCGGCTGAGCTCCACCAGTCTCCGCGTCCGCTCCTCGAACTCCTGGAGCGCGCGGAAGGCCGCCCCGTACCGCCGCTGTTCGACGATGTCCATCTGCGGGATGCGGGAGCCCTTGCCGTCGAGACGGAAGGTGCCACTGCTGCTCGTGGAGCGCCTGGTGTTGGCCGCGCTGCGCAGGAAACCCCGCAGGTAGTCGGTGTCCAGCTGGTCGCTGATCGAGACGGGCTCCGGGTCGCCGTACTCGACGAGCCCCGCGCGCGCCAGGTCGGCGACGCTCACGGTGGGACCGTCCGGGGAGCTCGGCCTGCCGCCCGCCGACAGGGCAGGCAGCAGCTCCGCCAGCAGTCGCAGCTGCTCGGTCAGCTCCCGCCGCAGCGCCTGGTATTCCACCGCGTAGTCGCGGTGGGAGTCCTCGACGTGACGTCCCGGTGTGAGGTCCACGGCGTCGTCGAGGAGATCGAGCAGGGGAACGTCGGCCACCTGCTCGGGGCCCGGTTCCAGCGGGCCGTCCGGATCACCCGTCGTCAGGTCGACCATCCGGACATGAGTGACCACGTCCTTCGGGGCCCGGGGGCGGCGCAGGTGCCACAGGTGCACCGGGAGCGCGTGCGCGGCCGCCGTGCCGGAGGGAAGAGCGGTGACCTGCGTGAGGATGCCCCCTTGGACGAGCTTGCGGCGGATCCGGCGGCCCGCCTTGCGGTAGGCGACCGAGGCTGGCAGGACCAGGAGGACCCGGCCGCCGGGCGCGGTGTGCGCGTAGGCGTGCTGCAGCCAGGCGAGTTCGCTCTCGGCGCGGGACGGGAGGCCGAACTCCCAGCGCGAGTCGAGCAGCAGGTCCTCGCGCCCCCAGTCGGGTTCACCGACGGGCGGATGACAGACGACGAGGTCGGCCTTGAGGTCGGCCCACTGGTCGTCACGCAGGGAGTCCCCCGTGACGACGACGGCGCCGCCGCGCCCGCCGAGGTCGGCCCTCAGCTGCGCGAACGTGGCCCTGCGGGTGTCGTATTCCTGCCCGCGGCGCCGGGGGCCCTGCTCGGGTCCGACGGCCAGCAGGAGGGAGCCGATGCCGCAGGCCGGGTCGAAGAGGACCGCGTCGGATGCCACCTCGCCGGCGAAGTGGCGTACGGCGCGGACGATGCGCGGTGAGGTGATCTGGTCCGATCCGGCCCGGCGTACGGAGTCGGTGAAGCGTTCCGCGAGAACGCCCACCGCTTCTGCCGCGCCATCGGCCCCGGCCAGTTCCCGCGAGAGCCGGACGATCTCCGACGGAAGTTCCTCGGGTGCCTTGTCCCCGGCGAGGAGGCGGGCGGTGTCCACGAGTCCGCCGAGCATGTCGTCGCCGTACACTCCGCGCAGCGCCTGCCACAGCTGCACCTCGACCGAGATGTCCTGTCCCTTGCTCTGTTTGTCCAGCCACGCCTGTACCTCGGCCAGGTCGAACAGCGGACTGTTGACCCCGCCGCCGGACGGTGCCGGGAAGTCGTCGTAGCGCCGGCGCCAGTTCGAGACGGCTGCGCGGGTGACACCTGCCAGCCGGGCGATCTCAGAGCCGGTGACCAGCGGGTTGGCCTGCGAGTGGGGGGTGTCCGTCATACAGGCAACCGTACACAGGGCCACCGGTGCTATCAATGCAAGTACTCGTTGACGACGTTAACAACAGATGTATTCCCGTGTGCGCAGACTGTCCGGGCCCGTGCGGTCGACGCCGTTGAGCGTGAAACCAGCGACAGCCTCGGCCGCCGGGGCGCGGACCGGGCGGTGCGCGTACGGGCACGGGGTGGGCGGCCGGAGCGTGCGGCGGGGTCCGGGGGTGCTCGCCCCGGACCCCGGCAGCCCGACTAGGTGTTCTGTCCCGGGAGGTTGTGGACGGTGACAGGGCTCACGGCTGACCGATCTTGAAATGGGTGAGGGCCTTCTGGCCTGGTGTGGATTGCGACA
>NZ_JBEXVL010000018.1:31891-121882 GCF_040638805.1 Streptomyces sp. NPDC005925 | reverse complement strand
GCGCCCGCCGCCTGCGCCGCGGGGCGCCGCGCACCATCCGGGGCGCGGTGCCGGATCAGCCGGCCGGAGGCAGCGGCGAGACCGCGGGGCCGCCCTGGCCCACGGGCCGGCCGGCCTCTTCCGCCTGTGCCCCACCGGGCCAGGCGACGAACTGACGGCGACCGTAGAGCAGCGGTGTACCGGCGCCGCCCTCGATGCCCACGAGCTCACCGAAGATCACCACGTGATCCCCCACGAGCTTGGTGTCCACCACCTCGCAGGAGGCGAACGCGACGACGTCGCCGTCGAGCCGGGGAACCCCGCTGTCACCGGCCGGGTACCACAGCACCCGCTCGAAGTGGTTCTGGCTCGAGTCCGCGAACAGGCGGGCCACCGGGCTCGCCGAATCGCCGAGGAGGTTCACGCCGAAGAGTCCGTGAGCGCGCAGCGAGCTCAGCGTTCCGCTGGTCACCGCCAGGCAGACGGACAGGATGGGCGGGTCCAGGCTGACGCTCGAGAGCGACGAGCACGTCATCCCGCGCGGCCGGCCGTCCGAGTCCACCGTGGTGACGACGGCCACACCGGTCGGGAAGGAACTCATGAATGTGCGATATGCCTCTGCGCCGACCGGTTGCGGCCCCACGGCCCACCCCTTCCGCCTGACGTCACTGATTCCCGGTCACCGGTCCTGCTCGCGCCCCTGCCAGGCCTGCCTGAGCTCGTCGAGATGGACGAGGCCGTCCAGCACGTCGTCGGCCTGCACACCGAAGTCGATCAGGCAGGCGATCTCGTCCACCCCGACCTCGTACAGCTTTTCGCACATGCGCAGGCCGTCCTCGACCGTGCCGAACATGCCGCTGGTCTCGAAGTAGCGGTCGAACGCCTGGCCCACGAGGAAGTCGATGTCCGACGGGCTCATGGTGTTGAGGTCCATGGCGACCGCGTTCGCGCCGGCCGCCTTGGCGGCGTGGATGATGAGGTCGAAGGAACTGGCGAGGTACTTGCTGAACGGGGCACGGACCGTCTCGCGCACCGACTCCCGGTCGCTGCCGATGAAGGTGTGCAGCATCAGCGCGACGTGCCCGTCGCCCTCGCTCTCGTCGTGGGTGTCGCGGAAGGCCTGCCGGTACTCCGCGATCCGCTTCTCCAGGACGTTGATGTCCTGTCCCAGCAGATGCGTCAGCACACCGGCGCCCATCTGGCCGGCCTCGATGAACGTCTGCGGATTGCCGGCGCTGGTCAGCCAGACCGGCAGCTCCGGCTGCACCGGCGGCGGGAAGACCGTCACCTCGACGGTCTCGCCCGCTCCGTCGACGAACGACGCGGGCTCCTGTCGCCACAGGCTGCGGATCGACTTCACGGAGTCGATCAGCCCGGATCTGCGGGTCGGGTACCCCTCGGGCCGCAGCAGGAAGTCGGCCGCGTGCCACCCGGAGGCGAAGGCGATGCCCACCCTGCCCTTGGAGAGGTTGTCGACGATGGACCACTCCTCGGCGATCCGCACGGGGTGGTGCAGAGGGGCGACCACGCTGCCGGCGCGCACCGCCACCCGCTCGGTGACCGCGGCGACCGCCGCACCCGTCACCGCCGGGTTCGGATAGAGGCCGCCGAACGCGTGGAAATGGCGCTCGGGGGTCCACACCGACACAAAATCGTGAGTGTCAGCGAATTTGGCACCTTCTATGAGAAGTCGGTACCTGTCGTCGGCGTCCTCATTGTCGTTTGCGAAGTAGAAAAGGCCGAAATCCATGGCGCCTCCAGCCATACGTTGATCCAGGGCTGCAACAGTTCGTTCTCAGAAGTCCTAGGCCGTGTCGTCAACGCGCGGTTCCCGCCCGGTCGTAGGCCCGGGCCGCCGCCGCGCTCGCGGCCGCGGTCAGCACGAGGCAGAAGACCACCGCGAGCAGCGGTGCCTGGCGGGCGGCGAAACCTTTCTCGGGCACCGTGGAAGGTGCGGCGAGCAGGTCACGGACCGTGCGGGTCACCGCGGTCACCGGGTTCCATTCGGCCACCCTGCGCAGCCATCCGGGAAGCCCGTCCGGCGGCACGAAGGCGTCGGACAGGAAGGTCACCGGAAGGAGGCACACGGGCACCACGGACGTGACCGCCTCGGCATTGCGGAAAGTGAGGCCCAGAAGGACCCCGAGGGAGGAACAGCCCACGGCCAGCAGCAGTTCCAGGCCCACGGCGGCGAGCAGGCCGGACACCCCGGGGTCGAGGGTCCAGCCGGCGATCCAGGCGGTCGGCAGTACGGCGACCATCGACACGGCCACGGGCAGCGAGTCGACGACGACGCGGCCGGACAGGACGGCCGTCCGGCCGACGGGCAGCGAGCGCAGCCGGTCGAACATGCCGTCCTGCAGATCGTCGACGACGCCCAGAGCGGAGAGCGCCACCGTCGACACGGCCATCGCGGTGACCACACCCGCGGACACGTAGGCGCCGTACTCACCGCCGCCCGCCACCCGCATGCTGCCGCCGAAAAGGGTCCCGAGCCCGAGGATCATCGCGACCGGCATCACGGTGAAACCGATCAGCTTCTCCGGCAGACGCAGCAGGTGACGCAGGTGACGGCCGGCGATCGCGGAACTGTCGCTCAGGAATGTGCTCATCGGCGGCGGTGGATCACGCGTGCCCGGCCAGCAGGATGCGGTGCATCGGGGTGTCGAGCACCGCCACCCGCCGCAGCCCGGCCGCCGCCAGCCAGGTGTCGTACTCGTCCAGCAGGAAGGCGTCGCCCCCGCCGGTGGCCAGCATCGACGCGGCGAACAGCATGGCGAACCGGTCCTGGACCGGCTTGGCGTCCTGCTCGTCGGTGACCATGTGGTCGGCGATGCAGATCAGGCCGTTCTCGCCGAGCGCCTGCTGGGACTTGTGCAGCAGTTCCATCGCGGACTCGGGGGTCTGCAGATGGAAGATGTTGACGAAGATCAGCAGGTCGTGGTCGCTGCCCCAGGACTCGGTCCAGAAGTCGCGCACCTGCACCCCGAACCGGTCGGCCACGCCGATCCGGGCGGCCTGGGCCTCGGCGATCGGGGCGATGTGCGGCGCCTCGAGCCCGGTGGCCCGCCACTTCGGGAACTGCTCCAGCAGAAGCTGGCTGTACAGGCCGGTGCCGCAGCCGATGTCCAGGACGGAGGCCGGGCGGTCGGTGGGCCAGGCCAGCGTCTCGAATCCGGCGCACAGGGCCTCGACGATGGGCGGCGCCCAGAAGTTGATGCCGCGCACGAGGGACTCGAAGTTGTGCTCACTGATCTGGTTGAGCTGGAGGTCGCCCGACGCGTCGCGGTTGTCCGTGCGCACGGCGTCGGCCAGGTTGCGCCAGGAGTGCCATGCCAGCTGCCGGTCGTACTCGATCTTGCCGACCAGGCTGAACAGCCCGCCGGGCAGCAGGCATTCACTCATCTCGTCGGACATCCGGTAGACCGAAGGGCCGGTCGCGGAGGGGATGCGGTCGACGATGTCGTACGCGAACAGGCCGTCCATGAGCACCCGCATCGCTCGCTGGTTGGCGTCGCACGCCTCGGCGAGCTGGTCGCTGGTCCTGGCCCCCTTGCTCAGCTCGGCGAACACCCCGAGATCGTGAGCGGCCTCGATGACACCCGGCGCCCAGAGCGAGATCAGGTGTTCGTAGAGCCGGTGGGCGGAGTGCACGACCTTGCCGGCACCCCGCCAGTCGGGCAGCAGTGCTGTGTCTACCAGCGGGCGGACGTTGTGTTCCGGCGCGGGAGTGTCACCCGGCTCGAAGTCGACGGACGTGGAGACGCCAGGCGTCATCGGAATGCTCCTTTGGCAGTAGACGGCGCCTTGCGGGCCGATGGGCTCACCGGGCCGCCGCGGTCCGGTACTTACGGGCTGCGAGCGGCATGGCCAGCACGATGATCAGAGCGACAAGACCCACGGCGACCGGGATCGGGTGGACCGAGGGGAAGGACGAGTCGGCGACCGAGGTGGGGTTGCCGAACAGCTCGCGCAGCGCCCCGACCACGGCGGACAGCGGGTTCCACACGGCGATGGCGCGCAGCCAGCCGGGCAGCCCGCTCAGCGGGATGAAGGCGCTGGACAGGAAGGTGAGCGGCATCATGACCATCGACATGACGGCGCTGACCGCCTCGACGTTGCGCAGCGACAGACCGAGCAGCGCGCCGAGCCACGCGGAGCCCAGGCCGAGCAGCAGGAGGATGCCGAAGGCGGCCGCGATGTCGCCGGCACCGGTGTTCACCCGCCAGCCGATGAGGTAGCCGACCACGGACATCACGACGATGGCGACCGCCGAGAGCATCAGGTCGGACACGGTGCGGCCGACGAGTACGGCGTAGCGGGACATCGGCAGTGAACGGAAGCGGTCCACCAGGCCGTTGCGCAGGTCGTCGACCACGCCGACCGCGGTGGTCTGCAGGTTGGCGAGCATGACCTGGGCGAAGATGCCGGCCATGATGTACTCGCGGTAGTTGCCGCCTTCGACCTGCATGGCGCTGCCGAACAGGAAACCGAAGACGATGACGTACATGACCGGCATCAGCGTCACGCTCAGCAGACGCTCCGGTACGCGCAGCAGGTGCCGGAGGTGCCGGCCTATCAGCGCCCAGGAGTCGGACAGGGTCTCGCTCACGCCGCCGCTCCTTCGTTCTCCGGCCGCGTGGCGGCCTTGTTCGTCAGGGACAGGAAGACCTCGTCCATCGAGGGGCGGCTGACCTGGAAGTCCGCCACCGCGATGCCGGCGTCCGCGAGTTCGGTCGCGACGGCCGCGATGCCGCCGATGCCGTCGGTCATGGGGACCGAGACGGACCGCTGCTCCTCGTCGACGAGGGGCTCGTCGTCGCTGAACCGGCCGAGCACCTTGGTCAGTTCGGCGACGTCCTCCGCCTTGGCGGCGGTGACGCGCATGCGGTCGTCACCGACCCGGTCCTTCAGCTCGTCGGGCGTGCCCTCCGCGACGACGGCGCCGTCGTCGATGACCGCGATCCGGTCGGCGAGCTGGTCGGCCTCCTCCAGGTACTGGGTGGTCAGCAGCACGGTGACACCGCGGTCGACCTGCGCGCGGATGACGTCCCACAGGGTGAGCCTGCTGGTCAGGTCGAGACCGGTGGTGGGTTCGTCGAGGAACAGTACGGGCGGCTCGGCGATCAGGCTCGCGGCGAGGTCCAGCCTGCGCCGCATGCCGCCGGAGTACGTCTTCACCGGCCGGTTGGCGGCGTCGGTGAGGTCGAGCAGTTCGAGCAGTTCGTCCGTGCGGGACCTCGTGGCGGTCCGGCCGAGGTGGTAGAGGGTGCCGATCAGGCGGAGGTTCTCACGGCCCGTCAGGCGCTCGTCCACCGCCGCGTACTGCCCGGTCAGGCCGATGCGCCGACGTACCTCTTTCGACTGGCGGCGCACATCGAATCCGGCCACGCTCGCCTCGCCCTCGTCGGCGGTGAGCAGGGTGGCGAGGATGCGCACGGTCGTGGTCTTGCCCGCGCCGTTGGGACCCAGCAGTCCGAAGACCGTGCCGGCGGGTACGGACAGGTCCACACCGTTCAGCGCGTTCTTGACCTGCTTGCCGCCGTACCGTTTGCGCAGCCCCTCGGCCTGGATTGCAATCTCCACGCGCTCACCCCATAGACTCAAATTCCACTGATCACGCATCAACGGTCAGGTCGGACAACGCCGGGTTTCCTGCTGGGGAACGGAGAGCACCAGCAGCCTCAAAGGCACGGCGGTTGTCGCGTCAACGGCGCCGACGCTAGCACCGGCCTGACCGAAAGCGAGCCTCTCATCGAAGACTCCGATACGCGGCCCAGAGGCGTCTCGGTCCTGGGTGATACCGTGCGGAAGGGACTCTTCCAGGATTTCAAATGCGAGGATTGCGCATGGCATACGGGAATTCACTGTCCGCCGACGACGACGTTAATTCAGACGCCGCAGAGCAAGAAATCGAACTGCCGTCCCGGCCGGTCTGGGTTCATTTGGCTTTCTATTTCACCCTCCTCTTCATGGCGCTCCACGTGTACTGGGCCGTCGGCGGCACCTGGGGGCTGCCTCCGGCGGCCGAGGTACACCAGTCCGAGACCCAGGTCGCCAACGCGGTCGTGAGCGTCATCGAGTTGATCGGGGCGTTCTGGGTCCTGGCCCTGCTTCACCCCGTCGCCCGGCGGTTCCCGTCCTGGATGGTGCTGTCCCCGCTGTGGGCCGCCGCGGCGGTCTGCGTGTCCCACGCCATCTTCGGGGTGATCACCAAGACGCTGTACCTGGGCGGCATGCACGAGGCGGTCGACTTCCCGGCCGTGCCCGAACTGAGCGCCGGAGAGGTGGCCGACGCGAACCACCTCTCCGCCGTGCACGACCTCCTGGTGTTCGAGCCGTGCTTCCTCATCCAGGGCGTGGTACTCGCCATGGCCGCCTGGCAGTTCATCCGGACCCCGGCCCGCCGGCGCCTGTGGACCTGGTCCCTGGTCGTGGCCGTCGTGCTGATCAACGTGTTCGGCGCGCTGCTGTCGCTCGTCGACGCGAAGTTCGCGATCTAGCGAGCGCCTTCCCGCGCCGGCGGTCCCGGCGTGCGGGCCGGCCGCCTGCGCCCCTCAACGAGTGGCGGAGGCGGCGGCCAGGTGGTCGGCCAGGTCCCGGACGAGGACCTCGGGTTCGTCGAGCAGGTAGAAGTGGCCACCGGGGTACACCCGGTGGTCGAACCGGCCGGGCGCGGTGGTGGCCGCCCACTCCTTCAGGCCCTCGGCGGGCACGTCCTCGTCGTCGGCCCCGGCGTAGGCGGTGACCGACGTGTCCAGCGCCGTGGCCGGACGCGGGAGATAGGTGCCGATCAGCCGGAAGTCCGCCCGGATCGCGGGCATGACGAGCTCCCGCAGGTCCGGGTCGTCCAGCACGGCGTCGGCGTTCGGGTCGCCGAGCCCGCGCACCGTCTCCTGGATCGCGTCGTCGCCGCGCAGGTGCACGTCGTCCGGTGTCACACGGTGGGGCGGCAGTTGCCCGGAGACGAACAGCCTGCCCACCGGTGCACGGCCGGTGCGCTGCTGGAGGCGCAGGGCCACCTCGTAGGCGACCGAGGCCCCCATGCTGTGCCCGAACAGGGCCAGCCGTTCACCGGCGTAGCACTGCAGCACGTCCGCGATCCGGGTGGAGAGCACGCCCATCTCGTCGATGCACGGCTCCAGCACCCGGTCCTGGCGCCCGGGGTAGCACACGCCGATGACTTCGACGTCCTCGGGGAGCCACTGGGGCCAGTCGCGGAACATGCTCGCGGCGCCTCCCGCGTGCGGGAGGCACACCAGCCGCATCCGGGGCCTGGCCGCCTTGCGGTACCAGCGCAGCCACCTCGACGGTCCGGCGTCGGCCGGCTGGTTCACGCCTGCGCTCCGTTCCCGCTCTCGTACGCGTCCAGCGCGGCCTCGTCCGGCTGGAAGCGCACCGGCAGGCTGGACAGTCCGGTGAGGAAGTTGGAGTGGATCCGCTGCGGCTCACCGGTGATCTCGAACCCGGTGGTGTAGGTGCTCAGGGCGTCGAGCATGGCGTGGACCTCGGCACGGCCCAGGTAGGCGCCGAGGCAGAAGTGCGGGCCGTAGCCGAAGGTGATGTGCTTGTTGGGCGACCTGTTCAGGTCGAAGACGTACGGGTCCTGGAAGACCGTCTCGTCGCGGTTGGCCGAGTTGTTCCACAGCGTGATGACGTCTCCGGCGGCGATCACCTGGTCGTGCAGTTCCACGTCGGTCACCGCGCGGCGGCCGAAGTGCATCGCCGGCGTCGCCCAGCGCAGTACCTCCTCGGTGGCCGACTGCAGGGTCACCTTCCCGTCGCGCAGCAGCTGCCACTGCTCGGGGTGGCGCGTGAAGGTCTGCACCGAGTCGATCATGGAGAGCCGGCTGGTCTCGTCCCCGCCGAGGATCAGGCTGTAGCAGTTGAGGACGATGGTCTCCTCGGTCAGCGGCTCGCCGTCGACGACGCTGTTGGCGAGGACGCTGATCACGTCCTCGGTCGGCTTCTTGCGGCGTTCGGCGACCAGCTCACTGAAGTAGAGCAGGATCTCGTTGCGCGCGAGCCAGGCCTCCTCGGCCGACTGGTCGGCGTCCTCGGAACTGAGCGCGGACTTGTTGAGCTTGAGCAGGAATTCGCGGTCCCCCGCGGGCACGCCGAGCAGATCGGCGATCGTGTTGATCGGGATCTGCTCGGCCACGTCCGCGGCGAAGTCGCATTCACCGCGCCGAACCGCGTCCACCACCAGCCGCGTCGTATAGACCTTGATCTGGTCGACAATCGGCTCGAGGGCCTGCGGCGAGAAACTCTTGAGCAGCACGTTGCGCAGGTTCCGGTGCATGGGCCCGTCGGTCACGGCCAGCATCTTGCCGGCCGCCGAGTCGCCACCGGCGAGCAGCGTGACCAGCACGTTGCCCTTCTCCGACGTGAGGCGCTTGTTGTCCTTGTACAGCGCCATGACGTCCGCGTACCGGCTGACCACCCAGAATCCCGGGGCGTCACCGACCGGCGGGTGCCAGTAGAGCGGCCGGTTGGTCCGCAGTTCCCGCCAGTATTCGCTGAGGTCGCTCACCTCGTACGTTCTGGGATCGGTCAAATTGATGGTGGAGATGTCGTCCGGTATCTGCATCGCGTCCACGGGCATGTTTCCGCCGCTCCTCTTATGCTGCGAAAGGGTTCCGACTACTTGCCTTCGTCGAGCTTTTCGGCGATGACGCGGCCGATTTCCGCAGCCGGTTCAGGCTGCATCATATGCGGGTGAGTGCAACGCACCACCCGGTATTCAATTTTTCCGGTCACGTAGGGACGCCACTGCTCGACTCGCGCCGCCAGTTCGGCCTCGGGCACGGTCTCGTCCGGCTCGGCGACCAGGACCAGCATGTCGCTGTCCAGCGTCTGCGGGTCGAACCTGCCGAACATGGAGCGGCTGTTGGCGAAGACGTTGGCGAGCGCGGCGATCGCGGTTTCGTCGAGGTTGGCGAACACGCTCTGCCGTTCCCGGAGCACTTCGGCCACCATCGCGTACTCCAGGGGCTGGTCGCCGAGGCTGTCCACGTCGTAGCCGACGAAGTCCAGCATGATGCGCAGCGCGTCCTGCTGGCCCGGCCGGTGCTCCGGCTCCGGCTGGCTGCGGTCGATGGGGTACTGGTCGAGGTTGGCCAGCAGCCCGATCTCCTCGCCCTCGGCCCGCAGTTGGGTGGCCATGGCGTGGATCACCAGGCCGCCCAGCGACCAGCCCAGCAGGTGGTAGGGCCCGCTCGGCTGGACACTGCGGATCTGCGCGATGTAGTCCGCGGCCATCTCCTCGATGCTGGCCGGCAGGGCGGCCGACGGGTCGGCGAGTCCCCTGGCCTGCAGACCGTAGAGCGGCCGGTCCGCGCCGATGTGCTGCATCAGACCCGAGTAGACCCAGCTCAGGCCACCGGCCGGGTGCACGCAGAACAGCGGTGCCTTGTCGCCCGTGGTCCGCAGCGGCAGCAGCACGTCCAGCGTGTCTCCCTCCTCGTCGCCCCCGAGCTGACCGACCAGCTCCGCGACGGTGGGCGCCTCGAAGATCGTGCGGATGCTCAGCCGAACGCCGAACGTCGCACGGACCTTGGTGACCAGCCTCATCGACATGATGCTGTCGCCGCCGATCTCGAAGAAGCTGTCGTGCACGCCGACCTTCTCCAGGCCCAGTACCTCGGCGAACAGCGCGCAGAGGATGCCCTCCTGCGGCGTACGCGGTCCCGTCCAGTCCGTGGGGCTGAAGTCCGGGTCGGGCAGGGCCTTGCGGTCGATCTTGCCGTTCGGGGTGAGCGGCAGCGCGTCGAGCACGACGAACGCGGTGGGCATCATGTAGTCGGGCAGGCTCGTGGCCACCAGGTCCCGCAGCCGCGGGGTGTCGACCTCGGCGCCGGCTGCGGCGACGAGGTAGGCGACAAGCTGCTTGTGCTGCTCGTCGCCCTCCCGTGCGTGCAGCACGACCTGGGCGACCGCGGGGTCCTTGGCGATCGTGGATTCGATCTCGCCGAGTTCGATGCGGAAACCGCGGATCTTCACCTGACTGTCCGCGCGCCCGTTGAAGACGAGTTCACCCTCGGGCGTCCAGGTGGCAAGGTCGCCGGTCCGGTACATGCGGGCACCGGGCCCGCCGAAGGGGTCGGCCACGAAACGCTCGGCGCTCAGACCGGGCCGCGCGAGATAACCCCGGGCCAGACCGGCACCGGACACATACAGCTCACCGGGCACACCGGGCAGCACCGGACGCAGAGCGGCATCCAGAACATAGACACGGGCACCGGTGATGGGACCGCCGATCGGCGGAACGACCTCCCCGGCCAGCGGCGCGCTCATCGTCGCGCAGACCGTGGTCTCCGACGGGCCGTAAGCATTGACCATACGACGGTTGGTGGACCAGCGGCCGACCAGTTCCGGCGCGGTCGCCTCACCCGCGACCACCAAAGTGATGCCCTCCGGCAGCGCGTTCTCCTCGAGCACCGCCAGCGCGGCCGGCGGAATCGTCGCGTGAGTGACACCCTTCTCCACGAACAGCTCCGCCAGCGGCAGACCCGGATTGAGCCGGTCGGCCGGCGCCAGCACCAGCGCCGCACCGGTCAGCAGACCCATCACCAGCTCCCAGAACGCCGCATCGAAACTGATCGACGCGAACTGCAGCACCCGGCTGCCCGGACCGACCCCGAACCGCTCCACCTGCGCAGCCACCAGGCTCGACACACCCCGGTGCGAAACCACCACACCCTTGGGCTTTCCTGTGGAACCGGAGGTGTAGATGAGATAGGCGGGGTGATCCACGGACAGCGCCACGGCGGGCGCCCGGTCACCCGGAGCCGCCTCGACACGCGCCCGGGTCTCCGGATCGTCGAGCACGATCCGCACCTGGCCCACGTCCGGAAGACTCCCGGCGATCGCGGACGTGGTCAGCACCACACCAGGCCGCGCATCCTCGAACATGTACGCGATCCGCTCAGCGGGATACTCCGGGTCCACCGGCAGATACGCCGCACCCGCCTTGTGCACCGCGAGCACCGCCACCGCCAGCTCCGCCGACCGCGGCAGCGCCAGAGCCACGAACTGCTCCGGCCCCACACCCGCCTCGGCCAGCACATGCGCCAGCCGGTTCGCCCGGCCGTCCAGCTCCGCATAGGACAACGTGACGTCCTCGAACAGGACCGCCGGGTCCCCCGGCGCGGCCGCGACCCGCTCCGCGAACAGCTCCGGCAACGTCCGCGGACGCTCCCCACCCGTGGCGTTCCACTCCACGAGGACCCTGCGGCGTTCCTCGGCGGAGAACACCTCGGCGTCGGCGACGGGCCGGCCGGGGTCGGCCGCGAACTGGTCGATCAGCCCGATCAGGCCGTCCATCCAGACCTCGACGTCGGCGCGCCGGAACAGGTCGCCCTGGTACTCGAACTTCAGCATCAGTTCGCGGTTGGGGACGACGGTCAGCGAGATCGGGTAGTGGTTCGCGTCCCGTGCCTCCAGGCCCGTGATGCGCTGGCCGTCGGTGGGCCTGCCGAGCGAGCCGGTGTCCATCGGGTAGTTCTCGGTGACGGTGATGGTGTCGAAGAGCTTGTCGAGGCCCTGGGCACGCAGGATGTCGGGCAGGCCCAGGTACTGGTGGGACATCAGGTCGATCTGCCGGCCCTGCAGACGGTCCAGCAGGTCGGTCCAGGTGTCGCCGTCCCGTACGTCGACGCGCACCGGCAGCGTGTTGATGAACAGGCCGACCATGCTCTCCACACCGTCGATCTCCGCGGGGCGGCCGGAGACGGTGCCGCCGAACACCACGTCGCTGCGGCCGGTGAGGCGGCCCAGCAGGACGCCCCAGACCGCCTGGACGACGGTGTTCAGGGTGACGCCGCTGCGCCGGACGGCCGCGTTCAGCGCGGTGGTCAGCTCCTCGGGGACGAAGACCATCAGCCGCTCCGGGACGCTCGCCCGGCGCCCGTCGTCCTCCGGGGCGATCAGGGTCGGTTCGCTGACGCCTTCGAGGGCGTGCTGCCACGCGGTGAGCGCGCTGCGACGGTCCTGGCGGCCCAGCCAGGACAGGTACTCCCGGTAGGGGGTGGGCGCGGGCAGGTCGCCGCCCGCGTAGAGCACGAACAGGTCGCGCATGACCAGCGGCGCGGACCAGCCGTCCAGCAGGAGGTGGTGGGTGGTCAGGACGAACCGGCAGCGGTTGTCGCCGAGGTCGATGAGCGTGAAGCGGAACAGGGGCGGCCGTTCCACCTCGAAGCGGTGGGTCCGGTCGGCCGCCATGAACGTGGCGAGTTCGGCCTCGCGTTCCCCGGCGGACAGGCCGCTGAGGTCCACGTCGCGCCAGGGCAGTTCCACACCGCGCCGCACCACCTGGACGGGGCGGTCGAGTCCCTGCTGGCGGAATCCGGCGCGCAGGTTGGCGTGCCGCTGCAGCAGTCCGGCGGCGGCCTCGCGGAGCCTGGGGGTGTCCAGGCCGCCCTCGACGTCCACGGCGATCTGGATGTTGTAGATGTCGGGGGCGTCGTCGTCGAACTGGGCGTGGAAGAGCAGGCCCTCCTGCAGGGGGGTGAGGGGCAGTACGTCCTCGAGCTGCTCGGGGTCGGCCGCCTCGACCATGTCGATCTGGGCCTGGGTCAGCGGCACGAGCGGCAGGTCGGAGGGGCTGTAGCCGCCGGCCGACGGCCGGGCCACGTGTGCGACCAGGGCGCCGAGGGCCTCGAACCAGGTCTCGGCGAGTTCACGCACCTCCTCCTCGGTGAACAGGGCGTCCGCCCAGGACCAGACGGCGATCAGCCGCGGGCCGTCGGCGCGGTCCTGGGTCTGCGCGTTCAGGTCGATGCTGTGGCTCAGCGGCACGTCGGCGTCGCCGCCGCCGCCGAGTCCGCCGGATTCCGGCGCCGGGCTCCACTCCTCCGGGACTGCCTGCGCCTGGTCCTCGGCGATGGCGAACCGGCCCAGGTAGTTGAAGCCGATCTGCGGCTTGGGCAGGCCCGCGAGCAGCGTGCTGGTCTGCGGGTTGAGGTAGCGCAGCAGGCCGTAGCCGATGCCGTTCTCCGGCAGTCTGCGCAGTTGCTCCTTGACCGCCTTCAGGGCCCGGCCGACGGAGGGGCCGCCGGCGCAGAACTCGTTCCAGTCGAGCCGTCCCGGGTCGACGCGGATCGGGAAGAGGCTGGTCAGCCAGCCCACGGTGCGGTGGAGGTCGACGCCGTCCACGATCTCCTCGCGGCCGTGGCCCTCGAGGTCGATGAGGGCGCCGGTGTGGTCACCGCGGTCGTGGGTCTGCCGCCACCGTCCCAGGGCCGCGCCGAACGCCGTGAGCAGCACGTCGTTGATCCGGGCGTGGAAGGCGGCCGGCACGGTGGTCAGCAGCGCCGCGGTCAGGTCGGTGGGCAGGACGAGGGAGATCGTGCGCGCGGTGGCGGTGATGTCCCGCTTGGGGTCGAGCGGTTCGGGGGTCAGCAGCGGGTCGGACTCGCCGAGCACGTCCAGCCAGGTCTCCAGCTCACCGACGCGCTCGGTGTCCTGGGCGGCCTCGGTCAGGCGCTGGGCCCAGGTGCGCAGGGAGGTGCCCACCGGGGCCAGTTGCGGGGTCCGGCCGGCGGCGGCCTCGGCCCAGGCCTGGGCCAGGTCGGGCATCAGGATCCGCCAGGAGACGCCGTCGACGACCAGGTGGTGGACGGCCAGCAGCAGCCGGCCGGGGGTGGCGGGGCCGGCGTCGAACCAGACGGCCTGCACCATCGCGCCGGCCTCGGGGTCGAGCCGGTCCCAGGCGGCCTGGAGGTGCTCGCCGATACGGGCGTGGGTCGCGTCCTTGTCGAGTCCGGCGATGTCGACCCGCTGGACGCAGTCGGCGGCGCGCACCTCGCCGCGCGGCGGGATGTCGAGGTTCCAGATCAGCCCGCCGGTGCGGCGCAGCCGCATCCGCAGCGCGTCGTGGTGGTCGAGTACGGCCTGCAGGGCGGCTTCCAGGCGCCCCATGCCGAGGTCGGCGGGGACGACGACCATCATGGTCTGGTTGAAGCGCTTGACGGGGCCGCCGCGTTCGCGCATCCAGTGGATGATCGGCAGCAGCGGCACCGGGCCGGTGCCGTCGGTGTCTCCTCGGTCGTCCCCGGTCTTCTCGGTGGCGGCGGCCGCCGCCGCGAGGCGGGCGACGGTCTTGTGCTCGAAGACGTCCCGTGCGGTGAACTCGATCCCCGCCGCCCGGCCCCGGCTGACCAGCTTGATGGAGACGATGCTGTCGCCGCCGAGGTCGAAGAAGCTGTCGTCGATGCCGACCTCGGACAGGCCGAGGACCTCGGCGTACAGGCCGCACAGGATCTTCTCGGTCTCGTTGCCGGGGGCCCGGCTGCCCTGGGACGCGCTGAACTCGGGGGCGGGCAGGGCCTTGCGGTCGAGCTTGCCGTGCGGGGTGAGCGGCAGCGTGTCGAGCACGACGAACGCGGCGGGCATCATGTAGTCGGGCAGGGTCGTGGCCACCAGCCCGCGCAGCCGCTCGGTGTCGATCTCGGCGCCGGCGGCGGCGACGACGTAGGCGACGAGCTGCTTGCGGTGCTCCTCGTCCTCGCGGGCGTGGACGACCACCTCGGCGACCGCGGGATCCTGGGCGAGGACGGTCTCGATCTCCCCCAGCTCGATGCGGAAGCCGCGGACCTTGACCTGCTCGTCGGCGCGTCCGACGAATTCCAGGGTGCCGTCGGTGGTCCAGCGGACCACGTCGCCGGTGCGGTACATCCGCGACCCGGCCGGGCCGAAGGGGTTGGCGACGAACCGTTCGGCGCTGAGCGCGGCCCGGTCGAGGTAGCCGCGGGCCAGTCCGTCACCGGTGACGTACAGCTCGCCGGCGACACCGACGGGGACGGGGCGCAGCCAGCCGTCCAGGACGAAGGCACGGGTGTTGACCACCGGGGTGCCGATGGGGACCGCGCCACCGGGGGTGAGGGGCGCGCTCATCGTGACGGCCACGGTCGCCTCGGTGGGGCCGTAGGCGTTGACCATGCGGCGGCCGGGGGCCCAGCGGGCCACCAGTTCGGGCGAGCAGGCGTCGCCGCCGACGACCAGGCCGCGCAGCTCGGTCAGCGTGGCGGCGGCCTCGCCGGGGACGCTGGCGAGCGCGGCGGGCGGGATCAGGGAGTGGGTCACCCGGTGGGTGCGCAGGACGTCCAGCAGGCTGTCGCCGGCCAGGGGTCCGGCGGGCGGCACGACGAGGGCGGCGCCGGCCGCGACCGCCATGGACAGTTCCAGGACGGAGGCGTCGAAGCTGGGTGAGGAGAACAGCAGCACCCGGGAGGCGGCGTCCACGCCGAAGCGTTCCACGCAGGAGGTGGCGAAGGCGGCCAGGCCGCGGTGGGAGACCACCACGCCCTTGGGGCGGCCGGTGGAGCCGGAGGTGTAGATGACGTAGGCGGGGTGGTCCGCGCGCAGCGGGGCGGTGCGGTCCGCGTCGCCGACCGGGGCGGCCCCGGCGGTGTCCGTGCCGGGGTCGGTGTCGACCTGGAGCCAGCGGGCTGCGCCGCCGGTGCCGGACAGCCGCTCGGTGATCGGCCCGGTGGACAGCACCAGCGCCGGGGAGGCGTCGTCGAGGATGAACTCGATCCGCTCGACGGGGTAGTCGGGGTCGACCGGGAGGTAGGCGCCGCCGGCCTTGAGGACGGCGAGCTGGGCGACGACCATCTCGACGGAGCGGGGCAGCACCAGGGCCACGACGCGCTCCGGTCCCACTCCGGCGTCGACGAGGACCCGGGCGAGCCGGTCGGCGCGCTCGTCGACCTGGCCGTAGGAGAGCGACTCCTCGCCGCACACCAGGGCCACCGCGTCCCGGTCGCGTTCCACGGCCGCCGTGAACAGCTGCGGGAACGTCACGGGCGTGACGTCGGCGCGTGCGGTGTCGTTCCACTCCGTCAGCACCCGGCGGCGTTCGGGCGCCGAGAGGACGTCGACGGCGCGCACCGGCAGCTGCGGGTCGGCGGCCACGGCCTCCAGGAAGCGCACCAGGCGCTCGCCCATCTCCTCGACGGTCGAGCGGTCGAAGAGGTCGAGGCGGAACTCCACGAGGCCTTCGATGCCGCGCAGTTCGCCGTCCCGGCCGACGCTCTCGTTGAAGCTGAGGGAGAGGTCGAACTGGGTGGACTTGATGGGGACCTGGCGCACGGTGCAGTCCAGGCCGCTGAGGCCCATGCTGCTCTCCGGCGTGTTCTGCAGCGCCAGCGAGACCTGGAAGAGCGGGTGGCGGGCCAGGGAGCGCTCGGGGTTGAGGACCTCGACCAGCCGCTCGAACGGCACGTCCTGGTTGGCGTAGGCCGCCAGGTCCGACTCGCGCACCCGGCCGAGCAGCTCGGTGAACGACGGGTCGCCGGACAGGTCGGTGCGCAGCACCAGCGTGTTGATGAAGAAACCGACGACCCGGTCCAGGGTGTCGTCGGTGCGGCCCGCGATCGGGCTGCCCAGGACGACGTCGTCGGTGGAGCCCAGCACCGACAGCAGGGAAGCCAGGCCCGCCTGGAGCACCATGAACAGGGTGGTGCCGGTCTTGCGGGCGAGGGCGGCCAGGCCGCTGTGCAGTTCGGCCGGCAGGTGCACGAGGACCGAGTCGGCGTCGTACTCGGCCTTGGCGGGCCGGGGCCGGTCGGTGGGCAGGCGCAGCTCGTCCGGGAGGCCGGCCAGTGCGTCCTTCCAGAAGGTGAGCTGCTGGTGGATCAGGCTGTCCGGGTCGTCCTCCGCGCCGAGGATCTCGTAGTTCCACATCGTGTAGTCGGCGTACTGGACCGGCAGCGGCTGCCAGTCGGGCGCCTCGCCGGCGGCCCGTCGGGCGTAGGCGCGGGCCAGGTCGGCCGAGAACGGGTCGAGCGACCAGCCGTCGCCGGCGATGTGGTGCAGCACGGTCAGCAGGACGTGGGTGTGCGGGTCGGTCTCGAACAGGGTGGCGCGCAGCGGGGTCTCGGTGGCCAGGTCGAAGCTCTGGGCGGAGGCCGCGGTGATGGCCGTGTCCAGGTGTTCGGGGGTGGTGCGCACGAGGGCCAGTTCGCAGCCGCGGTCCGCGGGGAGGATCTCCTGGCGCGGTTCGCCGTCGGTGTCCGGGAAGATCGTGCGCAGGCTCTCGTGCCGGGCGACGACGTCCCGCAGGGCGGTGCGCATGGCGTCGATGTCGAGCGGGCCGTTGATCTGGACCGCGAGGACGATGTTGTGGGCGGTGCTGGTCTGCTCGAAGCGGTTCATGAACCACAGGCGGCGCTGGGCGTAGGAGAGGGGGATCTCCTCGGGGCGCTGCGCCGGACGCAGCGCGGCCCGGGCGCCGGCGGCGCCGCCGATGCGGCCGACGAGTTCCGCGACGGTGGGGGCCTCCCACAGTTCACGCAGCGGCAGTTCGACCTCGAAGACCGCCCGGATGCGGCTGACGACACGGGTGGCGTGCAGGGAGTGGCCGCCCAGTTCGAAGAAGTCGTCGTGGATGCCGACGGACGGCAGGTTGAGCATCTCGGCGAACAGTCCGCACAGGATCTCCTCCTGCGGGGTGCGCGGGCCCTGCCGGGTGACCAGAGCGGCGAAGTCGGGTGCGGGCAGCGCCTTGCGGTCGACCTTGCCGTTGGGGGTCAGCGGGAGGGCGTCCAGGGGCATGAGGACGGCCGGCACCATGTAGTCGGGCAGCCGGGTGGAGACGTGGGCGCGCAGGACGTCCACGGCCGGAACGGTCCGGCCGGAGCGGGCGACGAGGTAGGCGACGAGACGGGTCTCCCCCGCCTCGTCGGGGCGTGCGGCCACGGTGGCCTGGGCGATGTCCTCGTGTTCGGTCAGCACCGCCTCGATCTCGCCGAGTTCGACCCTGAAGCCGCGGATCTTGACCTGGTCGTCCACCCGGCCGACGAACTCCAGCTGGCCGTCGTCGGCCCAGCGTGCCACGTCACCGGTGCGGTACATGCGGGAGCCGGGGGTGCCGAAGGGGTCGGCCACGAAGCGTTCGGCGGTCAGGCCGGAGCGGTTGGCGTAGCCGCGGGCGACGCCGTCGCCCGCGAGGTACAGGTCACCCGCGACGCCGGCCGGGGTGGGGCTGAGGGACGAGTCGAGGACGTAGACCCGGGTGTTGGCGATGGGCCGGCCGATCGCGGGCAGTCCGGGGCGGTCGCCGAGGCGGGCCGAGGTGGACCAGACCGTTGTCTCGGTCGGGCCGTAGACGTTGGTGACCTCGTCGGCCAGGTCGCACAGCCGCGTGGCCAGGCCGGCCGGTACGGGTTCGCCGCCGACGAGGACCCGCAGGCCGGTCAGGGCCTTGGGGTGTTCGGCGACCAGGGCCTGCCACAGGGTGGGGGTCGCCTGCATGAGGGTGGCGCCGTTGCCGGTGATCAGTGAGGCGAGCGCGGGCGGGTCCAGCACCTCGTCGCGGGAGGCGACGACCACGGTGGCGCCCGCGGACAGCGGCACGAACAGTTCGAGTGCGGCGATGTCGAACGCGATGGTGGTCACCGCGACCAGCTTGTCGGCGGCGCCGACGCCGAACCGGGTCCGCATGTCGGCGACCAGGTTGGTGAGGTTGTGGCGGGAGACGACGACGCCCTTGGGCCGGCCGGTGGAGCCGGAGGTGTAGATGGCGTAGGCGGGGTTGGCCGGGTGGGCCGGCGCGGTGCGGTCGGCGGCGGCGGGCGCGGTGGCGGGCAGCTGCGCGACGGCGGCGGCGACGGCGGGGTCGTCGAGCACGACGCGGTGCAGCGGGCCGGTCTCGGGCAGCGAGGTGACGGAGGAGTCGGTCACCAGTGCGCAGGGCTGTGCGTCGTCGAGGATGTAGCCGATGCGGTCGGCCGGGTACTCCGGGTCCAGGGGGACGTAGGCCCCGCCGGTCTTGAGGACGGCGAGCAGGGCGGTCACCAGGGCCGCCCCGCGGGGCAGGGCGACGGCCACCCAGGACTCGGGTCCGACACCGAGGCCGCTCAGGTGGCGGGCCAGGCGGTTGGCGCGCTCGTCGAGTTCCCGGTAGGAGACCTCGCCGTCGCCGTCGACGACGGCGGTGGCGTCCGGCGTGTGTGCCGCGTGGTGTTCGACGAGCCCGACGGGGAAGTCGCCGGTGGGCGCCGCCGTGTCGTTCCATTCGGTCAGCAGCCGGTGGCGCTCGGTCTCGGGCAGCGCCTGGACGCGGCCGACCGGGGTCTCGGGGTCGGCGCCGATCTGCAGGAGGATGCCGACGAAGGCGTCCAGGATGCCCTGCGCGCGGTCTCGGTCGAACAGGTCGGGCCGGTAGCCGAGCCGGATCCGCATCCGCCGTCCCGGTGCCGGGAACAGGCTGAGCGGGTAGTGGGTCGCGTCCTGGCCCACGGCGCCGGTGACCCGGACGCCGTCGGCCAGCTCGCCGAGGCCGTCGGCCTCCACGGGGTAGTTCTCGAACACGACGAGGGTGTCGAAGAGTTCGCCGACGGCCGCGGACTGCGCCTGGATGTCGGCGAGCGTGAGGTGGTGGTGGTCGAGCAGGGCCACCTGCTGGCGCTGCTGGCGTTCGAGCAGCTCCGCGAAGGTGTCGGCCGGCCGTGCGCTGACGCGTACCGGCAGGGTGTTGATGAAGGAGCCGACCATGTTCTCCACGCCCGGGATCGCCGACGGGCGGCCCGAGACGGTGCCTCCGAAGACGACGTCGTCGCGGCCGGTCAGCCCTCCCAGCAGGACTCCCCAGGCTGCCTGCACCACGGTGTTGAGGGTGACGCCGCAGCGCCTGGCCGTCTCCGCGAGGCTGTCGCTCACGTCCTCCGGCAGGGTGACCAGCAGGTCCTCCGGGACCACCGCGCCCCGTGCGGCGTCCGGCGCGACGAGGGTGGGTTCGCCGACGTCGCCCAGTGCGTCGCGCCAGGCGGCGAGCGCGGCCCGGGTGTCCTGCCGGCCCAGCCAGGACAAGTAGTCGCGGTAGGGCGTCACCGGCGGCAGCTCTCCGCCGGCGTAGAGCACGAACAGCTCGCGCATCAGCAGCGGGCCGGACCAGCCGTCGAGCAGGATGTGGTGGTTGGTCATCAGGAACCGGCAGCGGTTCTCCCCCAGCCGGATCACGGTGAAGCGCACCAGCGGAGCACGTCTGAGATCGAAACGGCGCACCCGGTCGGCGGCCATCAGCTCGGCGAGACGGTCGCCCTGCTGCTCGGCCGGCACGTCGGCGAGGTCGGTCTCGGTCCAGGGCAGCTCGACGTCGCGGTAGACCACCTGTACCGGGTCGCCGTTCTTGCGGCGCCGGAAGCCGACCCGGAGGTTCGCGTGCCGGCGCAGCAGGGTGGCGGCCGCGGCACGGAGCCGGTCGGTGTCCAGTGCCCCGTCCAGGTCGACCGCGATCTGCACGGTGTAGACGTCGAGTGCGTCCTCGTCGTCCTCCGCGTACTGGGAGTGGAAGAGCAGCCCTTCCTGCAAGGGCGACAAGGGCAGAAAATCCTCGATGCGTGACTGCTTCACCATGACAACCCCTCGTCGTCCAGCTCGTTCTCGAACTCGTTCAGTTCCTGCTCGTCCATCGGGACCAACGTGCCCGGCCCGGCCGGGGCGGGCTGCGCCCCCCGGTCCTCGGCCCGTTCGACCATCGCGGTCAGGGCGCGGAACCAGGTCTCGGCCAGCTCCCGCACGTCGGCCTCGTCGAACATGTCGTCCGGCCAGGCCCACGCGGCGACCAGCCGGGGACCGTCCGGGTGGTCCTGGGTCTGTGCGTTGAGATCCAGGCTGTGGGCCATGGGCATGGCGGCGTCGCCGCCGCCGTTCAGGCCGGCCATGCCGGGTGGCGGGCTCCAGTCCTGCGCCGCCGGGGCATCACCACCGCCCGCGGCGAACCGTCCCAGGTAGTTGAACCCGAGCTGCGGAGTGCGCAGCGCGGCCAGCTGGGTCCGGGTGCGCTCGTTGAGGTAGCGCAGCATGCCGTAGCCGATGCCGCCGTCCGGCAGGTCGGCGAGCTGGGCGCGCACCTTGGCGAGCGTGGTCTCCACCGTCTGGCCGCCGCTCCAGAAGTCGTTCCAGTCGACCTGGCCGGGGTTGAGTCGCACCGGGTAGGAACTGGTGAACCAGCCGACGGTGCGGCCCAGGTCGGCGCCCTTGACGACCGGTTCGCGGCCGTGGCCCTCCATCTCGACCAGCACGGCGTTGCCCTGGGTCGGCTGGCGCCGTGCCCGCCAGGACGCGACAGCCACCGTGTAGGCGGTGAGCAGGACGTCCTTGATCTGGGCGTCGAAGGCGGTGGGCACGCTGGTCAGCAGCGGGCCGGTCACCTCCGGGGGCAGGGTGAGGCTGAGGGTGTGCGCGGTGCCGAAGACGTCGCGCCGCTTGTCCAGTGGCCGGGAGGCCAGTTGCGGGTCGGGGCCGCTCAGGGCGGCGCGCCACAGCGGCAGTTCCTCCAGGCGGCGGGTGTCGGCGGCCTCCTCGGTGAGCCGGGTGGCCCAGGTGCGCAGGGAGGTGCCCACCGGCTCCAGTTCGGGCTTGCCGCCCGCGGCGACCTGGGACCAGGCGGTGGCCAGGTCCGGCATCAGGATCCGCCAGGACACGCCGTCCACGGCGAGGTGGTGCACGGCGAGCAGCAGGAGCCCGGGCCGGCCGGGGCCGGCGTCGAACCAGACCACCTGGGCGAGGGAGCCGGACTCCGGGGTGAGCCGCGCGGAGGCCGCCTGGCCGTGCTCGGTGAACAGGGCGCGCTGGGCGTCGGTGTCGCCGGACGCGGCGGCCTGCGCGAAGTCCACCCGGTGCACCAGGTCCTCGGCGCGGACCTCGCCGCGGGGGCGGACCTCGGTGCGCCAGTCCTCGGCGCCGGCCCGGGTCAGCCGCATGCGCAGGGCGTCGTGCCGGTCGAGTACGGCCTGTACGGCGGTGGTCAGCCCGGCGAGGTCGAGCGTGGCCGGGGTCTGGACGACCATCGACTGGTGGAAGCCGTCGATGGGCCCGCCGTGCTCGCGCCACCAGTGCACGATCGGGGTGAGCGGCAGTTCGCCGATGCCGGCGTCCGGGTCCTCGGCGAGGGGCTGGGACGCCGCCTCGGCGATCTCCGCGAGGGCCGCGGGTGTGCGGTGCTCGAAGACGTCCGCGACGCTCAGCTCGATGCCGGCCGCGCGGGCGCGGCTGACCAGCTGGATGGAGACGATGCTGTCGCCGCCGAGGTCGAAGAAGCTGTCGTCGACGCCGACGGTCTTGCGGCCGAGGAGTTCGGCGAAGATCCGGCAGAGCGCCTCCTCGCGCTCGGTGGCCGGGTCGCGGCCGGGCACGCCGGTGTCGAACTCCGGTGCCGGCAGCGCGGCGCGGTCCAGCTTGCCGTTCGCGGTGAGCGGCAGCGCGTCCTGGGTGACGAAGGCGGCCGGGACCATGTAGTCGGGCAGCGCGGTGGCGACGTCCTTGCGCAGCACCGTCTGCTCGGGCACCTGGGCGCCCGTCTCCGGGACGATGTAGGCCACGAGCTGCTTGAGCCCGGGCTGGTCCTCGCGGACGACGACCGCGGCCTGCGCGAGTCCTTCCTGGGAGAGCAGTACGGTCTCGATCTCGCCGAGCTCCACGCGGAAGCCGCGGATCTTGACCTGCTGGTCGGCGCGGCCGACGAACTCCAGCTGGCCGTCGGTGGTCCAGCGCACCAGGTCGCCGGTGCGGTACATCCGCCCGCCCGCGGGGCCGAACGGGTCGGCCACGAACCGTTCCGCGGTGAGGCCGGGGCGGTTGAGGTAGCCGAGTGCCACGCCGGGTCCGGCGAGGTGGAGTTCGCCGGCGAGGCCGACCGGTACCGGCCGCAGCCGCTCGTCGAGGACCAGCACGCGGGTGCCGGTGACCGGTCGTCCGATCGGCGGTGCGGTGTCGGCGGACAGCGGGCCACTGAGCGTGGCGGCGATGGTGGTCTCGGTGGGGCCGTAGGCGTTGACGACGGTGCGTCCGGCCGACCAGCGGGCCAGCAGGCCCGGCGAGAGTGCCTCGCCGCCGGAGACGATGCAGCGCAGATGGGGCAGGGGGCGTTCCGGAAGGGTGCCCAGCAGCGGGGCCGGCAGCATCACGTGGGTGGCCGCCGCGGCTTCCAGGGCGTCGGCCAGGCCGTCGCCGACGAGGTCCCTGGTGGGGCCCGGCAGCGCGAGGGAGGCACCCGACAGCAGGCTCATCGCCAGGTCGCCGACCGACACGTCGAAGTTGGTGGAGACGACCTGGAGCACCCGGCTGTCGCCGTCCAGGCCCAGCCGCTCGACGTGGCTGTGCACGAACGACGCCAGGCCGGTGTGGCTGACCAGCACGCCCTTGGGACGGCCGGTGGAGCCGGAGGTGTAGATGACGTAGGCCGGGCTGTGCGGGGTGGCGCGGTGCGGACCGTCGGGGTCGGTGGCGGGGCGGGCGGCCACCGCGGCGGTGAAGACCTCCTCGTCGAGGATCCAGGTGGGCACGGCCGGTTCGCCGGGCAGTCCGCCGCGCGAGGCGTCGGTGGCGAGCAGGGCGGCCGGTGCGGCGTCGTCGAGCATGAACGCCACGCGCTCGGCCGGGTACTCGGGGTCGACGGGCAGGTAGGCGGCGCCCGCCTTGGCCACCGCCAGGAAGGCGGTGACCTGCTGCGGGGAGCGCGGGACGGCGACGGCGACGACCTGGCCCCGGCCGATCCCGCGGGCGGTGAGCTCGTGGGCGAGCCGGTTGGCCCGCCGGTTCAGTTCCGCGTAGCTGGTCAGCTCCCCCTCGTGCCACAGGGCGGTGGCGTCGGGGGTGCGTGCCGCCTGCGCCTCGAACAGTTCGGCGAGGGTGCCGGCGGGTGCCGGGGCGGCGGTGATGCTCCACTCGCCGAGCAGCCGCTCGCGCTCGTCGCCGGTGAGCAGGTCGTGCTCGCCGATCGGGCGGTCGGGCTCGGCCAGCATGCGCTCGAGCAGGGCGACCAGCCGGTCGGCCAGCAGCTGGACGGTGTCGTGGGTGAACAGGTCGGTGCTGTACTCGACGACACCGACGACGCCGTCCGGCTCTCCGGCCGCGTCCACCGTCTCGGCCAGGTTGAACGCCAGGTCGAACTTGGCCACCCGCAGCCCGTTGGGCTGCTGGGCGATGGTCAGGCCGTCGCCGAGGCTGAGCTCGGCGGGCGGGGTGTTGAGCAGGTTCAGCATCACCTGCAGCAGCGGGTGCCGGGACATGGAGCGGCTGGGGTTGAGGACCTCGACGAGCCGTTCGAAGGGCACGTTCTGGTTCTCGTAGGCCGCGACATCGGTGCTGCGCACCCGTTCCACCAGTTCCCGGAACGTGGGATCGCCGCCGGTGTCGGTACGCAGCACGAGGGTGTTGACGAAGAAGCCGACCAGTTCGTCCAGGGCGTCGTCGGTGCGGCCGGCGACCGTGGTCCCCACGGGGATGTCGGTGCCCGTGCCGAGCCGGGTCAGCAGGGCGGCGAGGGCGGCCTGCAGCACCATGAAGGGGCTGGCCCCGGTGGTCTTGGCGAGGCCGGCCAGTGCGCGGTGCAGCGCGGGCTGCAGTCGCAGGCGGACCAGGTCGCCCCGGTGGCTGGGCCTGGCCGGGCGCGGCAGGTCGGTCGGCAGTGCCAGTTCCTCCGGCATGCCGGCCAGCTGCTCGCGCCAGTAGTCCAGTTCCGCCGCCAGCCTGGAGTCCTTGTCGTCCTCGTCGCCGAGCAGGTCGCGCTGCCAGATGGCGTAGTCGGCGTACTGCACGGCCAGCGGGGTCCACTGCGGTGCCCGGCCGGCCGTGCGGGCCCGGTAGGCGTCGGACAGGTCGCGCAGCAGCGGGCCGAGCGACCAGCCGTCGGAGGCGATGTGGTGGATCAGGAAGATCAGTACGTGGTCGCGTGGTCCGACGGTGAACAGGTGGACGCGCAGCGGCAGTTCGGCGGCCAGGTCGAAGCCGTAGGAGACGGCCCCGGCGACGGCGGCGTCGAGTTCCGCGGGGGTGACGTCGGCGGTCCGCAGCCGGGGGGTGGCGACCTCGGGGTCGAGGATCTCCTGGCGGGGTGTGCCGCCGGTCTCGGGGAAGGTGGTGCGCAGGCTCTCGTGCCGGGCCACCACGTCGCCGATCGCCGCCTGCAGCGCCTTGGCGTCGAGGATGCCGGTGAGCCGCATGGACAGCGGGATGTTGTAGGTGGGGCTGGGGCCCTCCAGCCGGTTGAGGAACCACAGCCGGCGCTGCGCGAAGGACAGCGGGATGTGCTCGGGCCGCTGCTGGGGCACCACGCTCTGGCGGGCCTCCTCGGCTCCGCCGATGAGCACGGCGAGGCCGGCCACGGTCGGGTTCTCGAAGAAGTCGCGCAGGGGCAGTTCGGCGGCGAACTCGCTGCGGATCCGGCTGACCAGCTTGGTCGCCTGCAGGGAGTGCCCGCCGAGCTCGAAGAAGTTCGCCTCGACGTCGATGTCCTCGTCGTGCAGCACCTCGACGAAGATGTCCCGCAGCCGGGCCTCGGTGTCGTTGCGCGGGGCGCGGCCGCCGGTGGCGCCGGTGGTCTCGGGAGCGGGCAGGGCCCGGCGGTCGATCTTCCCGTTGGGGGTCAGCGGCAGGGCCGGCAGGACCACGAAGGCCGAGGGGACCATGTACTCCGGCAGCCGGGCGGCGAGGTGCTCGCGCAGGGCCGCCGCGGCGGGCGCGGTGTGGCCGGCCGGGGCGACCACGTAGGCGACCAGGCGTCGCTCGCCGGGCTCGTCCTCACGGGCGAGGACCGCCGCCTGCGCGACGTCGGCGTGGGCGACGAGCAGTGACTCGACCTCGCCCGGCTCGATGCGGAAGCCGCGGATCTTGACCTGGTCGTCGGCGCGGCCGACGAACTCCAGGTTGCCGTCCGGCAGCCAGCGCACGAGGTCGCCGGTGCGGTACATCCGGGACCCGGCCGGGCCGTAGGGGTCGGCCACGAAGCGCTCGGCGGTGAGTCCGGCCCGTCCGGCGTAGCCGCGGGCGAGTCCGGCGCCGGCCAGGTAGGCCTCGCCGGGGGTGCCGACGGGGACCGGCTGGAGCGCCTCGTCCAGGACCAGCACGCGCACGTTCCACAGCGGGCGGCCGATGGGCGGGGTGGTGCCCGGGGTGAGCGGTTCGCTGACGGTGACGCAGACGGTGGCCTCGGTGGGGCCGTAGGCGTTGAGCAGCCTGCGTCCGTCGGACCAGCGGGCGATGAGGTCCGGTGCGGACGCCTCACCGGCGAGGATCACGTTCATGCCGTCCGGGAGTGCGCCGGGGGGCAGCACGGCGAGCGCCGCGGGCGGGATGTTGGCGTGCGTGACCCGTTCCCGGGCCAGCAGCGCGATCAGCGGTTCGCCGACGGCCAGGTCGTCCGCGGGGGCCATCACCAGGGCACCGCCGACCAGCAGCGGGGCCAGTACCTCCCAGATGGCGGCGTCGAAGCTGGAGGAGGCGAACTGCAGCATCCGGCTGTGGGCGTCGAGGGCGAACTGCTCACGGATCGCTCCGAAGCCGCCGATGCCCTCGTGCGGGACCACGACGCCCTTGGGCGTGCCGGTGGAGCCGGAGGTGTAGATCATGTAGGCGGCGTTGGCCGGGGTGGCCGTGCGGACGGCGGGCGCGGTGTGGGCCGGTTCGGCATGGACCGCGGGGTCGTCGAGCAGCAGCCGGGGCACGTCGGAGACGGGCAGCCCGGTGGCGGCCGGCCCCTCGGTCAGCAGCAGGACCGGGCGGGCGTCGGCGAGGATGAAGGAGATGCGGTCGGCCGGATAGGCGGGGTCGACCGGCAGGTAGACCGCGCCGGCCTTGAGCACCGCCAGCAGGGCGACGACCAGCCGGGGGGTGCGCGGCAGTGCGACGGCGACGACGTCCTCGGGGCCGATGCCGCGGCGCGCCAGCAGGCCGGCGAGGCGGTCGGCCTCGGCGTCCAGCCGTGCGTAGCTCAGTTCCGTGCCGTCGTAGCTGATCGCCACCGAGCCGGGGGTGGCCGCGGCCTGGCGGGCGAAGAGCTCGGCGATGGTGCCCTGCGGCACGTCGTGGCCGGTCCGGTTGAACCCGTCCAGCACCTGGTGCCGCTCCGCCGGGGCGAGCACGTCCAGGCGGGTGACGGGCAGGTGGGGGTCGGCACACGCCGCGTCCAGCAGCCGCAGCAGGCGGTCGGCCATCCGCGAGACGGTCTCCGGCTCGAACAGGTCGTCGCTGTACTCGACCAGGCCGGTCATGCCCGCCGGGCGCCCCTGCTGGTCGTAGCGCTCGCGCAGGCTGAAGGCGAGGTCGAACTTGGCGGCGCCGATACCGACGCCCTGCGAGCCGATCTCCACGCCGGGCAGGCTGATCTCGACGTCGGCGGTGTTCTGGAGGTTCAGCCAGACCTGGAAGAGCGGGTGGCGGCCGAGCGAGCGCTCGGGGTTGAGGACCTCGACCAGCCGCTCGAAGGGCACCTCCTGGTGGGCGTAGGCGGCGAGGTCGTCCTCACGGACGCGCTCCAGCAGCTCCGCGAAGCTCGGGTCGCCGCCGGTGTCGGTGCGCAGCACCAGGGTGTTGACGAAGAAGCCGACGAGGTCGTCGAGTGCCTCGTCGCCGCGTCCGGCGACCGGGGTGCCCAGGGCGATGTCGGTGCCGGCACCCAGGCGGGTGAGCAGCGCGGCGAGAGCGGCCTGGCCGACCATGAACAGGCTGGTCCGGGTGCGCCGGGCCAGGTCCGCCATCCGCTCGTGCAGCTCGGCCGGCACCGCGAAGGGGACGGTGGAGCCCTTGTGGCTGGCGACCGGCGGTCGCGGCCGGTCGGTGGGCAGCCGCAGTTCCTCCGGCAGGCCGGTCAGCGTGGTCCGCCAGAACTCCAGCTGGCGGGCGATCTCGCTGCCGGTGTCGGTCTCGCTGCCGAGGACCTCGCGCTGCCAGAGGGTGTAGTCCGCGTACTGGATCGGCAGCGGTGCCCAGCCGGGCGCGCGGCCGTCGAGGCGGGCGGCGTAGGCCTCGGCGAGGTCGCGGGCCATCGGCGCCATGGACAGGCCGTCGCCGGCGATGTGGTGCATCACGATGAGCAGGACGTGCCGGTCGGTGCCGAGCCGGTACAGGTGCGCCCGGACCGGCAGTTCGGCGGCCAGGTCGAAGCCGTGGAAGGCGGCCTCCTCCATGGCGGCGTCCAGCGCCTCCTCGTCGACCTCGCGGACCACGAGTTCGGGGACGGCCTGCCCGGCCGGGATGATCGACTGCCGCGGGGTGCCGTCGATCTCGGGGAAGGTGGTGCGCAGGCTCTCGTGCCGGGCCACCACGTCACCGAGCGCGTCCCGCAGCGCGGGCACGTCCAGCGCGCCGGTCAGCCGTGCGGCCAGCGGCAGGTTGTACGTGGAGCTCGGGCCCTCCAGGCGGTTGAGGAACCACAGCCGGCGCTGCGCGAAGGACAGCGGCACCAGGTCGGTGCGGGGCATGGGGCGGACGGCCGCGCGGGCACCGGAGGCGCCGGCCACGGCGGGGGACAGTCCGGCGACGGTGGGGGCCTCGAAGATGTCGCGTACGGCCAGTTCCACGCCCAGCGTGCTGCGGATGCGGCTGACCAGCTTGGTCGCCAGCAGGGAGTGGCCGCCCAGGGCGAAGAAGTCGTCGTCGGCGCCGACCGAGGGCACGCCGAGAACCTCGGCGAACAGGCCGCACAGGATTTCCTCGCGCGGACCGCGCGGGGCGCGGCCGGTGTGCGTCTCTGCCTCGGGCACCGGCAGCGCCGCGCGGTCGAGCTTGCCGCTGGGTGTCAGCGGGAACTCGTCCATGAGCACGATCGCCCCGGGCACCATGTAGTCCGGCAGTGCGGCCGCGACGTGTGCCTTGAGCTCGGCGGGCCGGACGGTGCCGGTGGGGACCACGTAGCCGACCAGGCGGCGGCCGCCGCGCCGGTCGTCCTGGGCGGCCACGGCGGCCTGGGCGACCTCGGGGTGGCTGCGCAGGACTGCCTCGATCTCGCCCAGTTCGATACGGAAGCCGCGGACCTTCACCTGGTGGTCGGCGCGGCCGGCGTATTCCAGTTCGCCCTCGCCGTTCCACCGCACCAGGTCGCCGGTGCGGTACATGCGGGAGCCGGACGGTCCGAACGGGTCTGCGGTGAACCGTTCGGAGGTGAGGCCGGGGCGGTCGTGGTAGCCGCGTGCCAGCTGGGCGCCGGCGATGTACAGCTCGCCGATGACGCCGTCGGGTACGGGCCGCAGGGCCGCGTCCAGGACGTAGGCCTGGGTGTTCCAGACGGGGCGGCCGATCGGTGCGGCGCCCGTCGGCCAGTGGGCCGGGTCGGCGGGCAGGGTGTGCGCGGTGACCACGTGGGTCTCGGAGGGGCCGTAGTGGTTGTGCAGGTCCCGTCCCGGGGTGCCGGAAAGGTCGCGGATCCGGCCGCCGAGTGTCAGCGCCTCGCCCGCCTGCGCGATGTGCCGCAGGGCCGGCAGGGCGGCGTTCTGCTCGGTGACGGCCTCGCCGAGCGCGTCCAGCATCATGGTGGGGGCGTACAGCTCGGTGACGTCCCGGTCCCCCAGCCAGGCCGCGAACCGCGCCGGGTCGCGCCGGGTGTCCTCGTCCGGGACCACCAGGGTTTTGCCGTCCAGCAGGGACGACAGGATCTCCTGTGCGGAGACGTCGAAGCTGATCGCGGTGAACTGTGCGACGCGGGCGCCGGGTTCTGCGGGCAGCGTCGCGGCGTGCCAGGACATCAGGTTGACCAGGGCGCCGGAGGGCATCACCACGCCCTTGGGGCGGCCGGTGGAGCCGGAGGTGTAGATCAGGTAGGCGGGGTGCTGCGGTCGCAGCGGGCAGGTCCGCTCCTCGTCGCGCGGGTTGGCGGTGTCCTGGCCCGCCAGTTCGCTCTCCACCCGGGGGTCGTCCAGGGCGAGCGTGGGTCCGGCGGGCAGCCGGCCGGCGACCTCGGTGGTGGTCAGCACCACGTCCGGTGCGGCGTCGGCGAGCATGAAGGCCAGCCGCTCGGCCGGGTACTCCGGGTCGAGCGGCAGGTAGCCGGCGCCGGACTTGAGCACGGCGAGGAGGCCGACGACCAGTTCGGCGGAGCGGGGCAGGGCCAGGCCCACGATGCGCTCGGGTCCGGTGCCGCGGGCGATCAGCAGCCGGGCGAGCCGGTTGGCCCGCTCGTTCAGCTCGGCGTAGGTCAGTGCCTGTTCGCCGCACTCCAGGGCGGGGGCGTCGGGGTGTGCCGCGACGCGGGCCTGGAAGAGCGCGGGAAGCGGCATGGCGGGCACGTCGTGCCCGGTGTCGTTGCGGGCGACGAGGAGTTCGTGCCGGGCGACCGGGTCGAGTACGTCGATCTTGCCGATCGGGCGGCCCGGTTCGGCGAGGGCGGCCTCCAGGACACGGACGAAGGACGCCGCGACACGCTCCGCGGTCCGCTCGTCGAACAGGTCCCTGCTGTACTCGACGAAGCCCTCGACACCGCCGGGGCGCCCGTCGGCGGAGTAGCTCTCCCGCAGGCTGAACAGCAGGTCGAACTTGGCGACCTGGGTGTCCACGCGCTGCGTGCCGACCTCGACGCCGGGCAGCCGGAACGGCGCGGTCGGGTTGTTGTGGAGGGTCAGCATCACCTGGAACAGCGGGTGGCGCGACATCGACCGGTTCGGGTTGAGGACCTCGACCAGACGCTCGAACGGCACCTCCTGGTGGGCGTAGGCCGCCAGGTCGGCCTCGCGCACCCGGCCCAGCAGGGAGCGGAAGTCGGGGTCCTGCGACAGGTCGGTGCGCAGGACCAGGGTGTTGATGAAGAAGCCGACCACGTCGTCCAGCGACTCGTCGCTGCGCCCGGCGATCGGGGTGCCGATGGGGATGTCCGTTCCGGCACCCAGCCGGTGCAGCAGGACCGCGAGTCCCGCCTGCAGCGTCATGAACACGCTGGCCTGGCAGTTGCGGGCGAGGGCGACCAGGCGCCGGTGGACCTCCTGGTTGATCCGGAAGCCGACGGTGCCGCCGCGGTAGGAGGCGACCGCGGGGCGGGGCCGGTCCACCGGCAGGTTCAGCTCGTCGGGCAGGCCGGTCAGCGCCTCGCGCCAGAAGTCCAGCTGGCGCGAGACGGCGCTGTCCGGGTCGTCCTCGCTGCCCAGCACGTCGCGCTGCCACAGGGCGAAGTCGGCGTACTGCACGGGCAGCGGCTCGAAGGCCGGCTCGTCGCCGTCACGCCGTGCGCCGTAGGCGGCGGACAGGTCGCGGCCGAAGGGCACGGCCGACCACTCGTCCATCACGATGTGGTGCATCAGCACCAGCAGGACGTGCTCCTCGTCGCCCAGGCGCAGCAGCCGGGCCCGCACGGGCGGTTCGGCGGTCAGGTCGAAGCCCTCACTCCCGGCCTCGGTCAGCAGCGCCTCCAGGCCGGCCGGGTCGGTGTCGGTCACCGTCAGCTCGGGCACGGTGTCCACGACGACCTGGCAGGGGGTGCCGTCCCGGTCGGGGAAGACGGTGCGCAGGAGTTCGTGGCGGCGGGCGACGTCGGCCAGCGCGGCACGCAGCGCCTCGACGTCCAGGGGCCCGGTCAGGCGGGCCGCCATGGGCACGTTGTAGGCGGGGCTGGGGCCTTCGAACTGGTTGATGAACCACAGCCGGGTCTGCTGGAGCGAGAGGGGAACGTCCGCCGGGCGCCGTCCCGCCTCGATCCGCGGGGTGGCCGGGCCACTGGACGTGAGCTGGTGGGCGAGGCCGGCGACGGTCGGCGCCTCGAAGAGGCTGCGCAGGGAGAACTGCACGCCGAACACCGACCGGATGCGGGTGACCAGCCGGGTCGCGAGCAGCGAGTGGCCACCGAGCTCGAAGAAGCTGTCGTCGATGCTCACCACGGACGCGCCGAGGATCTCCGCGAACAGCCCGCAGAGGATCTCCTCCTGCGGGGTGCGCGGGGTGCGGCCGGAGGCCACGCCGGAGAAGTCCGGGGCCGGCAGGGCGCGCTTGTCCAGCTTGCCGTTGGGCGTCACGGGCAGTTCGTCGAGGCTGACGAACGCCGTCGGCACCATGTAGGAGGGCAGGGTCTCCGAGACGCTGGTGCGCAGGACGGCCACGCTGGGGGTCTCGGCGCCGGCCTTGGCCACCAGGTAGGCCACCGGACGGCGGTCGCCCGGCCGGTCCTCGCGGATGACGACGGTGGCCTGGGCGATGCCGTCCTGGGCCAGCAGGACCGACTCGATCTCGCCGAGTTCGATGCGGAAACCGCGGATCTTCACCTGACTGTCCGCGCGCCCGTTGAAGACGAGTTCACCCTCGGGCGTCCAGGTGGCAAGGTCGCCGGTCCGGTACATGCGGGCACCGGGCCCGCCGAAGGGGTCGGCCACGAAACGCTCGGCACTCAGACCGGGCCGCGCGAGATAACCACGGGCCAGACCGGCACCGGACACATACAGCTCACCGGGCACACCGGGCAGCACCGGACGCAGAGCGGCATCCAGAACATAGACACGGGCACCGGTGATGGGACCACCGATCGGCGGAACGACCTCACCGGCCAGCGGCGCGCTCATCGTCGCGCAGACCGTGGTCTCCGACGGGCCGTAAGCATTGACCATACGACGGTTGGTGGACCAGCGGCCGACCAGTTCCGGCGCGGTCGCCTCACCCGCGACCACCAAAGTGATGCCCTCCGGCAGCGCGTTCTCCTCGAGCACCGCCAACGCGGCCGGCGGAATCGTCGCGTGGGTGACACCCTTCTCCACGAACAGCTCCGCCAACGGCAGACCCGGATTGAGCCGGTCGGCCGGCGCCAGCACCAGCGCCGCACCGGTCAGCAGACCCATCACCAGCTCCCAGAACGCCGCATCGAAACTGATCGACGCGAACTGCAGCACCCGGCTGCCCGGACCGACCCCGAACCGCTCCACCTGCGCGGCCACCAGGCTCGACACACCCCGGTGCGAAACCACGACACCCTTGGGCTTTCCTGTGGAACCCGACGTGTAGATCAGGTAAGCGGGGTGATCCACGGAAAGGGCCACCACGGGCGCCCGGTCCACCGGGGCAGCCTCGACACGAGCCAGCGTGCCCGGGTCGTCCAGCACGATCCGCACCTGCTCGCCGTCCGGCAGCGTCCCGGCGATCGCGGAAGTGGTCAGAACCACACCCGGCGCGGCGTCGGCGAACATGTACGCGATCCGCTCGGCCGGATACTCCGGGTCCACCGGTAGATACGCGGCACCCGCCTTGTGCACCGCGAGCACCGCCACCGCCAGCTCCACCGACCGTGGCAGCGCCAGAGCCACGAACTGCTCCGGCCCCACACCCGCCTCAGCGAGAACATGCGCCAGCCGGTTCGCCCGGCCGTCCAGCTCCGCGTAGGACAGCGTGACGTCCTCGAACAGGACCGCCGGGTCCCCCGGCGCGGCCGCGACCCGCTCCGCGAACAGCTCCGGCAACGTCCGCGGACGCTCCCCACCCGTGGCGTTGCGGGTGCGCAGCAGGTCTTCGCGTTCGTCGTCGGCGAGGACGTCCAGGGCGCCGACGGGGCGGCCCGGCTCGCGGACGACCGTTTCCAGGACGCGCACCAGCCGCGCGCCGATCGCCTCGACGTCGGCGGGGGTGAAGACGTCCGGCCGGTAGCCGAAGCGGAACCGCAGCGTCTCGCCGGGCAGGGCGGCGACGCTGAGCGGGTAGTGGTTGGCGTCCGCGCCGTGCGCACCGACGATGGTCAGGCCGGCGATCTCGCGGAAGCCCTTCTCGTCGAAGGGGTAGTTCTCGGTGACGGTGATGGTGTCGAAGAGTTCACCCGACGCCCCTGCCAGGGCGTGGATGTCGGGCAGGTTCAGGTGCTGGTGCGACATCAGCCCGGCCTGCTGCTGCTGGAAGCGGGCCAGCATGTCGCCCACCGGCTCGGCGGGGTCGAGCCGTACCCGCACCGGCAGGGTGTTGATGAACAGGCCGACCATGCTCTCCACGCCGTCGATCTCCGCGGGGCGGCCGGAGACGGTGCCGCCGAAGACCACGTCGCTGCGGCCGGTGAGACGGCCCAGGACGATCGCCCAGGCACTCTGGAAGACCGTGTTCACGGTGAGGTCGTGCTTGCGGGCCGTCTCGGTCAGGGCGCGGCTCAGTTCGGCGGGGACCTCCACCAGCAGGCGTTCGGGTGCCACCGGGGTGCGCTCGAGGTCGTCGGCCACCAGCCGGGTCGGCTCCTCGACGCCGGCCAGCACCGTCCGCCACGCCTCCTCCGAGGCGGGGCGGTCCTGCTTGGCCAGCCAGGCGAGATAGTCGCGGTAGGGCGTGACGGGCGGCAGGGCCGACACGTCGCCGCCGGCGGCGTAGAGGGTGAACAGGTCCGTCATCAGCCGGCCCACCGACCAGCCGTCCAGCAGGATGTGGTGGTGCGCCAGGATCAGGCGGTGGCTGTTCTCGCCGTGGTGGACGAGCGTGAAGTGCAGCAACGGTGGCGAGGTCAGGTCGAAGGTGCGCTCCGACTCGGCGGCCGTGTGCTCCTCCAGCCGGTCCGCCTGCTGCTCCTCGGGCAGATCGCGCAGGTCGAACTCCTGCCAGGGCAGGGCGACCTCGCGCGGGATCACCTGCACCGGCCTGCTGAGCCGCTCGTACCGGAAGGCGGCCCGCAGGTTGGGGTGCCGGTGCAGCAGGCCGGCGACCGACGCCCGCATCGCCGCGGCGTCCAGCTCGCCCTCCAGGTCCAGGCAGATCCTCGCCGTGTAGATGTCCAGCGAGCGCTCGTGGTAGACGGTGTGGAAGAGCAAGCCTTCCTGCAGCGGCGAGAGCGGCAGGACGTCCTGGAATCCCGGCTTCGTCATGAGGAGAAGTACCTTCCGTCAGCTTCCAGCACGTCGATTTCGTCCTGGTCGAGGCCGACCAGGGAGAGGTCGGACGGGGTGTGCCCGCCGGCGTCCGCGGCCTCGGAGTGGGTGACGAGGGCTTCCAGCGCGCGGAACCAGTCATCGACCAGTTCGCGCACGGCCGCCTCGCCGAAGAGTTCACCGGGCCAGGTGCAGGCCGCGGCCAGGCACGGTCCGTCCGCCCCGCCGGTGACCGAGGCCGCGACCTCCAGGGCGTGGCCGTCGTCGTGCAGCACGGAGTCCTGGTCCCGGGCGGCCGGCCCCGCGGACACCGGCCAGGCGCTGTCGTCCGCGGCGTCGAGCCGTCCGAGGTAGGAGAAGCCGATGCTCGGACGGGGCAGTGCGGCGAGCACCGGGGTGGTGCGCGGGTTGAGGTGGCGCAGCATGCCGTAGCCGACGCCGCCGTCCGGCACCGAGCGCAGTTGCTCCTTGACCGCCTTGATGGCGTTGCCGACGGCCGGGCCCCCGGCGGTCAGCTCGGTCCAGTCGACGGTGCCGGGGTCCAGCAGCACGGGGTGGGAGGCGGCGAACCGTCCCAGGGTGCGGGTGAGGTCCTGGCCCTCGGCGAACGCCTGGCGTCCGGCGCCTTCCAGGTCCACCAGGACGCCGGTGCCGCCGAAGTAATCTCGCAGGTGGCGGCGGCGCCAGTGCCCGAGGGCGAGGGCGAACGCGGTGAGCAGCACGTCGTCCACGTCGCAGTTGAACGCGGCGGGCAGCCGGTCGAGCAGGGGTGCGGTCTTCTGCGCCGGCAGCGTGCACACCAGGGTGCTCGGAGCGCCGCCGCCGTCCGGGGCCCGGTCGGTGAGCCGGATGTCCGGGGCGGTGAGGACCGTCCTCCACCAGTCCAGTTCCCGCTCGCGCTCCGGGTCCTGTGCCGCGGCCAGCAGTTGCTGGGCCCATCGGCGGTAGGACGTGCCGTCCGGGCGCGGGGCGGGCGTCTCGCCGGAGACGAGGGCCTGCCAGCAGGTGTCCAGGTCGGCGCGGAGCAGGCGCCAGGACTCGGCGTCCACGGCCAGCCGGTGCACGACCAGCAGCAGCCGCCCCCGTCCGGTGGCGCCGGCGTCGAACCAGACGAACCGGGCGAGGTCGCCCGCCTGCGGGTCGAGTTGGGCGGCGACGGTCGCGCCGTGTGCGCGCAGCGCGTCGTCCAGCGCGTCGGCGTCGAGGTGGGCGACGGGTACGCGGGTGACGAGGCGGGCGGCGTCGACCGTGCCGGGGGCCCGTACCTCCAGGGTCCACCGGGCGCCGTCGTCGTGGCGTCCCAGGACCAGCCGCAGGGCGTCGTGCCGGTCGGTGAGCATGCCCGCCAGGGCCTGGAGCCGGTCGGCGTCGAGGCCGTCGGGGGCGTCCAGGAGCAGCGACTCGTGGTGTCCGGTGACCGTGCCGCCGCGTTCCCGCAGTGCGTGCACGGACGGCGGGAGGGGGAGCCCGCCGACGCGGGTGCCGGAGGACTCGACGACGGTGTCGGGGACCTCGGTCGCCACGGAGGCCAGGCCCTCGACGGTCCGGTGGACGAACACGTCCTCCGGTTTGATCCTCAGGCCCCTCTTCTGGGCGCGGCTGACCAGCCGGATGGAGACGATGCTGTCGCCGCCGAGGTCGAAGAAGCTGTCGCGTACACCCACCGAGGACAGGCCGAGGACCTCGGCGAACAGCTCGCAGAGCACTTCCTCGTGCGGGGTGCGCGGTCCCTCGTCGCCGACGAGGGCGGTGAAGTCCGGGGCGGGCAGCAGCTTGCGGTCCACCTTGCCGTTCGGGGTGAGCGGCAGGGCTTCGAGGGCGACGAACGCGGCCGGGACCATGTAGTCGGGCAGGACGCGCGCCCCGTGCTCGCGCAGTTCGGCGGCGGCCGGCACCTCCTGACCGCCGGGTGCGACCAGGTAGGCCACCAGGCGGGTGGTGCCGTCACCGTCCGCCCGGGCCACCACGGTGACCTGGGCCACCGCCGGGTGGGCGGCCAGGACGGCCTCGATCTCGCCGAGTTCGATGCGGAAGCCGCGGACCTTGACCTGGTCGTCGGCGCGTCCGACGAACTCGAGGTCGCCCGTGGTGTTCCAGCGGGCCACGTCGCCGGTGCGGTACATCCGGGAACCGGCCGGGCCGAAGGGGTCGGCCACGAACCGTTCGGCGCTCAGCCCGGGCCGCGCCAGGTAGCCGCGGACCACGCCGTCGCCGGCGAGGTAGAGGTCGCCCGCGACGCCGGGGGGTACCGGCGCGAGGCGGGCGTCGAGCACGTACACCTGGGTGTTGGCGATCGGCCGGCCGATCACCGGGGCGCCGGGGCGCTCCTCCAGGGCGGCCGTGGTGGACCACACCGTGGTCTCGGTCGGGCCGTACATGTTGCGTACGGAGACGGACAGGTCACGCAGCCGGTCGGCGAGCTGCGCGGACAGGGCCTCTCCGCCGACCAGGACCCGCAGACCGGTGAGAGCCTCCGGGTGGTCGGCCGCCAGCGCCTGCCACAGCGTCGGTGTCGCCTGGGCCAGGGTCGCGCCGGTGCCGGTGATCAGCTTCGCCAGCTGGTCCATGTCGCGCACCTGCTCGGTGGCGGCGACCACCAGCCGGGCCCCGGCCATCAGCGGCGCGTACAGCTCGAGGCCGGCGATGTCGAAGGAGACGGTGGTGACCGCGACGAGGGTGTCGGCCTCGGTGACCGGCAGCCTGTCGCACATGTCCCGGACGAAGTTGGTGATGTTCGCGCGGGTGACCACCACGCCCTTGGGGCGGCCGGTGGAGCCGGAGGTGTAGATCACGTAGGCGGGGTGGTCGCCGTGTGCCGCGGGGGCCGGGTCGGTGGCGGGCAGGGCCGCGGTCCGCTCCGCCAGCGCCGGGTCGTCCAGTGCGATCACCCCGGCCCCGTCGGGCACGGGCAGGTCGCCGGCGAGTGCGGACGTCGTCAGCACCAGGGCGGGCGAGCCGTCGGCGAGGATGTAGCGCACGCGTTCGGCCGGGTAGGCCGGGTCGAGCGGGATGTAGGCGGCGCCGGACTTGAGCACCGCGAGGAGCGCCACCACCAGGTCGAGGCCGCGCGGCAGGCTCACCGCGATCCGGACCTCCGGGCGGGCGCCCTGGCCGGCCAGGTGGTGTGCCAGCCGGTTCGCCCGGGCGTTGAGCTCCGCGTAGTCGATCTCCCCGTCGGCGGTGACGACCGCGATGCGTTCGGGGGAGCGGGCGGCCGCCGCCTCGATCTCCTGCACCAGTGACCGGGGGCCGAAGTCGGCGGCGGTGGCGTTCCATTCGCGCAACAGCCGGGTGCGCTCGTCGGGGGTGAGGACGTCGGCCTCGCCGACGGCGCGGTCGGGCTCGGCGCAGAGCTGTTCCATGAGGTGGGTGAACTGCCCGGTCATCCGGACCACGGTGGCGTGGTCGAACAGGTCCGCGCTGTACTCGGCGACGGCCTCGATCCCGGCGGGTTCGTGGTCGGCGTCGTACACCTCGCGCAAGTTCCAGTTGAGGTCGAACTTGGCGACGTTCAGGTCGAGCTGGCGGCGCCGTGCCGTCACGCCCGGCAGGTCGAAGTCGGCCTCGGGGTTGTTGTGCAGGCTGACCATCACCTGGAAGAGCGGGTGACGGGCCATGGCGCGCTCGGGGTTCACGGCGTCGACCAGCCGCTCGAAGGGCACGTCCTGGTGGGCGTAGGCCGCGAGGTCGGTGTCCCGCACCCGGCCGAGGAGTTCGGCGAAGGTGGGGTCGCCGGACAGGTCGGTGCGCAGCACGAGGTTGTTGACGAAGAAGCCCACCAGATCGTCCAGGGCCTCGTCGGTGCGGCCCGCGATGGGGGTGCCGAGCGGGATGTCGGTGCCCGCGCCGAGGCGGTGCAGCAGCACCGACATGCCGGCCTGAAGGACCATGAACATGCTGGTTCCGCTGCGGCGGGCGAGCGCCGCCAGGTTCCGGTGCAGTTCGGGGCCGATCCGGAAGGTGGCCCAGCCGCCGCGGTAGGACGGGGTCGCGGGGCGCGGCCGGTCCACCGGCAGGGTCAGCTCGTCGGGCAGGCCGGCCAGGGCCTGGCGCCAGTACGCCAGCTGCCGCGAGGCCACGCTGTCCGGGTCGTCCTCGCTGCCCAGTACGGAGCGCTGCCACAGGGTGTAGTCCGGGTACTGCACCGGCAGCGGTGTCCAGGTGGGGGCGGTGCCGGCGCACCGCGCGCCGTAGGCCTCGGCGAGGTCCCTGCCGAAGGGGCCGGTGGACCAGCCGTCGACCACGATGTGGTGCATGACCACGACGAGGACCGACTCCCGCTCTCCGGTGCGCAGCAGGGTGGCCCGCACGGGCAGTTCGACGGTGAGGTCGAAGCCCTGTCCGGCGGCCTCCCGTACCGCGTCGTCGAGGTCGCCGGCGGTGACGTCGAGGACGGTGAACTCGGGCGCGGCCACCGCGGGGTCGAGCACCGCCTGGTAGGGGCTGCCGTCCCGTTCGGGGAAGATCGTGCGCAGTGCCTCGTGGCGGGCGACGACGTCGGCGAGCGCGGAGCGCAGCGCGGCGGCGTCCACCGGGCCGTCGAGCTCGAGCGCGACCGGCAGGTTGTAGGTGGCGCTGCGGCCCTCGAAGCGGTTGAGGAACCACAGCCGCATCTGGCCGTGGGACAGCGGCAGGTGGGCGGGGCGCTGCCGGCCGAGGAGCGTGGAGCGGCCCTGCGGGGCGCCGGGCAGTGCTTCGGCCAGGCCCGCCACGGTCGGGGTCTCGAACAGCGCGCGGATGGGCAGTTCCGTGCCGAAGACGGAGCGGACCCGGCTCACCAGCCGGGTGGCCAGCAGGGAGTGCCCGCCCAGGTCGAAGAAGTTGTCGTCCGCTCCTACCGTGGGGACGCCCAGGATCTCCGCGAAGAGCCCGCAGAGGACCTCTTCCTGCGGTGTGCGCGGCGCGCGGCCCGCGTCGGTGGCGGAGTAGTCCGGCTCCGGCAGGGCCCGCCGGTCGACCTTGCCGTTGGGGCTGAGCGGGAGTTCGTCCAGCACGACGTAGGCGGCCGGCATCATGTAGTCCGGCAGGTCCGCGGCGGTCTCGCGGGCGACCGCGGCCTCGTCGAGGGGGCCGTCGGGGACGAGGTAGGCGACGATGCGCAGGTCGCCGGGGACGTCCTCGCGTATCACGACGGCCGCCTTGGCGACGTGGGTGCGGCGCAGCAGCGCGTTCTCGATCTCGCCGACCTCGACCCGGAAGCCGCGGATCTTGACCTGGTCGTCGATGCGGCGCAGGAAGTACAGCTCGCCGCCCGAGGTCCACTTGACGATGTCGCCGGTGCGGTACATGCGGGTGCCGGGCGGGCCGAACGGGTTGGGCACGAAGCGTTCCGAGGTCATCTTCGGCCGGTGCAGGTAGCCGCGGGCGATGCCCTCGCCCGCCACGTACAGTTCTCCGGCCACGCCCACGGGCACCGGCCGCAGGCACTCGTCCAGTACGTACAGCCAGGTGTTGGGCATCGCGCCGCCGATCGGCAGCGGGCCGCTGTCGACGGGCTCGCCGGCCCTGATGACGAGCTGGGTGCAGTTGACGGTGGTCTCGGTGGGGCCGTAGCCGTTGTAGATGTGCGCTTCGGGGAAGCGCGTGCGCCATTCGGTGAGCGATTCACCGAGCAGCAGTTCGCCGCCGAGCATCAGTTCACGGCTGGGCGAGAACGGGTCGGGCAGCGCCTCCAGCAGCGAGAGGTGGCTCGGGGTGGCCTTGAGGAACGTGGACGGCGTCTTCGTCAGCGTCTCCAGCGTCCGCGGGTCGCTGTCGTCGAGGGTGGCCAGGACGACGCGGCCGCCGACGCTGAGCGTGGTGTACAGCGCGGTCACCGTGAGGTCGAAGGAGATCGGGCTGTGCAGGATCGCGGTGCCCGTGGTGCTCGGGTAGGCCGAGGTGCTCCAGCGCAGGTAGTCGCTCAGACAGTGCTGTTCGGTCAGGACGCCCTTGGGCCGCCCGGTGGAGCCGGAGGTGTAGATGACGTACGCCGAGTGGTGGGGGTGGACCGGGTGGCGGCGGTCGGCGTCGGTGGGGGCGGCCGTCGGGCACGCGGCGACCGCCTCGACGGTGGCCGGCTCGTCGAGCAGCAGCCGCGGCAGGTCCGGGAAGTCCGGGATGCCGGCGCCGATGTCGCCGTCGGTGATGAGCAGCATGGCCGAGGCGTCCCCGATCATGTACTCGATGCGCTGCGCCGGGTAGTCGGGGTCGAGCGGGAGGTAGGCGGCGCCCGCCTTGAGGACGGCGACCAGGGTGACGACCAGCTGGGGGGCGCGGGGCAGGGCGACGGCGACCCAGTCCTCGGCGCCGACGCCGCGGGCGATCAGGTGGTGGGCCAGCCGGTTGGCCCGCTCGTCGAGTTCGCGGTAGGTCACCTCGGTGCCCTGGTGGACCAGGGCGACGGCGTCCGGGGTCCGGGCGACCTGGTTCTCGAACCGCTCGACGAACGTCGGCGGGACCTCGTCGCGTATCTCGCCGACGCCGAGGGCGAGGATGCGGCTCCGGTCGGCCTCGTCGAGCAGGTCCAACTCGCTCACCCGCTGTGCCGGGTCGTCGGCGATCGACGCCAGCAGGCAGCGGAGCCGGGCGGAGATGTCCTCCGCGGTGCCCCGGTCGTACAGGTCGGTGCTGTAGTTGAGGAGCCCGGTGATGCCGGCGGGCGCACCGTCGTCGGCGTAGCGGTCGCCCATGGAGAACGACAGGTCGAACTTGGCGACCTCGGTGTTCACCGGGTGCAGGCGGGTGCGCACGCCGGGGAAGTCGAGTTCCATCTCGGGGGTGTTCTCGAAGTTGAGCAGGACCTGGAAGAGCGGGTGGCGGGAGAGGGAACGCTCCGGCTTGAGCGTCTCCACCAGCAGTTCGAAGGGCACGTCCTGGTGGGCGAAGGCGGACAGGTCGGCCTCGCGGACGCGGCCCAGGAGCTGGCGGAAGGTGGGGTCGCCGCTCAGGTCGTTGCGCAGTACGAGGGTGTTGACGAAGAAGCCGATCAGGTCGACCAGCGACTCGTCGTTGCGGCCGGCGACCGACGTGCCGATCGGGACGTCCTCGCCGGCGCCCATCCGGTTGAGCAGCGCGGCCAGTGCGGCCTGCATCAGCATGAACAGGCTGACACCGCTGGAGCGGGCGATCTCCAGCAGCCGGGCGTGGACCTCGGGGCCGACGGTGATGGGGACGAATCCGCCGCCGTGGCTGGGGGCGGCCGGGCGGGGCCGGTCGGTCTGCAGTTCCAGCTGGTCCGGCAGGCCGGCCAGAGCCGACGTCCAGTAGTCCATCTGCCGCGCCAGGACGCTGTCGGGGTCGTCGAGGCCGCCGAGGACCTCGCGCTGCCACAGCGCGTAGTCGGCGTACTGCACCGGCAGGGGCGCCCACTCGGGGGCGTGGGCCGCCCGGCGCGCGGCGTAGGCGGTGGAGAAGTCGCTGACCAGGGTGGCGTACGACCAGCCGTCGGCCACGATGTGGTGCACCAGGATGAGGAACACCTGCTCGGTGGGGCTGAGCACGAACAGCTCGGCCCGGATGGGCAGTTCGTTCTCCAGGTCGAATCCGCGGCGGGCGGCCGCCGTGAGCGTGGTGTCCAGTTCGGGCTCGGTGAGCTCGGTCACCGAGATCTTCGGGCGGGCCTCGTCCGCGGGCACGATGGACTGGACGGGCACGCCGTCGACGTCGCGGAAGACCGTGCGCAGGCTCTCGTGCCGGACCGTCACGTCGTGCAGCGCCTCGTAGAGGGCGGCCCGGTCGACCTGGCCGGTGAAGCGCAGGGAGACGCCGAGGTTGTAGGTCGGGCTCGGGCCTTCCAGGCGGTGGAGGAACCACAGCCGCTGCTGGGTGAACGACACCGGCACCCGCTCGGGGCGCTCCACCGGGGTCACCCGTGGCCGGGCGGTGCCGGCCCGCTCTATCAGCTCCGCCAGCCGGGCGACGGTGGGCGCCTCGAACAGGTCGCGCACCGTGAGGTCGACGCCGAGCACCGACTGGATGCGGATGATCAGCCGGTTGGCGATCAGCGAGTGTCCGCCGAGGTCGAAGAAGCTGTCGTCGATGCCGACCGAGGAGAGCTCGAGGATCTCCGCGTAGAGGCCGCAGAGGACCTGCTCCTGCGGGGTGCGGGGCAGGCGTCCGGCGCGGTCGCCGGCGAACTGCGGGGAGGGCAGGGCGGCGCGGTCGAGCTTGCCGTTGGGGTTGAGCGGCAGCTTGCGCAGGACGACGAAGGCCGCCGGCATCATGTAGCTGGGCAGGGTGGTGGCCACCTGCTCGCGCAGGCGGTCGGCGTCGATCTCCGCGCCGCCCGCCGGTACGACGTAGGCGACCAGTTGCTTGTGGTGGTGCCGGTCCTCCCGGGCGATCACCACTGCCTGCGCCACCGCGGGGTCGTCGGCGAGTACCGACTCGATCTCGCCGGTCTCGATGCGGAAGCCGCGGACCTTCACCTGCTCGTCGGCGCGCCCGACGTAGGCCAGTTGCCCGTCGGCCGTCCACCGCACCACGTCGCCGGTGCGGTACAGGCGGGAGCCGGGTGCGCCGAAGGGGCTGGCCACGAACCGCTGCGCGGTCAGTTCCGGACGGTCCAGGTAGCCACGGGCCAGGCCCGCGCCCGCCAGGTACAGCTCGCCCGCGACACCGGCGGGCACCGGCCGCAGCCAGGCGTCCAGCACGTACACCTGGGTGTTGGCGACGGGACGGCCGATCAGGGGCTCGGCGGGGCCGTCGCCGGCCCACCACGCGGTGGCGTAGACCGTGGCCTCGGTCGGGCCGTAGAAGTTGGCGATGCGCGCCTTGGGCATGGCGGTGCGGATGTCCGCGACGGCCCGCCCGGTGAGCGCCTCACCGGCGAGTACCACCAGGTCGGCCGTGGCGGGCACGGTGTCCTGGCCGATCAGCTGGGCCAGCAGGGACGGTACGGCGCTGATCAGGTCGCCCGACCAGCCCTCCGGCTGCTCGGCCAGCGCCAGCAGGTCGCGTACGACGTCGATGCGGCCGCCGACGGTCAGCGGCCCGAAGATCTCGAAGACCGACACGTCGAAGTTGAGGGAGGTGGAGGCCAGGGTGTGGGTGAGGGCGGGGGCGCCGAGCTCCCGGCCGGCCCAGCCGACCAGGTTGGCGGCGTTGCGGTGGGCCACCACGACGCCCTTCGGGGTTCCGGTCGAACCGGAGGTGTAGATGACGTAGGCGGCGTTGTCCGGGCGCAGCGGCGCGGTGCGGTCGGCGTCCGCGGGGCCGGTCGCGGGGCGGGAGGCGATCGACGCGGCCGTCGCGGTGTCGTCCAGGACCAGCGCCGGCACTCCGGCGACGGCTTCCTCGGGCCATCCGGCGAGCACGCCGGAGGTGCTCACCAGCAGCACCGGGCGGGCGTCGGACAGCAGCAGCGCGACGCGCTCGGTGGGGTAGGCGGGGTCGACGGGGAGGTAGGCCGCGCCGGACTTGAGCACCGCCAGCAGGGCGACGATCAGTTCCGCGGAGCGCTGCATGCCGAGGGCGACGACCCGCTCGGGGCCGGCGCCGCGGGCGATCAGCTCGTGCGCCAGCCGGCTGGCCGACTCGTGCAGTTCGCGGTAGGTCAGGGTGCGTGGTCCGTCGCAGACCGCGACCGCGTCCGGGGTGTGGGCCGCGGTCCGCTCCAGCAGGTCGACGAGGGTGCCCGAGGGCAGGTCGCAGGCGGTGTCGTTCCAGGTCTCCAGAAGGCGCCGCCGCTCGGCGGGCGACAGCACGTCGACCGCGCGTACCGGCAGATCGGGGTCGGTGACGACGGCCTGCAGGAGACGTACCAGGCGGTCGGCGAGCGCTTGGACCGTCGAGCGGTCGAAGAGGTCCTTCCGGTATTCGACGACGGCGTCGATGCCGGTGGGGCTGCCCGTGTCGTCGGCGCACTCGCCGAACTCGAAGGACAGGTCGAACTTGGCCATGGTGCGCACGCCGGGCTCGGCGACCGCCTTCAGACCGGGGAAGTCCAGGGTGGGGTCGAGCTTCTTCTGCAGGGAGAACAGCACCTGGCACAGCGGGTGGCGGGCCAGCGAGCGCTCGGGGTTGAGGACCTCGACCAGCCGCTCGAACGGCACGTCCTGGTTGGCGTAGGCCGCCAGGTCCGACTCGCGCACCCGGCCGAGCAGTTCGCGGAACGTCGGGTCGCCGGAGACGTCGGTGCGCAGGACGAGCGTGTTGACGAAGAAGCCGACCATGCGGTCCAGGGCCTCGTCGGTGCGGCCGGCGATCGGGCTGCCCAGCACCACGTCGGTGCCGGCGCCGAGCGTCGACAGCAGCGAGGCCAGGCCCGCCTGGAGGACCATGAAGAGCGTGCTGCCGGACTGGCGGGCCAGTCGGGACAGGTCGCGGTGCAGTTCGGCGGGCAGGCGCAGCTCCACCACGTCGGACTGGTAGTCCGGCTCGGCCGGTCGCGGCCGGTCGGTGGGCAGCGTGGTCTCCTCCGGCAGTCCGGCCAGTTCGGAGCGCCAGAAGGCGAGCTGCCGCGCCATGGTGCTGTAGGGGTCGCGGTCGTCACCGAGGACGTCGCGCTGCCACAGGGTGTAGTCGGGGTACTGCACGGCCAGCGGCTGCCAGTCGGGCTCGGCGCCCTGGCTGCGGGCGGTGTACGCCGTGGACAGGTCCTGGGCCAGTACGCCCAGCGACCATCCGTCCGCGGCGATGTGGTGCACCACCACGGAGAGCACGTGCTCCTCCTCGCCGAGCCGGAACAGGTCCACGTGCAGCGGCAGTTCGGTGGCCAGGTCGAACGCCCCGCCCGCGCAGCTGGCGAGCGCCGCGGGCAGGTCCTCGTCGCTGATCGTGGCGACGGGCAGTTCGATTGGGCGCGTCTCGGGGTCGAGGACGACCTGGCTCGGGATGCCCTTCACGTCGGGGAAGACGGTGCGCAGGCTCTCGTGCCTCGCCAGCAGGTCGGCGAACGCCGCGAGCAGCGCGTCGTGGTCCAGCGGTCCGGAAAGGCGCATCACCAGCGGGATGTTGTAGGCGGAGCTGGGCCCCTCGAGCCGGTCGACGAACCACAGCCGGTTCTGGGCGTACGACAGGGGGATCTCCGCCGGGCGGGGCATGGGGGAGATTCCGGAGCGGGCGCTCTCGGCGCAGGTGACGCGCTCGGCCACCGCGGCGACGGTCGGCGCTTCGAACAGCGTGCGGATCTGCAGCTCGATGCCGAAGACCGAGCGGATCCTGCTGACCAGCCGGGTGGCCAGCAGGGAGTGGCCGCCCACGTCGAAGAAGTTGTCGTCGATGGTGACGCCGGGGACACCGAGGGCCTCGGCGAACAGGCCGCACAGGACCTCCTCGGCCGGCGTGCGCGGGGCGCGTCCGGCCGAGCCCGCCACGAACTCCGGCTCCGGCAGGGCCTTGCGGTCCAGCTTGCCGTTGGCGGTGATCGGCAGGGCGGGCAGCACCACGAACGCCGACGGCACCATGTACTCGGGCAGCGCGGCGGCGGCACTCTCGCGCAGGGCGGCGGCATCGACGCCGTCGCGGTCGCCGGCCGGGGTGACGTAGGCGACCAGCCGCTTGTCACCGGGCTGGTCCTCGCGCACGACGACCGCGGCCCGGGCGACCCCGGCGAGGCCCTCGACCACGGCCTCGATCTCGCCCAGCTCGATCCGGAAACCGCGGATCTTGACCTGGTGGTCGGCGCGTCCGACGAACTCCAGTTCGCCGTCGGCCGTGAAGCGCGCCACGTCGCCGGTGCGGTACATCCTGCTGCCGGGCGCGCCGAACGGGTCGGCGACGAAGCGGTGGGAGGTCAGGTCCGGGCGTCCGTGGTAGCCGCGGGCGAGTCCCTCGCCGGAGACGTACATCTCCGCGGCCACTCCCGGCGGGACCGGGCGCAGGGCGTCGTCGAGCAGGTAGACCCCGAGGTCGGGGATCGGGGAGCCGATGACGCTGCCGCTCTCGGCGCCCACGCTCGTGGCGTCCAGCGCCCGGTGGCTGACGTGCACCGTGGTCTCGGTGATGCCGTACATGTTGACCAGGACGGGGGCGTCGTCCGCGTGCCTGCCGTACCAGCGCTCCAGCCGCCACAGGTCCAGCGACTCACCGCCGAAGACGACACGGCGCAGCGCCAGCCCGGCCGCGGCCTCGGGGTTCTCCTGGTCGGCCTGCATGAGCTGGTAGAAGGCGGAAGGCGTCTGGTTGAGCACCGTGACGCGCTCGCGGGCCAGCAGCCGCAGGAACTCCTCCGGCGAGCGGCTCACGTCGTGGGGTACGACGACCAGCCTGCCGCCGTGCAGCAGCGGACCCCACAGCTCCCACACCGAGAAGTCGAAGGCGTAGGAGTGGAACAGCGTCCACACGTCGTCGGCCCCGAAGTGGAACCACTCCTGCGTGGCGGTGAACAGCCGGACCACGTTGTGGTGCGGCACGACGACGCCCTTGGGCCGGCCGGTGGACCCGGACGTGTAGATCATGTACGCGGGGTGCCGGGGGTCGAGCGGGACGGCGCGCTCGGCGGCGCTGACGTCGCCGTCCTCCTGGCGGGCCAGTTCGGCGACCGTACCGGGATCGTCCAGCAGCAGCGGCACGGCGGTGCCGGTCTCCGGGAGGCCCGCGGCGCTCGCCGTGTCGGTGAGCAGCAGACCCGGGGCGGCGTCGGCCAGCATGTAGGCGAGCCGGTCGGCCGGGTAGGCCGGGTCGAGCGGCAGGTAGGCGGCGCCGGCCTTCAGGGTCGCCACGAGCGCGACCACCATGTCCACGGAGCGCGGCAGCGCCAGCGCCACGAAGCGCTCGGGGCCGGCGCCCCGGGCGATCAGCAGCCGGGCCAGCCGGTTCGCGCGCGCGTTGATCTCCCGGTAGCTGTGGTGGGCGCCGTCGAGCACCACCGCGGTGCGGTCCGGGTGTTCGGCGGCCACCCGCTCGAACAGCTCCGGCAGCGTCGCGGTCGTCCCCGGTCCGGCGGCGGGGCGCGCGAGTACCCGGGCGCGGTCGGCGGCGGTGGCGGTGTCCAGCCGCCCGACCGGCGTCGCGGGGTCGCCGGCGCACAGCCGGGAGAGCAGGTCGAGGAAGCGGCCCTGGTGCGAGGCGAGGGAGTCCTCGTCGTACAGCGCCGCGTTGGCGTCGAAGTCGAAGCGCAGCCCGCCGCCGGTGGAGCGGGTGTCCACCAGGACCGCGAAGTCGGTGATCGGGCCGTTGGGAAGATTGTGCGCGCTGGAGGCGTGGCCGGCGAACTCCAGGCGGTAGTCGAACAGCACCAGGTTCACGTGCGGCCCGACCAGGTGTTGCTCGGGACCCAGTCGCAGGTCGCGCCGGATGTCCTCGTGCCGGTACCTCTGGTGGCGCACGGCCTCGCGCATCTCGGCGGAGACGGCGGCGAGCAGGTCACGGACGCTCATGTCGGGCCTGACGCGCAGTCGCAGCGGGAGCAGGTTCGAGACGCTGCCGGGAACCGTCCGCAGGCTGCGTCCCGGCCGGGCGGCGGCCGGCAGGCCGATGACGACCTCTTCGGTTCCGGTGAGGCGCTGCACGTAGAGGGCGAGAGCGGCGACCACCACGGCCGGCCAGCCGATGCCGAGCTCGCGCGCGATGTCGCGGACGGCCTCGACCTCGGCGGCACCGAGCGCCTCGCTGCGACGGATCACCTTGCGGGGCAGGTGCTGCCGGCCGCCGCAGACGCTGACGGCGGGCTCCACGCCGGCCAGCCGCTCGGTCCAGAAGGCGCGGTCGGCGGCGTGCACCTCGGAGGTGACGTAGTCCTGCTCGGCCTCCACCAGTTCACGCAGCGGCCCGAACGGGGTGTCCGGCACGGGTTCGTCGGCCATCAGCGCCGAGTAGACCTCCGCCACCCGGGGCGCGAGCATCGCGAAACCGGCGCCGTCCAGCAGGATGTGGTGGACGCGGTGGTACCACATCCACCGGTCCTCGGCGATGCGCAGCAGGGCGAAGGTGAACAGGCCGTCGCCGAACAGGTCGATCGGACGGGTGTTGTCCTCGTCCATCCAGGACCGCGCGCTGCCGACCGGATCGGGCTCGCCGGAGAGATCGAGGACGTGGACCGGGAACCGGACCGCGGGGAGGACCACCTGCTCGGGGGTTTCACCGTTCTCCACGAATCGCACGCGCAGTGCGTCGGTTTCGCCGACCACCCGGTGAAGCGCGCTTTCGAAACGGACCGGGTCGACGGGACCGTGAATGTCCAGGTATTCGGCGATGTTGTAGATGGTGTGGGAGGAGTCGATCCGCTGTGCGTACCAAATACCGGATTGGGCCGGCGTCAGGGGGAGTCGGACATCACCGGATTGTGGCACGACTATTCACTCCTGTTGAATCAGAAAATGGTGAAGAAGTCCCGCAGGAATTCCGATGGGGCGCGTCTGGACCGGGAGCACGAGCGGACCCCGCCTCGCCGCTCGGACGTTATCAAGCACCCTGCGGCGCCGGAACGTTCTTATAAGAAGCCTCAATAAGCCGACCGCCGGAAGCCGTCGGGCTTCCGGCGGAACGGCTCCTCGCGCGGACCTAGGTCGTGTCACCGCCGCGCGGCGCACGGCCGCCGCTGGCGTGCAGCGGGTCCCAGCCGGCGCCGCGCTCGGGAAGCAGCCGGCGCTCCCCCAGCACCGCGCCCGCGTGCACCTCCGGCAGGAGGGGGCGGTCGAGGATCTGCCCGGCACAGGCGATGCCGCTCACGGCGGCGCCGGTGATGCCACTGCCGTACCGGGTGCTCTGACCCACCACGTACAGGCCCTTCACACTCGTGCGGGTGTCCGGCCTGGCGCCCTTGCCGCCCCAGCTCGCGAGGCCGAACGGCGAGCCTCCCGTGGATCGGGTGTAGCGGCGCTGGGTGGCCGGTGTCGCCAGCTCCAGGTGCGTGATGTGCGCGCGGAAGGGGCCGAGCGCCCGCTCCGCCGTCGCCAGCATGGCCTCCGTGACCCTCTGCTTCTCCGCCAGGTACGCCGGGTCGCGCCGGTAGCCCTCGCCGTGCGGCGAGGCGGCGGCCGTGCCCCAGGCGTCCAGCGAGCGCGGGCACAGGGCCATCACCTGGAAGTTGGCGTGCCCCGGAGGGCGGATGGCCGCGGTGTCCGGGTCCTTGGACGACGCGAAGGAGATGAAGACCGACTCGGGGGCGTCGAAACGGCCCTCGGCCAGACCACGGAACGCCTCCTCGATGTCGGCGTTGCCGTGCCACCAGAGGTTCGCGCCGCTGCGGCCCGGCAGTTCCCGGTCCAGCCCGACGTACAGCACCACCAGGGGGTGGCCCATCACCGCGGTGCGGGCCCGCTTCACCACGGAGGGCGCCAGGTGCTCCTCTCCCACCAGTTCGAGCACGGTGCGCGGGTAGTCGGCGTTGGACACCACGATCGGCGCGTGCAGTTCCTCACCGGTGTCCAGCACCACCCCGCGCGTGCGGCCGTCCTCGACCAGGACGCGCTCCACGCGCTGCCGGGTCCGCACCGTGCCGCCGTGCCCGGTGACGGCCTCCGCCAGCGAGGCGGACAGCATCTGCCCCCCGCCGACGGGATACGCGGCGCCCCGCAGGTAGTGGTCCATGACGCTGGCGTGCATGCCGACCGTGGCTTCCCGGGGCCCGATGCCGTAGTTGAGGGCCTGGGCGGCCAGCACCGTGCGCGCCTCGGCGGACAGCCGGCAGTGCTCGAACAGGTCGTGCAGCGTGCGCCGTCCCCAGGCCATCGCCGTGGGGGTGCGCCGCAGGATCTCCGCCGGATCGACGCCGGCCGCGGACAGCAGTGTCCAGCGCATCTCCCCGCCGACCGACGAACACACCTCGACGAACTCCCGCAGCCCCTCCTTGTCCTGCGGGAGGACGCCGGTCAGGCGGTCCAGGTAGCGGTCCCAGCCGGTGGGCACGAGCATCCGCAGGCCCGGCAGAACGACCTCGTCGAACCCGTCGGGGTCCATGTCGCGGAAGACGACCCGGTCGTCCAGGGCGAGCCCGCGCAGGATCGCGGGGAGCACCCCGTCGGGTCCGCAGTCACCGATGTAGTGCACACCGGCGTCGAACTCGTAGGCCGAACGGCGGCGGAACACATGGCTGTTGCCGCCCAGCACGCCGGCCTGTTCGAGCACCAGCACCCGGTGACCGGTCACGGCCAGGTAGGCGGCACAGGTCATTCCGCCCATGCCGCTGCCCACCACGATCGCGTCCCAGTCGGCCGGACGCCGGTGCTCGTCGTTCATCGTTGCCTCTCGCCTGTCGTCTGTCGGGGCCCGGGGGCCGCGGCTCAGCCGCAGCCGCCGGCGTGGCCGGCGTCGCCCTGGACCGCGGCCATGTCGGGCAGGGCGGCCAGTTCGGCCTCGGAGGGACCGGTGGTGCCGCGCGGCACGCCCCGCAGAGCGGCGACGAACGCCTCGACGCGGTCCACGCCCCAGAACTTGTCGTGGCCGTGGATGAAGAACGGCACGCCGAACAGGCCGTCCTTCGCCGAGGCGGCGAGGATCTCCACGCCGCGGGCCCGCAGGTCCGCGTCGTCGACCGCGCCGGCGGCCCGGTCCGCGTCCAGGCCGAGGCCGGCGGCGATCTCGCCGATCACGGCCGGGTCGGAGATGTTCTTCGACTCCTGCCAGCGGGCCTGGTAGACCCGGTCGACGAACTCCCGGCCCTTGCCCGCGTCCTCGGCCAGGAGGTACGCCAGGTGGGACACCTCCCACACCGGTTCGCGGTCGATGGGCCAGGTGACGTCGAGTCCGCGGTCCTCTGCCAGCCGGCGGGCGTCCTGGAGGATGTAGAAGTTCTTCTCCCGTGCCATCGGCACCAGCGGCAGGGTCACCCCGGCCGATGCCAGCAGTTCCTCGGTCCGCGCGTCCGGCTCCCAGAACGGGATCCACTGCACGGCATCCAGCACGTCGGGGTGGTGCTTCATCAGGTCCCGGTAGGCGAACCAGGAGTAGGGGCTGCGCAGGGAGAAGTACCAGCGCGGCGGCTTCTTGGCCATGGCGGTGTGTCCTCGTGTGGTGGGGGCCGGTGTCAGATGGTGATGCCGCCGTCGATCTGGAAGACGCTGCCGGTGATGTAGCCGGCGCGCTCGGAGGCGAGGAAGGACACCAGGTCGGCGACCTCCTCGGCGGCACCGAAGCGTTTCAGGGGGATGGACTTCAGCATCTCGTCGCGGATCTTGTCGCCGAGGACCGAGGTCATGTCGGTCTCGATGAAGCCCGGGGCGACCACGTTGGACCGGATCCCGTAGCGGCCGATCTCCTTGGCCAGGGACTTGCCGAAGCCGATGATGCCGGCCTTGGTCGCGGCGTAGTTGGACTGCGTGGCGTGGCCGTAGACGCCCGCCACCGACGAGATCAGGACGAGCGAGCCGGAGCGGCGCTTCATCATCTCGAACACCACCGAGCGGCAGACGTTGTAGACGCCGTCGAGGTTGACGGAGCGCACCTCGCTCCACTGCTCGTCGGTCATCATCAGCAGCGGGTTGTCCCGGGTGATACCGGCCGCGGTGACGGCGACGTCCACCGTGCCGAGGGTCTCCTGCGTCTCCGCCACCCAGGCGCGCACCGAGTCGGCGTCTGCCACGTCGACCTTCCGGGCCAGCACCTGGACGCCGAGTTCGCCGAGTTCCTTCTCCAGGGAGATCGCGGCCTCGCCGTTGGACTGGTAGCAGAAGCTGATGTCGTGGCCCTCGGCCGCGAGCCGCTTCACCACGGCCCGGCCTATGCCCCGGGAGCCTCCGCTGACCAGGGCGACCCGCTTCGCGTCGTGTGTCATCGGACCCTCTTCCTTCCTCGCTCAGCCTGCGGACGGCAGCAGTTGCTCGGCGGGGCGGAACGCCATCACCATCCGCTCGACCGACATCACCACCTCGCCGTCGCACAGGGTCTCGCCCTCGAAAATGACGGTGTCGGACAGGGCGTGGAAGACCCGGGCCCGATGGTGGAGCACGTCGCCCGGCAGGACCGGCCGATGGAACGTGATCCCGGTGAGTCCGCCGAGCAGCATCACCTTGCCGGTCTCGCCGGCACTCTCCTCGTCCGGTGAGCGCCAGGTCGCCAGGATGCCCGCGGTCTGGCCCCACGACTCGATCAGCAGGGCCTGCGGGTACTCGAGTACGGTCGCGGCCGTGTGCGCGCCGGCCTTCCGGTAGCACTGCTCGTTGCGGGTGATCGCCTTGACCGCGGTGACGCTCTCTCCGGGCACCAGATCGAGCACCCGGTCCACGAGCAGCATGGGGAAACGGTGCGGAAGCAGCTCGTGCACGTCCTGAAGGGGTGTCACGCGGCGACCTCCCCGGACATGCGCAGCCGCACGGACGCGGCGTCGCCCCGCTCGGTGGAGGCCTTGGCCCGGCACCGCAGACCGCCGTCGTGGTCGCTCAGGCTCAGACGGACGGTGAGCAGGTCACCCGGGTAGACGGCACCGAGGAAGCGCGTCGACTCCACCGCGAGCAACCGCGGTTCGGGCATGCCGGAACGCTCGGCCACCGCGAGCACACTGCGCTGGACGCACTCGACGATGCAGACCCCGGGGAAGATCGGGAAGTCGGGGTAGTGGCCCGCGAAGACCGGCTCCGTCCTGTCGATCCCGATGGTGGTCACCGCGGTGAGGGCGCCGCCCTCACCGGAGCGCTCGACGGACACCACCTCGACCTCCGCGTCCACCGGAGAGGGCCGCAGGGCGCGGGAGACCGCGCCCACCGCCCCGGGGGGCGCGACCGTCATGCCGACACCGCCGACTTGCTCACCAGCAGCGCGTGCGCGTCGCGGAGCGTGCGCGCCGTACGCATCTCGTCCTCGCTGAACTTGACCCCGTACTTCTTCTCCAGCACCACGACCAGCTCCAGCAGGAGCAGCGAGTCGACCTCCAGGTCGTCCACGAAGTCGGTGGTCTCGCCGATGTCGGCCGGTTCGACGTCGATCACGTCGGCCAGCGTCCGGCGCAGTTCTTCCTTGTCCGGCTCGGCAAGGGGCTGTGTCGTCATCGCTACGTATGTCTCCGTTCGATTCGGTCCGGCTGGGATGTGCTCAACGCAGCCGCAGCAGTGCGCAGCCGGCCCCGCCGTCGCGCTCGACCGCGGTGATGACCGCGACGCGCCCGGCGACGTCCGTCCTGCGCTCGGCGAGCGCGAGCACGGAGGCGATCTGCAGGCTGACCGACGCGGCCGAGGCCTCCCCGAACAGCGCGGTGTTGGCGAGAGGTTCGAGGGCGTCGGCGCCGAACATCCCGGTCAGCACGGTGCGTTCCTGCTCGCCGAGGGTGTCGGCGGCCGAGCAGGGGCTCGCCACCCAGACCTCCGACGGGTCGACGCCGGCGCGGCCCATGGCACGGCGCAGGCAGGCCTCCAGCACCGTGGGCAGCGCGCCGTCACCGAAGACGCCGCTCTCCACGGCGAGCACCTCGGCCAGCACGTGCGGGTCGTCGACGTCCTCGGAGGGCTCCAGCAGGAGCATCCCGGCGCCCTCGCCGAGCAGCGCCGGGTTCTCCTCGGCGCCGCGGGTGTGCCATTCGAGCCAGGCGCGCTCGTTGGAGTACTCCTCCGCCGAGCCGCACAGCACCGCCTTCGCCCGGTCGGCCCCCAGGAGCCGGCGGGCGTAGTTCAGTGCCAGCAGACCGGCCAGGCGGCCCCCTGCGATGGTGGCGTTGGGGCCCTTGATCTGGTGCCAGATCGCGCACTGGCCGGCCGCGCAGTTCATCACCGTGTTCGGCATCTGCGCCGGGTCGACGAAGTACGGCTGGGCTCCGGTGAGGGAGTCCCGCGTGAAGTCCATCATGCTCTGCGCGCTGCCGGTGGTGGTGCCGAGCACGATGGCTCCGCGCTCGCCGGTGGCGACATGACGGTTGCGGTCGGCGTCGTCGAGCAGCGCACCGACGGCGCTCACCGCGAGGCCGGTGACCCGGTCCATGGACCGGGTGCCTTTGCGGCCCAGGGCCTCGCGCGGGCTGAAGCCGGGCACCAGCCTGGCCCGCTCGTCGGGCACCTGCCACTGCTCCGGGTCGATCGGGGCGGCCGTCTCGCCGCCTCCGTGCATGCCGTCGACGAGTGCCGAACGGCCGATCCCGAACGGGGACACTGCCGACCAGGCGGTGATCACCGGCCCGCGGACAGCGCTCACGGTGTCGCTGCTCATGACAACTACTCCTTCGGGTCGGGTCCGGTCAGTTGCCGGCGAGGTGCTTGCCGCTCAGCGCGGCCATGACCTCCTCGTCGAAGGTGCACAGGGACCAGTCCTTCTCCGGCGACTCCTTGGTGACGTAGCCGTGGGTGATGTGGCCGGTCGCGACCTGGACCAGACGGCCGTCACGGACGACGTGGCAGTCCATGCGGGCGGTGAAGAGGATGCCCTTGAAGATGTCCTCGATCGTGAAGACGGTGTACAGCTCGTCCTCGATGCGGACCTCCTCGGTGATCTCGAGGTCGCACTTGGTGACCACCGGGATCCAGTTCCGCTCGTCCAGCATGCGGTGGATGGCGATGCCCCGGTCCGCGACGAACAGGTGCAGCACCTCCTCCATCTGCCGCAGGAAGCCGGACATCTGCATGTGGCTCGTGAAGTGGCAGTAGAAGTAGGGCACCCGCCACTTCCAGCCGAAGGCGTTGTCGTCGCCGATGATCTCGGCCAGCACCGGGTCGCCGGAGCGGCTGGTGATGCCGCGCTGCTCGGACAGGTTGATGTTGTCCACCGGGACGGCGCTGATCTCCCGCGGCGTCGCGGTGCCCAGCCGGGGCACCACGAAGCGGCGCAGCCGCTCGGGCAGCGGCTTCACGTTCTCGACGTGGTCGATGGAGCGCAGGGCGACCTTGAAGGTGGTGGTGACCGCCTTGCGCGGGCCCTCCTCGCGCGGCACGGTCGCGGTGATCTTGAACTTCAGCCGGTCGTCGGTGTCCTTGGTGACCGGCACGACCTCGACCTCGACGGCGTCGTCCAGGGTGAGGACGGTGTGCAGCCGGGTGTTGACGGAGACCACGTCGAGGCCGACGCCGTGCTCCACGTAGAGGTTCGTGGCACCGAGGCCGGCGGCGCGGAAGTGCTCCAGCACGGCCGCCTCGATCAGGTAGTGCACGCACTTGAAGCCGATCGTCGTGCTGATGTTCCCGCCCTCGTAGGAGGGCCGCAGCGTGACGTTGCTGGTGACGTCGAAGAAGTCGCTGATGGACTGCTCGGTCGGCTCGGGCGTGGTGGTGACGGGTGACGTCATCGTGCTCAGGCTCCTTGGTGGTCGAGCGCTTGGTCGAGTGCGGCTGGTGCGGTTCGGCTGATGGAGCCGAGGAATTCGCCGAGCGCGGCGGCGAAGGCGTCCGCCTGCTCCACCATGGGGAAGTGCCCGGCGCCGGGTACGAACCGGCAGCGGGCGTCGGGGAGGTCGGCGGTGAGTGCCAGGCCCTCGTCGGGCGGGGCGATGAAGTCCTGTTCGCCGCCGATCACGAGTGCGGGCACGGTGAACAGGTCCGTGCGCAGCCAGGGGGTGCGCAAGTAGCTGCGGAAGAAGCTCATGTAGCCGTACGGGCCGACGCGTTCGCAGACCCGCTGCGCCATGTCGTGCCGGAGGGAGGCGTCGAGCCGCGGCCCGGCCATCACCCGGATGCCCTCGTCCATGGTGTGGCGGAAGTTGTCCAGGAGTTCCCCGACGATGCCGTACTCGAAGGTCTCCGGGGAACGCCGGTAGAACGGTGACGCGAACACCAGGGCGTCGATGCCGTAGCACCCGAACGGGTCCCCGCCCCGGGCGAGTTCGTCGCTGAGGAGTTCCATCAGGAGGACCGCGGAGAACGAGTGCGCCACGACGACGCCGGCGCCGCCGGGTACCTGCTTCAGCGCCTCGGCGACCGTGCGGGTGGCGTCCGGCTGGTAGGCCCAGTCGGGGGGGTGCGCACTGCCCCAGGGCAGGTCCGCGACCCAGAGGTCGAGGCCCGCGGCTCCGGCGGCGGCCAGCGGCTCCCAGACGGAGGGGCCGTTGGCCAGGCCGTGCAGCAGCAGCGCCCGGGGTCCGCCCGAGGGCCCCCGGTGGTGCACCACGCACGCGGGCCCGGTGACAGGGGCGCCGGGCGCGGACTGTTGACTCGTCACTCTGCGTCCCCTGGAGCACACAGCACGGCTCCGGCGATCCCGTCGTCGTCGCGGCCGGCCATGACGTGGACCGGGCCCCGGTCCCCCGCGTCGAAGCGGCCGACGGCCGCGGCGCTCTGGATCACGCCCAGCGCGCCGGAGAGCGTTCCCCAGGCGTCGGGCATCCCGTGCCGGGGGACGCCGGCGAGGAGGTGTGCGGAGATGTCCAGGTCACTGGCCGCCTCGGGCAGGTACCAGCCGGTCGGGGTGCCCGCACCGAACGCCTCCAGCCGGCGGACGCCGACCTCGACGGTGCCGGTGCGGGAGAAGCCGCCGAACCGGGCGCGGGCCCGCGTGCCGCGTTCGCGGGCGGTCTCCTCCCGCTCGAGGACCAGTGCGACCGCTCCGTCGACCATCCGGTCGGCGCCGACCAGCTTGCGCACCATCTCGTTGTCCGGCTCGACCCCGACGACCAGGATCTGCTCGGCCCGCCCGGCGCTCAGCATGCTCGCGGCCCAGCGCAGGGCGTCCAGGCCCGAGGCGTCACCGTTGCAGACGGTCAGGTTCGGCCCGCCCAGCTTGTACCGGATGGCGATCTCGGAGGCGATGATGTTGCTGGAGGCGTTGGGGCTGTCCATCGGGCTGGTGCCGCGGGTCGTCTCGGCCGCGATGGTGGTGACGACCCGGCAGATCGTGTCGACGTTGCCGTAGTTGGAGGCCACCACCACCCCGGTGCCGGTGCCGTCCGCGGTCGGGCCGTCCGCGTCGCGCAGGCCCGCGTCGCGCAGCGCGGCGAAGGCCGCGCACAGACCGAGTTGCGTCGCACGGTCCTTGTATTTCAGGCCGCGCTTGCCCAGCACGGCGGCCGGGTCCACCGGCTCCGCGGGCAGGGCCGGTCCGGTCACCAGGTCCGCCATGCCGGTCACACCCGGCAGGGCCGGTCCGACGCCGCTGATCACGACGGGCGCGAGCTCACTCATCGGGCCGCCTCCACTATCGCCACGGCGTTCAGTCCGCCGAATCCGAAACCGTTGACCTGCGCCAGGCGGACCTCGGCCCTGGTCGCGGTGGTGTGCACGAGCCGCATCGCGCTGACGTCCTCGGTGGGCTCGTCCAGTTCGGTGACCGGCGGGATCCGGCCGGAGGCCATCGCCATCAGCGCCGTGACCAGGCTCAGCACTCCGGCCGAACCCGCCGTGTGCCCGGTCATCGACTTGATCGCGGTCACCAGCGGCACCCCCTCGTGCTCGGCGAACACCTCGCGCATCGCCCGCACCTCGACCTCGTCGTTGAGGGGGGTGCCGGTGCCGTGCAGCATGACCAGGTCCACGTCGTCCGGCTTCACACCGGCGCGTGCGTGCGCGTCCCGGATCGCCGCCGCTATGCCGGCCTGGTCCGGTGCGGTGGTGTGGTGGGCGTCGCAGTTCACGCCGACCGACCGCACCCGGCCGTAGACCTTGCGCTCGCCCGGGTCGCGGCTCAGCACGATCGCGCCGGCGCCCTCGCCGAGGATGGTGCCCTTGCGCTGGGTGTCGAAGGGCCGCAGCCTGCCGGGCGGCTCCAGCTGGAAGGCGTCCGTCAGGCCGAACATGCTCTCGGTGATCGAGTCGGCGCCCGCCACGATCACGTGTTCCACGGCGCCGGACTCCAGTTGGTCGACCGCGAGCGCGAGGGCGTACAGCGACGCGGAACAGGCGTTGGAGAAGGTGTGGGTGTCCACCGCGCCGAAGCGTTCCCGCAGCGCCGTACCGAAGTGCATCCGCTCCGCCGCGAAGTCGGCGCCGTCCCGCCACCACAGCTCCAGCGACCGCAGCTCCCGCAGCCCGGTGCCGATCAGCACCGGTACGTCGCCGAGGTCCTCGCCCAGCCCGGCGTCGGCGGCCGCCTGACCGACGGCGTCGAGCAGGAACTCGGTGGCCCGGCCCGGGACATCGGCGCCCGGTGCCGTGCGGTTGTCGATCTCGAAGAGGTGGCCCGCCTTGAACTTCTCCTTGTCGAAGCCGCGGAGCGGGGCGAGGCCGCTGTGCCCGCCGCACAGGCTGTCGAAGACCTCCTCCGGGTCGCGGCCGATGCTCGCGAGTGCGCCGATTCCGACGATGGGCCAGCTCATAGGGCCTGCTCCTCGTACTTGGCAAGAATCACGACGGCGTTGTTGCCGCCGAAGGCCATCCCGTTGTTCTGCACGATGCGCAGCTGGGCCTCGACCGCCTCGTTCGGCACGCAGTCGACCTCGCACTCGGGGTCGGTCTCACGGTGGTTGATGGTCGGCGGCACGAAGTCGTTGGTGATGGCCAGTGCGCAGGCGATGGCCGCCAGTGCGCTGGCGGCACCCATGGAGTGGCCGAGCATCGACTTCAGCGAGACGGTCCGAGGCGGCTGGGCCCCGTAGACGTCGCGCACCGCGCGGGTCTCCGTGACGTCGTTGGCCCTGGTACCGGTGCCGTGCGCGGAGACCAGGTCGACCTCCGACGGCTTCACCCCGGCGTTGGACAGGGCGAGTTCCATACAGCGGGCGATGCTGTCCTGGTTGGGCGCGACCGGGTGGGCCGCGTCGCAGTTGAGCCCGTAGCCGAGGATCTCGGCGTAGATGGTGGCGCCGCGGCGCAGGGCGGACTCCAGGGTCTCCAGGACCAGTACGCCCGCGCCCTCACCGGTCAGGATGCCCTTGCGGTCCTTGTCGAACGGGCGGCAGCAGTCCGGTGCGATGGTGCCGAGCCGGTAGAACCCGGCGAAGGTCTTGCGGCACATCGCGTCCGCGCCGCCGCAGAGGGCGAACTCGACCTCGCCGTTGCGCACCGCGTCGAAGCCGTAGCCGATGGCGTAGTTGCCGGCGGCGCAGGCCGTCGGAATGGTCACCGCCTCGACGTCGTGCAGCCGCAGTTCGTGGGCCACGGCCGTGGCAAGCCGGCTGGGCGCCACCCGCCGGGCCACGACGGGGTCCATCTTCTCGGGTCCGTGGTGGATTTCGGTCTCGACCAGCCGGTCGAGGTCGTGCGACTCCCCATCGGTGGTGCCGATGGAGATCAGGCCGCGGCGCTCGCGCAGCCACTCCTCGTCCAGACCGGCGTGGTCGATGGCCATCCTGGCCGCGGCCACCGAGAAGCGGGTGGCCGGGCCGAGTTCGTCGACCTCCAGGTTGCGGATCCAGCGGGTCGGTTCGAAACCGACCACTTCGCACCCGTTGGCGTGGGCGAAGCCCTCGGTGTCGAAGCGGGTGATCGGCTTCGCTCCGCTGCGCCCGGACCGCAGCCCGTCGGCGAACTCGGCCGCGCCCACACCGATGCTGGAGAAGACTCCGAAGCCAGTCAGGACCACACGGTGCGCCGGTGGTGCCGACCTGTTACTGGTTGCAGTTGCACGCATGGTCTCTCCGTCCGGATTCATCGGTGTCGTGGCCGTACCGCTCGCTGCGGCTACTTCTTCTCCGCGGCCTCCGCCACGACCTCTTCGACGCCCTTGAGGTTGACCATGCGGCCCAGCTCGGCCTGGTCGATGACGACACCGAACTGCTTCTCCAGCGAGGCGAGGATCTCGATCGCGCGCAGCGAGTCCGCGCCGTGGTCCTCCTTGAACAGGCTGGTCTCGGTGACCTCGTCCTCCTCGAGCTCGAGGATGTCGCAGACGATTTCCTTGATCATCGTGGTCCGGTTCTCGGCAGAAGTCGTCATGACGCTCCCTATTTCCTCCGTGAGGGCGACGCCGATCCGAACGAGCGGCGCACCAATGGACAAGGACCATCACCAAAGGGGTCGCGAGCATTACCGACGCCCCGGTGATTTCCTTTTTGAATTCGACGCTCCCGCGCCTCGGCGAGGGTAGCCAGCTCGAACGGGCGTCCACCAGGCCGGTACCAAGAATTCGAACCAGCGCCAGAAGTCGTGCCGGCGTCATCGAGCCATGCCGTCTCGGGCAAGAGGAATCACTGTGGCCGCATGATGACAACCCCGGAACGCGAATTTTGCAGCAACCTGCCACTCGATTCCGGACGTGCATCGAAGTTTCCACATCGGCGCTGACGTCCGCCGCCCACGGTGCCAGGCTGTCCGCGTTGACGTGCCCCGCCGGCGGTGCGGACACCCTCCGGACGATGGCAAAGGAGAGCTTGGATGGCAGCCAGCGGAGCGCTTCCGAAGTACTGGATGTTCAGCGACGAGTACACCCAGAATCCGTACGAGGCCTTCTCCGTGCTGCGCGCCGAGGAGCCCGTGACCCTGGTGGAGACGCCGGACGGAGCGAGGGCCTGGCTGGTCACCCGGTACGAGGACGTCCGCAGCGCCCTCGCCGATCCCCGGCTCAGCCGGGACATCGAGAAGCTGTACGAGGCGCTCGGCCGTCAGATCGGCAAGGAGCTGAAGGCCACCGACGAGATCACCAACCACCTGGCCAACTCGGACCGGCCCCGGCACACCCGGCTGCGCAAGGCGCTGGTGTTCGCCTTCACCCCCAGGCGGGTCGCCGACATGCGCCCCGGCCTGGAGAAGGCGGTCGACGAACTCCTCGACGACCTGGCCGTGCAGAAGCAGCCGGACCTGCTCGTCGGCCTCACCGAACCGCTGCCGATCATCGCGATCGCCCAGCTGCTGGGCGTGCCGCCGTCGGACTGGCGGCAGTTCCAGATCTGGTCCAGGACGATGCACACCGTGGACGCGACCGACCCGACCGGCATCCTGGCGCAGCACACCAGGGAACTCTCCGACTACATGGCCGGCCTGATCGCCGAGAAGACGCGGCACCCGTCCGACGACCTGATCTCGGCGATGGTGCACGCCGAGGGCGACAAACTGCTGTCCCCCAAGGAGATCCTCTCCACCGCCTTCGCCCTGATGACCGGTGGCAACGAAACCACGACGGCGCTGATGACGGGGTGCTTCGCCGCACTGCTGACCCACCCCGAGCAGGCCGCCCGGGTACGGGCGGACCTCGACCTGCTCCCCCGGGTGGTCGACGAGCTGATCCGCTTCTCCAGCCCCATGCTGTACAGCCTCCAGCGGCTGACCCTGGAGGACGTGGAGATCGGCGGCACCACCATCCCGGCGGGCGAGATCGTCATGATCTCCCCCGCCAGTGCGAACCACGACCCGGAGGCCTTCGCGGACCGGCCGGAGGAGCTGGACATCGACCGGCCCAAGCCGGCCCACCTCACCTTCGGCCACGGCATCCACAACTGCATCGGCAGCCATCTGGCGCGGGCGCAGGCGGAGATCGGGATACGGCGCGTCTTCGAACGCTTCCCCGACATCCGCCTCGCGGTGCGCCCGTCCGAGCTGCGCTACCAGCCCACCTTGCTCGCGAGGGCGCCGATGGCGCTGCCCGTCAGGCTCTGAAGCACGGCGGGCCCGCGCCCCTCGCACCACGACCCCCGCGGAAATGACGTAGAGGAACCGCCGACGGCGGAGACTCACCGGCCCCTTCCCTGGACGCCACCCCGTCCAGGCGGAATCCAAGGATGGAGAAGCACATGAGCACCAACCCCTTCGAGGACAAGGACGCCAGCTACTACGTGCTGGTCAACGAGGAGGGTCAGCACTCGCTGTGGCCGGTCTTCGCCGAGGTACCGGCGGGCTGGACCATCGCACACGGCCAGGCGAGCCGGGAGGCGTGCCTGGAATACGTGAACGAGCACTGGACCGACATGCGGCCCCTGAGCCTGGTGCGGGAGATGGAGGCGGCCGGCAGTTAGCCGTTGGCGGTGGCGCCGGTCCGTGCGGGGGAGGTTCACCTCCGGTCGCACGGACCGGCGCCGCCGTGTGTGCGGGCCCGCGCGCCCGGGGCCCGTACGGCGAGGCGTAGTCAGCGCGACTGCGCGCGGAAGACCGCGTACAGCAGGCGCAGTCCCACCAGGGCGCTGATGACCAGCAGGTTGTAGCCGAACACCTGGTAGAGCGTGATGTCGGAACTGACCCGCGGCCCGTTGGTGGTGCCGAGCAGCATCACCGACATGACGCCACTCGTGGCCCCGACGCACACGAGCGCGATCAGGTGCACGATGTCGTAGATCATCCGCCGGTCCCGTTCATCCGCCATCAGCCGCACGTTGACCGACAGCCGGCCCCGCTCGACGGCGGTCACGATCCGGTCGACGCGCCGGGGCAGACGGCGGATCATCGGCACCAGCGCCATCAGTTCCCCGGTCAGGTCCACTCCGCCCTGCGGGAGGCCGAACTGCCCGGTGGCCTTCGCCGCCATGATGGACCGGGCCCCGTCGACGAGACTGAAGCCCGGCGCGATGAGCCCCAGCGTGCCCTCCAGTGTCGCCAGGGCCCTGAACACCGCCGCGATCTCGGGCAGTACCGCGAGCCCGTGTGCGCTGATCATCGCGAAGAGGTCCGAGAACATCTCCGCGCCGGCGCTGGACCCCGCCGTGGTGCAGTGCTTGGCGATGAGCTGACCCACCGAGCGCTCCAGACGGACCTCGTCGATCTCGTCCGTCCGCACGACCATCTCCAGCAGGCCGTCGCACGCCCCGGCGGCGTCACCGCGGTCGATGGCCAGCAGCAGGTGCTGCAGTCCGGCACGCAGCGAGGCGTCCAGCCTGCCCACCGAGCCGAAGTCCAGCAGGCCCAGCCGGCAGTCGCGGAGCAGCAGCACGTTGCCCGGGTGCGGATCGGCGTGAAAGACGCCACCCTCCGTGATCTGGCCCAGCACACTGGCGAGCAGGCCGCGGGCCATGGTGGTCCGGTCGTCCGCCGTGCAGTCGTCGAGAAGCCGGGAGGCCGAGCCCAGGGGCGTACCGGGCATACGCTCCATCACCAGCACGCGTCGGGTGCACAACTCCTCGTGGACGGACGGCAGCAGCACGGTGTCCGAGGTCGCGTCCCCGGCGGCGGCGACCGTGGCGATGTTCCGTGCCTCGATACGGAAGTCCAGTTCGTCGCGGAGGGCGACCGCGTAGCTGCGGACCAGTTCCAGCACGCCCAGGCGGCGGGCCCAGTCGGCACGGCGTTCCAGCGCGGCGGCCACCCGGGCGATGATGTCCAGGTCGCGTTCGAGCAGGGGCAGAATGCCGGGCCGCTGCACCTTGACGACGACCTCGACCGTCTCACCGCTGTCGGTGCGCAGCGTGGCGCCGTGTACCTGGGCGATGGAGGCCGCGCCCAGCGGGACCGGGTCCACCGCGACGACGTCCCAGGCGGCCGCGGCGAGTTCGGCCCGCAGCAACGCCTCCACCTCGTGGCTCTCCGCGGGCGCGACCTGGCTCTGCAGAAGGCTGAGTTCCGTGATGAAAGCGGGCGACAGCAGGTCCGGGCGGGTGGACAGCAGTTGTCCGAGTTTCACGAACACCACACCGCCTTCCTCGAGCGCGTGCCGCAGCGAGCGGGCGAGCCGTACATCGCGCTCGACGCCTCCGGGATGCTGGACACGCCCGCCGTTGAGGTACGGGCCCAGGCCGTGGCGGACGGCGATGTGCGTGATCTGCCCGTAGCGGCGGCCTCGTTCCAGCCGGCGGCTCAGCGCTCCGCCCCACCCCAGTACGCCCCACCCCTTTCCGGAGGGCCGCACCAGCTCGGCGACGAAAACCGTCACCAGCGTGGCGATCAGGGCGACGCCCGCGATGGGTATGCCGAGCGCCAGGGCCTGCCCGCCGGTACGCATCTCCGGGAGGGCGGTGAAGGCGACCCTCACGGCGACCATCCAGCCGACCGCGGCGCCGAGCAGCGCCCTGGGCGTGCGCACCCGGACCCCGAGCACCCGGCGGGCGCCGCCCACCAGCGGCCAGATGATCAGGAGCCAGAGCGGGAGGCTGAGCAGGAAGATCAGAAAACTCATCCGCGTACCCCGCCGTCCGAGTGCGCGCGGGCTGTCGGCTCACGTCGTCCGGAGGCTGTCGGTTCGTCATGGTCGATGCAGACGCGCATGGTTCGCTCCTCGGCGACGTGACAGCACTTCGGGGCGGTCCGGTTCCGGTGCCTGCCGGGCGGCACGCGGACGGGACAGGTTTCCTACCGCGAAACGCCTGTCGTCCCGCGGGGGGAACCGGGGACCGGCGGGATGCACCACTGCGGCAGTCCGGACCACACCTCGGGAGTGTAGAAGTGCCCGCCGGGCAACGCGACAGCCTGGAACGGACCGTTCGCCAGGGGCCGCCAGTGCCGCTCCACCTCCGCGAACGGCGTCGCGTCCTCGGTGCCGTACAGCACCCGCAGCGGCATCGAGACGCGCGAACCGGCTCGGAAGCGGTAGGACTCCGACACGGTGATGTCGGCCCGGAGCACATCCACCGCGATCCTGACGAGGTCCGGCACGGCGGCCAACTCCGGGGACAACTGCCCGAGCTCTCGCATCCACGCTACGAGGGCTTCCTCGCTGTCGTCCGAACGCGGCAGCGTGCTGTGCCCCTCCCGCCGCCTGTCCGGTGCCACGCCGCCGGAGACGACGAGCGCCGACGGCACGGCCAGACCCGTCCGTTCCAGCTCCGCCGCGGTCTCGAAGGCCACCCACGAGCCCATGCTGTGCCCGAAGAGGATGTACGGACGGTCGGCCAGGCCGTGCACGACGGCCCGCACCACGTCGTCGCGCAGGGCGGTCCAGTCCGGGGCGAACGGGGTGTTGAACCGGGACTCGCGGCCCGGATAACAGATCAGTGCCAGTTCCGTGTCGTCGGGCAGCGCGTCCGCCCACTTCCGGAACGGCGCGGTGCCGCCGCCGCAGTAGCTCAGGCACACCAGTACCCGCTCGGCATCCGGCCGGGGGCGCGGCCGGTACACGGCGGCGGTGGCGGTCGTCCGCCCGCTGTCCATCCTCACCATGGCCTCACCCGGCACGCCCTCGTCCCCTCTCCCCGGCAGGTTTCGTTCCCCGGTACGGCGGTGTCAGGCGCTGCGCTGCACGACCACGGGCAGCACGTCGCCTGCCGTGCCCTCCCGCACCCCTGCCCGGGTGCCGTGCGCCTCACGAATGCTGTCGATCAGCAGCAGCACCGCGCGCACGGACGGCAGGATGTTCCGCCCGGCGCCAGTCAGCCGCGCACCGCTGGGGTGCCTGATGAACAGCCTGAGGCCGAGGGACTCTTCCAGGCGCTTGACCTGATAGGAAACAGCCGGCTGGGAATATCCCAGTTTCCGCGCCGCGACATCCATACGACCGGTTTCCGCGATTACCACGAATGTTCGGAATTCCCGCTCGTGCATGCTGCCCTCCATGTGTCGCCGTGCCACAGCTGTAGCCGACTGCAAAGCCGCCGCGCCGAGCACGCTACCTATCCGTAACTCCCCCTCCACAAGGGCCTTCAGGAACCTGCACGGGCGCCGGCCGCCCCTCGAAAGGGGTCTGCCGGCGAGCCGCCCCTGTAGCCGAACCGTTGCCGTTCCATCGGAAGTCCCCCACAGCCACCGCATAGTGTGTGGGCCGTTCCGTTCCACATCAGGGGGAGTCATCACCATGCGTTCCACACGGCCGTCCTTGCCGCCACGCGGGCGAAGCGGCGGTCGCCGCCGGACCTCTCCCGTTCTGGGCGCTCTCGCCCTCGTCTCGGCGCTCGCGCTGACCGCCACGGCCTGCGAGTCGGGCGACGAGGCCGACGCGGCCGCCGGGGCGGCGGCGTCCGCCGCCACCGGCGACGACGGCGGGTTCAAGATTCCGCAGGACCTCCAGGAGCGCCTGAAGGAACACGGGATCGATCTCGACAAGTGGAAGAACGGCGCCTGGAAGAACTGGGACAAGGACGACTGGCTGCGCGAGGCGCAGGACTACGTCAATCCCCTCATCGAGGACCTGTGGGACCCGGACCGCATGCGGGACGCGGAGGAGCCGGACCAGGCCGTCGACGACGGTGACATCTCCGGCGACCAGGGTGTGACCGACCCCGAGCCGGCGCCGGTGCGGGCGCGGGCGGTGCAGCCGTCGTACCACGACGCGGCGCCCACCTCGGGCAAGGTCTTCTTCGACGCCCCCGAGGGCACGATGGTCTGCTCCGCGACCGTCGTCGCCGACCCGGCCCACCCCGGCAAGTCCAACATGGTGTGGACGGCCGGCCACTGTGTGCACGCCGGCAAGAAGGGCGGCTGGTACCGCAACATCGCCTTCGTGCCGTCCTACAACGACGCGGGCAGGTCGGCCGCCGACCTGCAGGACGCCAAGAAGGACGAACTCGCCCCGTACGGCGTCTGGTGGGGCGACTGGGCGCAGACCTCGGACCAGTGGATCGAGCAGGGCGGCGCGACCGGCGGCCAGGGCGCCTCGTACGACTTCGCGGTGATCCACGTGACCCCGGAGAAGGGCAGCGGCGGCAAGTCGCTGGAGGAGACGGTCGGTTCGGCCCTGCCGGTGGACTTCACGGCCCCGGCCGTCCAGAAGATCACGGGCATCACCGCGACCGGCTACCCGGCCGCGCCGCCGTACGACGGCCAGCGGATGTACCAGTGCCAGGACAAGCCGGGCCGGCTGTCCCTGGCGGCCTCCGACCCGACGATGTACCGCGTCGGTTGCACCATGACCGGCGGTTCGTCGGGCGGCGGCTGGGTCGCCACCGGCGCGGACGGCAAGCCGGCGCTGGTGTCGAACACCTCGATCGGCCCGGTGACCGCCGGCTGGCTGGCCGGACCGCGGCTCGGCGACGAGGCGAAGGGCGTGTTCGGCTCGGTCAGCGACAAGTTCGCCGACAAGTAGGCACCCGCCCGGTTCCCACCACCACACACCACCCGACACCGCACACACGCACACGCACACGCACACGCACACGCACACTCCAACGGGGGTCATTCCACGATGCGTTCCACACGTACGTCCGCAGCCGACCGGCGCGGGCGGCGCTCCGTCCTCACCGCCGCCGGGCTGGTCGCGGCCCTGGCGCTCACCGCGACCGCCTGCGAGGGCTCGGAGGACTCGGCGAGCGGCAAGCCCGGCGCCGCCGCCTCGCAGGGCTCCGGGTCCGGCGGTGCCGGGCTGCCGGCCGGCCTCGCCGAGCGGCTCGAGGAGCACGGCATCGACGCCGGCCAGTGGAAGGACGGCGGCTGGAAGAACTGGGACAAGGACAAGTGGCTCAGTGAGGCCAAGGACTTCGTCAACCCGGTGATCGAGGGGCTGTGGAAGCCCGACCGGATGAAGGCCGCGAAGGAGGCCGACAAGACGGTCTCCACGAAGGACGCCTCCGCCGATCAGGGCGTCACCGACCCGGACCCGGCACCCGTCCGGGCCACCGCCGAGAAGACGCCCTACCACGACAACGCCGCCCCCGTCGGCAAGGTCTTCTTCGACGGCCCCGAGGGCTCGATGGTCTGCTCGGGCACCGTCGTCAAGGACGTCAACCACCCGGGCAAGTCCAACCTGGTGTGGACCGCCGGACACTGTGTGCACGCCGGCGGCGACGGCGGCTGGTACCGCAACATCGTCTTCGTCCCGGCGTACAACGACCTCGGCAAGTCCGAGGCGGACCTGACCAACGCCAACCCGTCCGAGATCGCCCCGTACGGCAACTGGTGGGCGGACTGGGCCTCCACCTCCAACGGCTGGATCGAGGGCGGTTCGCACACGGGCGGCGCGGGCGCCGCGCACGACTACGCCGTGCTGCACGTGAAGCCGGAGCAGGGCGCCAAGTCCCTCCAGGAGACCGTGGGGGCCGCGCTGGACGTCGACTTCACCGCCCCGTCGGCCGCCGAGGCCGGGCAGATGGGCGCCTGGGGCTACCCGGCGGCGCCGCCGTACAACGGCCTGCGGATGTTCAAGTGCCTCGACAGGCCCGGCCGTTTCTCGCTGAGCCCCAGCCTGCCGACGATGTACCGCATCGGCTGCACCATGACCGGCGGCTCGTCCGGCGGCGGCTGGTTCCGGGTGGTGGGCGGCACGACCAAGCTGGTCTCGAACACGTCGATCGGCCCGGCCGACAACACCTGGCTGGCCGGCCCGCAACTGGGCCGCGACGCCGAGACGCTGTACCAGAACATGAGCAAGACCTACGGCGGTCAGTGACCGCACACACCGAAGGGCCCGCCTCCTGCGCTCGGCAGGGGGCGGGCTCTTCGCGTCGGCCCTGTGGGCCGTGTCGGATCAGGCGAGCGGAGCGGGAACGTACGGCGTGAGGTCCGCCGCCAGTTCCTCGTGCACCCGCGCCTTGAGCAGGGTGCCCTCCGCGGTGTGCTCCTCGGAGATCACCTCGCCCTCGTCATGGGCGCGCGCCACCAGCTTGCCGTGCGTGTACGGCACGAGGGCCTCGATCTCGACCGACGGGCGGGGCAGCTCGCTGTCGATCAGGGCGAGGAGTTCCCCGATGCCCCGGCCGGTGCGGGCCGACACCGCGATCGAGCGCTTCTCGATCCGCATCAGCCGCTGGAGCGTGAGCGGGTCCGCCGCGTCCGCCTTGTTGATCACCACGATCTCGGGTACGCCGGTGGCGCCGACGTCCCTGATCACCTCGCGCACGGCGGCCAGCTGCTCCTCCGGGTCGGGATGCGAACCGTCCACCACGTGCAGGATCAGGTCGGAGTCGCCGACCTCCTCCATCGTGGAGCGGAACGCCTCGACCAGGTGGTGCGGCAGATGGCGCACGAAGCCGACCGTGTCAGCCAGCGTGTACAGCCGGCCGCTGGGCGTCTCGGCCCGGCGCACGGTCGGGTCGAGGGTGGCGAACAGCGCGTTCTCCACCAGTACGCCCGCGCCCGTGAGGCGGTTGAGCAGCGAGGACTTGCCGGCGTTGGTGTATCCGGCGATGGCGACCGAGGGGACCTTGTTGCGACGGCGCTCCTGGCGCTTGATGTCGCGGCCGGTCTTCATGTCCGCGATCTCGCGGCGCATCTTCGCCATCTTCTCGCGGATCCGGCGCCGGTCCGTCTCGATCTTGGTCTCACCGGGGCCACGGGTGGCGAGGCCGCCGCCCTTGCCGCCGCCCATCTGACGGGACAGCGACTGACCCCAGCCGCGCAGCCTCGGCAGCATGTACTGCATCTGCGCGAGCGCGACCTGCGCCTTGCCCTCACGGGACTTGGCGTGCTGGGCGAAGATGTCCAGGATCAGGGCCGTACGGTCGATGACCTTGACCTTGACGACGTCCTCGAGGTGAATCAGCTGGCCGGGGCTCAGCTCCCCGTCGCAGATGACGGTGTCCGCGCCGGTCTCGAGCACGATGTCGCGCAGCTCGACGGCCTTGCCGGAACCGATGTAGGTCGCGGCGTCGGGCTCGCTGCGCCGCTGGATCACACCGTCGAGCACGAGGGCTCCGGCGGTCTCGGCGAGGGCGGCGAGCTCCGCGAGGGAGTTGTCCGCGTCGCGCGCGGTCCCCGTGGTCCAGACGCCGACGAGCACGACGCGCTCCAGGCGGAGCTGGCGGTACTCGACCTCGGTGACGTCCTCGAGCTCGGTGGAGAGCCCCACCACGCGGCGCAGAGCCGCGCGCTCGGAGCGGTCGAGCTGCTCGCCGTCCCGCTCTCCGTCGATCTCGTGGCTCCAGGCGACGTCCTCTTCCATCAGGGCATCGGCCCGAAGATTTTCGGGATTGTCGTGCGCGAAGCGCTTGCTGTCCTGGGAAGGGGAAGAAGAGGAGGTCATTGGGTCCTTACGTCGATGGGAATCTCACTGGTCACAACGCACGGGCACCGGGGGGAATTCCCGCCGTCCGCGGGGCGCGGTACGTCCGCGCCGGCGACCTGACGATGGTCGCACGGCACGGCCCGTCTCGTCACCGTGTTATCACCCCGGCGTTTCGGGCCGTGAGCGCCGCGTCACCCCACCGTGCGCGACCTCCCCCGGTCCGCGTCACTCCGCGTGCGGGCGCGCCGTCAGCGGGTGGGGGCGGTGCTCTTCCAGTCGGGGTGGCCGGGCATGGGCGGGGTCTTCTCGCCGTACAGCCAGCCCTGGAAGAAGCCGTTCAGGTCGCGTCCGGCGACGTGGGAGGCCAGCCGGACGAAGTCGGACGTGGACGCGGTGCGGTCCCGGTGCCGGGCGACCCAGGCACGCTCCAGGCGCTGGAAGGCGCGGGTGCCGATCTCCTGCCGCAGCGCGTACAGCACGAGCGCGGCACCGTCGTACACGTTGGGGCGGAAGATGCTGATCTTCCGCCCGGGGTCGGGCTCCTTGGGCGCGGCGGGCGGCCCGCCGGAGGCGCGCCAGCGGTCGGAGGCACCGTACGCGGCCTCCATCCGTTCGACGAGGGGCCGGTCCGCCGTCTCCTGCGCGTACAGGGCCTCGTACCAGGTGGCGTGGCCCTCGTTGAGCCACAGGTCGGACCAGGTGCGCGGGGTGACGCTGTCGCCGAACCACTGGTGGGACAGCTCGTGCACCATGATCGACTCGATGTACCACTTCGGGTAGGCGGGCTCGGTGAACAGCTCGCGCTCGAACAGCGTCAGGGTCTGCGTCTCGAGTTCGAAGCCGGTGGAGGCGTCCGCCATGAGCAGGCCGTACGTCTCGAAGGGGTAGCGCCCGACCTTGTCCTCCATCCAGGAGATCTGGCCGGAGGTCTTCTCCAGCCACGGCTCCAGCGCCTTCCGGTGCCGGGTGGGCACGACGTCCCGCAGGGGCAGCCCGTGCGGGCCGGTGCGGTGCAGCACGGTGGAGCGGCCGATGGACACCTGCGCCAGCTCGGTGGCCATGGGGTGCCGGGTGCGGTACGTCCAGGTGGTCGCCCCCCGCGCGCGGCCGACGCCGGCCGGCAGTCCGTTGGCGACCGCCGTGTACCCCTCGGGAGCGGTGATCCGGAAGGTGAACATCGCCTTGTCGGAGGGGTGGTCGTTGCACGGGAAGACCAGGTGGGCGACGTCCGCCTGGTTGGCCATGGCGAGGCCGTCCGTGGTGCGCACCCAGCCGCCCTCGCGCCCGGCGTCGTACACGGGGTCGCTGGTGTGCCGCACCGTGATCCGCGTCCGGCTGCCCCGGGCCAGCGGGTCGTGCGGCGTGACGACGAGGTCCTCGCCCGCGCTGGTGAAGCCGGCCGGCTCGCCGTCGACCTCGACGGACCGCACCTCGCCGTGCTCGAAGTCGAGGTTCAGGCGCTCCAGCGCGTCCGTCGTCCGGGCGTCGATGGTGGTGACGGCTTGCAGCGGCTCGTCGTTGGCGCCGGAATACGTCAGATCCAGGTGGTACGACGCCACGTCGTAGCCGGGGTTGCCGAGGTGCGGGAAGAGGCGGTCGCCGATGCCGAGCGGTTCGGCCGGGGCGTGCGCGGCGACGAGGCAGACGGTGACGGCGGAGGCGAGCAGCGCCGCGGAGGTCCGCCGTCGGTGGGAGCGCGCGGACGGGTGCCGGGAGGTGAGCAGCATGCCCCACCGCTACCAGCGCACGCGCGCGTGACGTGGGCGGCGCGCGACCGCCCCTTCGGCCGGGTACCCGGATGGCCGCCCTGTGCGTCTGTGCGGACCCGTCAGCCGTCCGTCGTCGGCGGTCGGGACCGGGTCACGTCGTAGACGCCGGGGACGTCGCGCATGGCGCGCATCAGGGTGGGCAGCCGCGCCGCGTCCGGGAGCTGCACGGTGTAGGTGTGCCGCACGCGCTGCTGGCTGGGCGGTTCGACGGTCGCGGACACGATCTCGGCGCCTTCGCCCGCCATCGCCTCGGTGAGGTCGGCGAGCAGGTGGGGCCGGACGAACGACTCGGCGAGCAGCGTGACCCGGCAGTCCGCGGTGTCGCCCCAGCTCACGCCGACCTCCGCGCGTCCCGCGTCCTTCATGTCGGTCACGGCGGCGCACCCGGTGCGGTGCACGGTCACCGCTCCCCCGTGGACGGCGAAGCCGGTGACCTCGTCGGGCGGTACGGGCGTACAGCACCCGGCGAGCCGGACGCTCGCGCCCGGCAGGTCGACGACGGCGCTCGCGGCGGGCCGCGCGGCCAGGACTTCGGCGTCGTCGGGCGCGGGCCGGGGCGCGGCGGCCCGTCTCTCCGGCTCGGGCTCGGTGTCGCAGGCTGTCGGACGGGCCGCGAGCCGGCGCTGGATGGCGATGCGCGCGGTGGGCGTGTGGGCGTGCTCCAGCCACTCCCTGGACGGCTCGGACGCCGGGTCCTGCCCCATGAGGAGCTGCACGCTGTCCCCGTCGGTCAGTACGGTGCTCAGGGTCGCGAGGCGGCCGTTGACGCGGGCGCCGATGCACGCGTGCGCGTCCTCGCCGTACTGCGCGTAGGCCGCGTCCACGCAGGTCGCGCCCTCGGGCAGGCCGAGGGTGCCGCCGTCGGGACGGAAGACGGTGATCTCGCGGTCCTGGGCGAGGTCCTCGCGCAGGGTGGACCAGAAGGTGTCGGGGTCGGGCGCGCTCCGCTGCCAGTCGAGGAGGCGGGAGAGCCAGCCGGGCCGGGTGGGGTCGACGCGTTCCCCGTCGGCGTCCTCCCCGCCGTCGTGCTCCTCGGAGGGCGGCTGCGCGTACGGGTTGCCGAGCGCGACGACACCGGCCTCGGCGACCCGGTGCATCTGGTGGGTGCGGATGAGGACTTCGACGACCTGTCCGTCGTCGCCCGCGACGGCGGTGTGCAGCGACTGGTACAGGTTGAACTTCGGTACGGCGATGAAGTCCTTGAACTCCGAGACGACGGGCGTCAGGCAGGTGTGCAGTTCGCCGAGCACGCCATAGCAGTCGGCGTCCTCGTTGACCAGTACCAGCAGACGGCCGAAGTCCGCGCCGCGCAGCGGGCCGCGTTTGCGGGCGACGCGGTGCACGGACACGAAGTGCCGGGGCCGGATGAGGACTTCGGCGGGGATGCCGGCCTCGCGCAGCACGGCACGCACCTGCTCGGCGGCCCCGGCGAGGGGGTCGTCGGTGCGGGAGGCGTTGGAGACGATCAGGTCCCGGGTGTGCCGGTAGTCCTCGGGATGCAGGATCGCGAAGACCAGGTCCTCCAGTTCGGTCTTCAGTGCCTGTACGCCGAGCCGTTCGGCCAGCGGGATGAGGACGTCGCGGGTGACCTTGGCGATGCGGGCCTGTTTCTCGGGGCGCATCACGCCGAGGGTGCGCATGTTGTGCAGCCGGTCGGCGAGTTTGATCGACATGACGCGGACGTCGTTGCCGGTGGCGACGAGCATTTTGCGGAAGGTCTCGGGTTCGGCGGCGGCGCCGTAGTCCACCTTCTCCAGCTTCGTGACACCGTCGACGAGATAGCGGACCTCCTCGCCGAACTGCTCGCCGACCTGATCGAGCGTCACGTCCGTGTCCTCGACGGTGTCGTGGAGCAGGGACGCCGTCAACGTCGTGCTCTCGGCGCCGAGTTCCGCGAGGATCAGGGTGACGGCGAGGGGGTGTGTGATGTATGGCTCGCCGCTCTTGCGCATCTGGCCGCGGTGCGAGGACTCGGCCAGGACGTAGGCCCGTCGGAGGGGTTCGAGATCGGCGTCGGGGTGGTGGGCGCGGTGCGCCTCGACGACGTGGCCGATGGCGTCGGGCAGCCGGTCGCGGGTCGCGGGGCCGAGCAGGGCGGCTCGGCCGAGTCGACGCAGGTCAAGGCGGGAGCGGGCCTTTCTGCGTGGCGCGGTGGGTGCGACGGCGCCGACTGCGGTCGGCGTCACCGGGCCTGGGCTCGCGGGATTCGCGGCCTCCGCGTTCATGGGCACCTCCGGCTGCGTGGACCGGCGGACGGGGTGCCCCAGGGCGGACAACGGCTCAGGGGGCGGCGTCGGTCCCCCGTCCGGGCCGGTGCTTGATGCTACCGAGCCCGCCACCCGCGCCCGACCGCCTCTCGCCGAGCGTGAAACGGATCACTCCTTCGAGGGAAGCCCCGGGAGGCGCGGTTCGGACGGGTTCGCCCGGATTGCCGCAGTGCCCCGGCGTCGCCCCCTCGGCCGGGGCGCCCTGGTCAGACCCGGTGTTCGACGGCCCGCGTCAGCCATTCGGCGTCGATCTCGCCTTCGGCGACGATCACCGCGGGTCCGGTCATCTCGATGTGGCCGTCCGGGTGTTCGGTGATGACCAGCGTGCCGCCGGGGACGTCGACGGTGTACGTCACGGGGGTCCCGGTCCGGGCCGGATCGGTGCCGTCGCGGCGGGCGGCGGCCACGGCGACCGCGCACGCGCCCGTGCCGCACGACCGGGTCTCGCCGGATCCCCGCTCGTGCACGCGCAGCGCGACGTGCCGCGGGCCGCGGTCGACCACGAACTCCACGTTGACGCCGTCCGGGTAGGCGGAGGCGGGGCCGACCGGGGGCGGCGCGTACAGGTCCCCGGCGTGCGCGAGGTCGTCCACGAAGGCGACGGCGTGCGGGTTGCCCATGTTCACGTTCCGCGCGGGCCAGCTGCGCCCGCCGACGCTCACCGTGACGTCGCCCTCCGGGAGGCCGGCCCGGCCCATGCCGACGGTGATGTCGCCGTCCTTGGCGACGTGCACGGTCTTCACGCCGCCGCGCGTGGCGACGGCGAGGTCCCCCTCGGCGGCGTGGCCGGAACGGACCAGATAGTGCGCGAACACGCGCACCCCGTTGCCGCACATCTCGGCGACCGAACCGTCGCCGTTGCGGTAGTCCATGAACCACTCGGCCTCGGCGGCCATGCCCTTGGCCTCCGGGTGCGCGGCGGACCGCACCACGTGCAGCAGGCCGTCCCCGCCGATACCCGCGCGGCGGTCGCACAGGGCGGCGACGGCGACGGGCGGCAGGTCGACGGTGTTCTCGGGGTCGGGGACGATCACGAAGTCGTTCTCGGTGCCGTGCCCCTTGAGGAAGGCGATCCGCGCGCCCGTTCCTCGATCGTTCCGCGTGCTCATTCCTCGATCGTACGGCGTGGCGGCGGGGGGCGGCGGCGGTGCGGCGGTCAGCGCAGCCGGGCCACGCGCCACACGGCGAGGACGATCACCGCGGCCACGACCACCACGTACGCGAGGACGACCCGCCAGTCGGGGCGGCATCCCGAGCCGCGCTGCGGCAGGCCGGGCCAGGTGTGGCCGACGCGTCGGGCGGCCGTCATGCCCCAGCCGGCGGCGCAGGAACAGATCAGCAGGCCCAGCATGGCGATCACGGCGCCGCTGTCGCCGAAGTCGAAGGCGAGCGGGAAGGCGAACATCAGCGAGCCGACCGCGGCCAGCGCCACGATGGGCGCGAGCTGCCAGATCCGCAGCCGGCGCTGGGGGCGCAGCTCCACCTCGACCTCGTCGACGGCCGCGTACAGCTCGTCGGGGGAGGGCCCGTCGTCGGTCACTCCGCCGGGGACGTCATCGGGTCCGTCGGGGCTCAGAGCCACCGCGTCCGTCTCACGTTCGCCCTGGTCGGGGGTGAGGTCCCCGGTGTCCTGTGCGGCGTCGTGAGGGCCGGCCTCCATCGCCACGCGCCCTCCCAACTCGGCTCAACTCGGTCGATCGAAGCTCGATGATGGCACGCCCCCCGAGGCCCGGATGACGGGCAGGGCGTCCCGATGCCATGACGTGATCAGGCTGTGACCGGCCGTTCCACCAGGGACAGGGCGAGCCGCGGGAGTTCCGTGACATCCGCCGCCGCCCCGCTCAGCCAGTGCACCCGCGGGTCGCGCCGGAACCACGAGTCCTGACGGCGCGCGAAGCGCTTGGTGGCACGGACGGTCTCGGCTCGCGCCTCCTCCAGCGTGCACCGGCCGGCGAAGGCCGCGAGGACCTGCTGGTAGCCGAGGGCGCGGGACGCCGTACGCCCCTCGCGCAGCCCCAGTGCCTCCAGTGCGCGCACCTCGTCCACCAAGCCCGTTTCCCACATCCGGTCGACCCTGCGGGCGATGCGCTCGTCGAGCTCCGCTCGCGCCACGTCGACGCCGATCTGGAGGGTGTCGTAGACGGCGTCGTGGCCGGGAAGGTTCGCGGTGAAGGGGCGGCCGGTGATCTCGATCACTTCGAGGGCGCGGACGACGCGGCGGCCGTTGCTGGGCAGGATCGCGCGGGCCGCCTCGGGATCGGCGGCGGCCAGCCGGGCGTGCAGCGCTCCGGAGCCGCGCAGGACGAGTTCCGCCTCCAGGCGGGCCCGGACGTCGGGGTCCGTGCCGGGGAACTCCAGGTTGTCGACGGTTCCGCGCACGTACAGTCCTGAGCCGCCGACCAGGACGGGCCAGCGGCCCTCGGCGAGCAGGGCGTCGATCCGCTCCCGGGCGAGCCGCTGGTACTCGGCGACGGACGCCGTCACCGTCACGTCCCAGATGTCCAGCAGGTGGTGCGGTATGCCGCGGCGCTCCTCGGAGGTGAGTTTGGCGGTGCCGATGTCCATGCCCCGGTAGAGCTGCATGGAGTCGGCGTTGATGACCTCGCCTCCCAGTCGCTGCGCCAGAAAGACGGCCAGATCGGACTTGCCTGCCGCGGTGGGTCCGACGACGGCGATGACTCGGGGGGCGGGGGCTGCGCTGCTCACGGCCCCAGTCTCGCAAATCTCCGCGCCCACCCTCGTACGAGTTCCACGGCGCGGCACTTTCCGGACGGCGGTAGCGTAGTCAGTGAAGCGGGCGTTACGCCCACTATTGTCCCGGTGAAAGGTGAACGAATGGGCCTCATGGAGAACCTGAAGGGCAAGCTGGGTCCGGCCAAGGGCAAGGCCTCCGGGCTCGCGCAGCAGCACGGGGACAAGATCCAGAGCGGCATCGACAAGGCCGCGAAAGCCGTCGACGAGCGGACCAAGGGCAAGTACAGCAAGGGGATCCGGTCGGGTTCCGGCAAGGCCAAGGAGGCCATGGACCGGCTCGCCCACCACGAGGGCCCGCAGGACGGCACCGGCGGACCGGGCGCGCCGGGCGGCACGGGCGGCACGACGCCGCCGGCCGGTCCCCCGCCCACCTCCTGACCTGCCCTCCTCCGGGACGAGTCGCCGGACACGACCGGTACGACGCAACCGACGGGCGGCCGGGGCGGAAGACGCTCCGCCGCCCACCGCGTCGTCCCGGAACCCGGAGGGGCCCGGTCGGCACCCGACGGCGGCCCGGCCGGGATCCGGCTGTTGCCCGGTTGTCATTCGGCAGAGGCCCGGCTTGTCGCCGGAATCGGCACGGGTCCGCCGGGGCGTCGCCGGAATCCAGTCGGGTCCGATCCGGGTTCTGCCGAGGTTCGGCCGGAGTCCGGTCTACGACCAGGCCGCCACGAAGTACCCGACCCCGTACGGCGCGTCCTCGTACAGCAGCGCCCCGCCCAGGCGCGTGCCCTCGGCAGCGCCGGCCAGGACCTGCCAGGGCGCCCGGCCCGCGGCCTGCAGCTCGCGGGCGAGGCCGGCGTCCAGTGCGGTGAGCGCGGCGAGGTCGGCGGCGCCGAGGGACCGGGCGATCTCCGCGTCGAAGGGTTCGGCCCGCTCGTCGAAGTACCCGGGCGCCTTGAGCGTGCGGCAGGCGCTGCCGTCGCCCATGACGAGCAGCGCGACCCGCCCGGGACCCGCGGCGAGGTCCCGGCCCCGGCGCACGCACCGCTCGGTCCCGGCCGTCCCGCTCACGCCGATGCCCTCGACGGGCACGTCCGGCAGGCCCTGCCACCGCTCCAGCAGCCACGCGGCCACGGCCAGCGACACCGGCAACTCCCGGCCGCTGTCCGGCCGGTCGCCCCGCCCCAGACGTACGCCGAGGTTCACGCCGAAGCCCCGGAACGAGCCCGGGGTGCCCTCCGGGTAGCTCTCGGTCCCGGCGCCCGGGGTGGGGCCGAGGACCACGAGCCGCTCGGGGCGGGCGGCCGCGAGCACGCCGAGCGCGTCCGAGCACGCGGCACGCGCGGCGTCCAGCTCGGCAGCGGCGCCCGCGGCGACCTCGGGTACGAGCAACGGCGGGCAGGGGCAGACTGCGGCGGCGACAAGCATGATCGGCAGCGTAACCCCGGCCCCGCCGTCGTGCGCGGCGCGGGGCACGGCCGCCGCAGCGGAGGCAGCGCGCTCCCCGGGACCGGTCGGTCGGCTCAGTCGCAGCCGCAGCCGCTGCCCGTGGCGACCGGCAACGGGGCCGGTGCGCCCACCTTGGGCAGCCCGAGCAGTACGCCCTTCGGCCCGGCCGCCTCCGCGGCGTTCCGCTTCTCCCAGGCGTCGCCCGCGCGCGTGGGGCGCACGTCGAGGACGGCGCCCTCGGCGAGCAGGTGGTGCGGGGCGGCGTAGGTGACCTCGACGGTGACCACGTCGCCTGGGCGGACGGTCTGCTCGGGCTTGGTGAAGTGCACCAGGCGGGCGTCGGGGGCGCGGCCGGAGAGACGGTGGGTGGCGTCGTCCTTGCGGCCCTCGCCCTCGGCGACCATCAGCTCCAGGGTGCGGCCGACCTGCTTCTTGTTCTCCTCCCAGGAGATCTCCTCCTGGAGGGCGACCAGCCGCTCGTACCGCTCCTGGACGACCTTCTTGGGGATCTGGCCGTCCATCTCGGCGGCGGGCGTGCCGGGCCGCTTGGAGTACTGGAAGGTGTACGCCTGCGCGAAGCGGGCCTCGCGTACGACGTGCAGGGTCTGCTCGAAGTCCTCCTCGGTCTCGCCGGGGAAGCCCACGATGATGTCGGTGGTGATCGCCGCGTGCGGGATCGCGGCCCGCACCTTCTCGATGATCCCCAGGTAGCGCTCCTGGCGGTAGGAGCGCCGCATCGCCTTCAGGACCGGGTCCGAGCCGGACTGGAGCGGCATGTGCAGCTGCGGCATCACGTTCGGCGTCTCGGCCATCGCCGCGATCACGTCGTCCGTGAAGTCACGCGGGTGCGGCGAGGTGAAGCGGACACGCTCCAGCCCGTCGATGGTGCCGCAGGCGCGCAGCAGCTTGCTGAAGGCCTCGCGGTCGCCGATGTCCGAGCCGTACGCGTTCACGTTCTGGCCGAGGAGCGTAATCTCGCTGACGCCCTCGGCGACCAGGGCCTCGACCTCGGCGAGGATGTCACCGGGACGGCGGTCCTTCTCCTTGCCGCGCAGGGCGGGGACGATGCAGAACGTGCAGGTGTTGTTGCAGCCGACGGAGATGGACACCCAGGCGGCGTAGGCACTCTCGCGCCGGGTGGGCAGCGTGGAGGGGAACGCCTCGAGGGACTCGGCGATCTCGACCTGCGCCTCTTCCCGCACGCGGGCGCGCTCCAGCAGGACGGGCAGCCTGCCGATGTTGTGGGTGCCGAAGACGACGTCCACCCAGGGGGCCCGCTTCACGATGGTGTCGCGGTCCTTCTGCGCCAGGCAGCCGCCGACCGCGATCTGCATGCCGGGGCGCTGCGCCTTCTTCGGGGCGAGGTGGCCGAGGTTGCCGTACAGCTTGTTGTCGGCGTTCTCCCGTACGGCGCACGTGTTGAAGACGACGACGTCGGCCTCGCCGTGGGAGCCCTCGGGGGCGGGGACGTAGCCCGCGTCCTCCAGCAGACCGGCCAATCGCTCTGAGTCGTGGACGTTCATCTGGCACCCGTAGGTGCGGACCTCGTACGTGCGTGTGCCGCCCACTGACTGGCTCCGGTCGATGCTGCTCATGCAGACAAGAGTAGGCCGTCCGTGGACGTGGTCCGGCCGCCTGTGGACAACCCGGACCGGGGCCGGGTGAAGGGCTTCACCGAGGCTCGGCCGGGGGCTCGTCCAGGGCGGGGCCCGGGGGTTCGTTTCCGGACTCTTCGGGTCTCGTCCGTCTGGGGTGGCGTCCCGTGCTGGTCTCCACCGCGTCCCGGCTGGCAGGATCGCGCGCATGTCACCTGTCGTGTCCCGTCCCTCCGGCCGCCGGGCCCTCCGGGCCGCCGCGGCCGGTGTCGTCGCGCTCGGACTGCTGCTGTGGTGGCTGCTGCCGCTGGGCGAGGCACCGCCGAGCGGGAGGACGACGCTGAGCACCGGCACGAAGGCGGGGGTCTACCAGAAGTACGGCAAGCTGCTGAAGGAGAAGCTCGACGAGGACATGCCGGACCTGGACGTACGGCTGCTGACCAGCGCCGGTTCGCAGGAGAACGTGAAGCGGGTGGCGCTCGGGCAGGCCGGCTTCGCGATCGCGGCGGCCGACGCGGTGGAGACGTACCGGCTGTCCGGCCGGGAGGGCGCCGGCGCACTGCGTGGCGTGGCCCGGCTCTACGACGACTACGTGCAGCTCGTGGTGGCGCCGGACTCGGACATCCACTCGGTATCGGACCTGAAGGGCCGGCGGGTGTCGATCGGGCCGCCCGGCTCGGGCGTGCGTCTGATCGCCGACCGGGTGCTGCGCGCGGCGGGCATCGACTCGGAGAAGGACATCTCACCCGAGGCCGACGGCATCGACACCGGCCCGAAGCGGCTCGGCAAGAGCATCGACGCCTTCTTCTGGTCGGGCGGGCTGCCCACGGACGGCGTGAACGCGCTGGCCGAACGGTCCGCGCTGCGGTTCGTGCCGATCGAGGACGACCTGGTCGCGAAACTGCACCGGCAGGGCGGCGCCACCCGCTACTACCGCGCGCGGAACATCCCGGATTCGGCGTATGCCGTCATCCCGACCGGCACGTCGGTGCCGACGATCGCCGTGTCCAACGTGCTGATCACGCGCGCGGACCTCGACCCCCGGCTCGTGGAGTGGGTGACCCGGACCGTGCTCCAGAGCCGGGACGTCATCGGTGAGTCCGTCCACTCCGCGCAGCTCGTGGACCTGCGGACCGCGATCTACACGGACCCGCTGACCCTGCACAAGGGCGCCCGCCGCTACTACCGCTCGGTCAAGCCGTAGCCGGCCCTCCGCAGGGGGTCACGGCACCGGTCCCGTCCGTGGCACCGTCAGTGTCACTTCCAGGCCGTGCGGCTCGTGGTGGTCGTAGGTGATGGTGCCGCCGCCCGCCGCGAGCAGGGCGCGGGAGATGGACAGTCCGAGGCCGGAGCCCTTCACGTTCTGGTGCCGGCCGCTGCGCCAGAAGCGGTCGCCGACGCGGCCGAGTTCGTCGTCGGTCAGGCCGGGTCCGTGGTCGGCGACGACGACGCTGGAGTTCCCGGCGGCGGAGGAGACGGTGACCCGCACGCTCTCACCGCCCGGCGTGAACTTGACCGCGTTGTCGATGACCGCGTCCAGCGCGCTGGACAGGGTGACGGGGTCGACCCAGGCGGTGGTGGCCGGGCAGTCGCCCACCAGCCGTACGCCCTTGGCCTCCGCGCTCGGCGCCCAGGCGGCGACGCGCTCGGCGGTCAGGGCGCCGATGTCGGTGAGCGTCAGCTCGATCTTGGAGTGCTCGGCGAGCGCCAGGTCGAGCAGGTCGTCCAGGACCCGCGCCAGCCGCCTGCCCTCGGCCTGTACGGAGGCGATCTCCGCGTTGTCCTTCGGCAGTTCCAGCGCGAGCAGCTCGATGCGCAGCAGCAGGGCCGAGAGCGGGTTGCGCAGTTGGTGGGAGGCGTCGGCGACGAAGGCGCGCTGCTGCTCCAGCACGTTCTCGACGTGGTCCGCCATCTCGTTGAACGACCGGGCCAGGCGCCGGAGTTCCGGGGGCCCTCCGGTGGCCGCGACCCGTGACTTCAGACGCCCGGTGGCTATGTCGTGGGTGGTGGCGTCGAGGATGCGTACGGGCCTGAGGACCCAGCCGGTCAGCCGCAGCGCCGCGCCGACCGCCAGCAGCATCGCGGTGATCTCGCCCGCGCCGACGATCAGCCAGCCGTGCAGGGTGCGCGACCGCATGCGGTCGGTGGGCGACTCGAGGATGACGACCGCGACGACGTCGCCGTCCCGGATGACGGGCGAGGCGACGACGAGGTTGTGGCGCTGCCAGGGCCAGATCTGCTCCTGGTCGTGGCTGCGGCGGCTGAGCAGCGCCTCCCCGAAGGCGTCGTGCACCTGCCCGGAGCGGGGCAGGCGCCACGTGCCCGGGGCGTGCGCCATGGGCGTGCGGGATCCGTAGAAGACGCCGGCCCGGATGCCGTAGACCCGGTAATAGCTGCGCAGTTCGCGCCGGAGGGTCTCCAGGCGTTCGTCCTTGGCCGTGGGGTCGTCGGCGACGAACTGGGCGAGGGCCGCGAAGCGCGCGGTGTCGTCGATCCGGTCGACGACGACGCTCTGCTGCTCGGCCGCGGCCACGCCGGCGGCCAGCGGGACGCCGAGGGCCAGTAGGACGGCCGCCATCAGGACGATCAGCAGCGGCAGGAGACGTGTGCGCACCCCGGCCCGCTACGACGCCGGGGCGGCGAGCCGGTAGCCCACGCCGCGTACGGTCTCGATGAGCGCCGGTATGCCCAACTTGGACCGCAGGGACGCGACGTGCACCTCCAGCGTGCGGCCGGTCCCCTCCCAGCTGGTCCGCCACACCTCGCTGATGATCTGCTCGCGGCGGAAGACGACGCCGGGCCGCTGCGCGAGCAGCGCGAGCAGGTCGAACTCCTTGCGGGTGAGCTGGACGACCGTGCCGTCCACGGTGACCTGCCGGGTCGGCAGCTCGATGCGCACGGGCCCGAGCCGCAGGGCCGTCTCGACGCCACCGGAGCTGTCCTCCTGCGTGGTGCGCCGGCTCACCGCGTGGATGCGGGCGAGGAGCTCGCCGGTGTCGTAGGGCTTCACGACGTAGTCGTCGGCGCCGAGATTCAGGCCGTGGATGCGGGAGCGGACGTCGGCGCGCGCGGTCACCATGATCACGGGAGTGGCGGTGCGCTTGCGGATCTTGCTGCACACCTCGTAACCGTCCTGGTCGGGCAGGCCGAGGTCGAGGAGGACGACACCGAAGCCGTCGCTCTCGGGGACCAGGGCCCGGAGGGCTTCCTCGCCACTGCGCGCGTGCGTGACGTCGAAGCCGTGCCGGGCCAGGATCGCGGACAGCGCTGCGGCGACATGATTGTCGTCCTCGACGAGCAGCAGTCTCATCCAGGCCCCTCTCGGTTCATCGGCCGTACCATTTCGGCGGGTATACGTGCTGTCCGGCAGCGCGGAACAGCACGGGCACGCGCGCGTGCGTCCCATGAAGTCACGCCGATGGTCGAGGGCGGCGTCAAGAGGGTCGCGGGTTGCGGATCCCCACTGTTACGGGGCCGGAACGCACCCTGCTCGCCCACGGTACGACACGCGTTTGATTGCTATCGGATCGTGATCCTCAGATTCACCTCAGATGTAATGACGCTGGTGGCGAAGGTCACTACTGTCCTCCGAAACCGAGGGGACGGAGCCTGAGAGCGATGACCGAAGTATCGGTGGCCAAGGAAGACGTGGCCGCAACCGGCGAACTGGTCGTCCTGAAGAGCGTCAACAAGCACTTCGGCGCGTTGCACGTACTCCAGGACATCGACCTGACAATCGCCCGCGGCGAGGTCGTCGTGGTCATCGGACCCTCCGGGTCCGGTAAGTCCACGCTGTGCCGCACCATCAACCGCCTGGAGACCATCGACTCCGGCACGATCGCGATCGACGGCAATCCGCTGCCGCAGGAGGGCAAGGCACTGGCCCGGCTGCGCGCCGACGTCGGCATGGTCTTCCAGTCCTTCAACCTCTTCGCGCACAAGACCGTGCTCGAGAACGTGATGCTGGGTCAGATCAAGGTCCGCAGGGCCGACCGGAAGACGGCCGAGGAGAAGGCGCGTCAGCTGCTCGACCGGGTCGGCGTGGCCACTCAGGCCGACAAGTACCCGGCGCAGCTCTCCGGCGGCCAGCAGCAGCGCGTCGCCATCGCCCGGGCCCTGGCCATGGACCCGAAGGTGATGCTCTTCGACGAGCCGACCTCGGCCCTCGACCCTGAGATGATCAACGAGGTCCTGGAGGTCATGCAGCAGCTCGCCCGCGACGGCATGACCATGATCGTCGTCACCCACGAGATGGGTTTCGCACGATCGGCGGCAAACCGCGTGGTGTTCATGGCGGACGGCCGGATTGTCGAGGAGGCTGCGCCCGACCAGTTCTTCAGCAATCCGCGCAGCGATCGCGCCAAGGATTTCCTGTCGAAGATCCTGCACCACTGATCAGGACCCTGTACGACTGATCACCGCGCCGTACCGGCACGGACGGCCCGCATCCGTTACTCACATCGAAGGATCTCCACCATGAAGCTCCGCAGGATCACCGCCGCTTCGGCCGTGGCGCTCACGCTCGTCCTGACCGCCACCGCGTGCGGCGGCGACGACAAGGACAGCGCCAGTGGCTCGGGCGGCGGCGACAAGATCAAGGTCGGCATCAAGTACGACCAGCCCGGTCTGGGTCTGAAGGAGCCGGACGGTTCCTTCTCCGGCTTCGACGTGGACGTCGCCACGTACGTCGCCAAGCAACTCGGTTACAAGCCGGACCAGATCGAGTGGGTCGAGACCAAGAGCGCCGACCGTGAGACCGCGCTGGCCCGCGGGGACGTGAAGTTCATCGCCGCCACGTACTCGATCACCGACGAGCGCAAGGCGAAGGTCGACTTCGCCGGCCCGTACCTGCTGGCCCACCAGGACCTGCTGGTCAAGAAGGACTCGGACATCAGCAAGGGCACCGACCTCAACGGCAAGAAGCTGTGTTCGGTGACCGGTTCCACCTCGGCGCAGAACGTCAAGAACACCATCGCCCCGAAGGCCCAGCTCAAGCAGCTGCCCGGCTACTCCGAGTGCATCGCCGGCCTGCAGGCCGGCTCCGTGGACGCGCTGACCACGGACGACTCGATCCTCGCGGGCTTCGCCTCCCAGGACAAGTACAAGGGTCAGTTCAAGCTCGCCGGCCTCAAGCTGAGCAACGAGAACTACGGCATCGGTGTCAAGAAGGGCGACTCCGCGACCGTCGACAAGATCAACAAGGCGCTGGAGAAAATGGTCTCCGACGGTTCGTGGGAGAAGGCCGTCAAGGCCAACTTCGGCCCGGCGAACTACAAGAACGAGCCCGCGCCGAAGATCGGCCAGATCGTCCAGTAGTCGCGGAACTCCGCTGAAGCAGGAATCCGGCAGGTAACGCAGGGTTCCGCGGGTGCGCCGCCGTCCACGCCTCCCCGCGGCGGCGGCGCGCCACACCCTTCACTACGCCACACACCCGGAAGCGGGGGAGATCGTGTTCGACTTTCTTGAAGGCTACGACGTTCTGGCGGCGTTCTGGATGACGGTGAAACTCACCGTCCTCTCCGCGATCGGCTCCCTGATCCTGGGCACGGTGCTGGCCGCCATGCGGGTCAGTCCGGTCCCGCTGATGCGCGGCTTCGGCACCGCCTACGTGAACCTCGTCCGGAACATCCCCCTGACGGTCATCATCGTCTTCGCCTCGCTCGGCCTCGCCGACATCTTCGGCATGACGCTGGGCGCGGAGGGCAACTTCGACGCCCAGGGTTTCCGTCTCGCCATCTTCGGGCTGTCCGTCTACCACGCGGCGTTCGTGTGTGAGGCGATCCGTTCCGGCATCAACACGGTGCCCCTCGGCCAGGCCGAGGCGGCCCGCGCGATCGGGCTGAACTTCACCCAGACCCTGAAGCTGATCGTGCTCCCGCAGGCTTTCCGGTCGGTCATCGGCCCGCTGGCCAATGTGCTGATCGCCCTCACCAAGAACACCACCGTCGCCTCCGCCATCAGCGTCGCCGAAGCCGCGGCCCTGATGAAGGTGATGCTCGAGAACGAGGCTCAGGTAGTGCCGATCGCTGCGATCTTCGCCCTCGGTTTCGTGGTGCTGACCCTTCCCACGGGCCTGTTCTTCGGCTGGCTCAGCAAGCGACTGGCGGTGAAGCGATGAGTTCCGTCCTTTACGACACACCGGGCCCCCGCGCCAAGCGGCGCAACCTGCTCGTCTCGGTCGTCTTCTTCGTCCTGCTCGCCCTGTTCCTGTGGTGGATCTGGCGCACCATGGACGAGAAGAACCAGCTGACGTGGTCCCTGTGGGAGCCGTTCACGACCTCCCAGGCCTGGACGACGTACCTGCTGCCGGGGCTCGGCAACACCCTCAAGGCCGCGGCGCTCTCCGTGGTCATCGCGCTGCCGCTGGGCGCGGCGCTGGGCATCGCCCGCCTCTCCGACCACCGCTGGATGCGGGCGCCGGCCGGCGTCGTGGTCGAGTTCTTCCGCGCCATTCCGGTGCTGATGATGATGCTGTTCGCCGCCGAGCTCTACAACCGGTACTCGAACGTCTCCAGTGAGGACCGGCCCCTCTACGCGGTGGTCACCGGCCTGGTGCTGTACAACGCGTCGGTGCTCGCCGAGGTCGTCCGGGCCGGCATTCTCTCGCTGCCCAGGGGCCAGGCCGAGGCGGCGTACGCCATCGGTCTGCGCAGGGGCCAGACGATGCGGACCATCCTGCTGCCGCAGGCCGTCACCGCCATGCTGCCGGCCATCGTCAGCCAGCTCGTGGTCATCGTGAAGGACACCGCCCTCGGTGGAGTGTTCTTCAGCTTCACCGAGTTGCTGAACGCGCGCAGCACGCTGGCGGCCAACTACGCCAACGTCATCCCGAGCTTCATCGTCGTCGCGATCATCTTCATCGTGCTCAACTTCATGCTCACCTCCTTCGCCTCCTGGCTGGAGGGCGTGCTGCGCCGCAGCAAGCGGAGCACGGGCGCGGTTCTCGGCGCGGACGAGGTCGATGAGCTGAACACCGCCGAGATCGGCGCCCCGCAGAAGACCGACAGGCGTCCCTGACGTCCCTTCAACCCCTGGTGACCCGCACGGAGGCAGTGGCGTGATCGCCGCTGCCTCCGTCACTTGACGCAAGCAGCGGCAATGGGTTGCATACGTTCTGTGATCGTGCACCCTGCTCCAATGTCCTGTTCACTTACGTCTCTCAGGTCACGACTGCGGGCAGGGGGCGCCGCGCCGTGGACCCGGTGATCGTGGTCGGAGCGGGGCCCGTCGGGCTCACGCTCGCCCTGGCGCTGGCGCGTCAGGACGTGCCCTGCGTCGTTCTGGACGAAGGCCCCGGAGCGGACGAACCGCGCCTGGCGCGCACCGTCGTCCTGCGCGAGGAAACCGTCGCCCTGCTGGAACGGCTCACCGGGGTGCCCTTCGCGCGGGCCGGCACCCATTGGGCCGGATGGCGGTCGATGCGGCGCAGGCAGGTGATGCGCGAGGTCCTTTTCGACGAGGACGAGCCCGCCCCACTGCACCTCGCACAGCACGTGCTGAGCGGCGCCCTGCGCGCCGCCCTCGCCCGCGAGCCACGGGTGCGGATCGCCGTGGACAGCAGGGTCGACGGCGTGGAGCAGGAGACGTCCGGCGTCACGGTCCACACCCGCGGCCCCAACGGCACCTGGTGGCGCGGCAGTTACGTGGTCGGCTGCGACGGCCCCCGCTCGACCGTCCGCAAACTCCAGGACATCCGCTTCCCGGGCCGTACGGCGGTCGAGCGGCACGCCGTCGCCGCGCTGCGCACCGAACTCCCCTGGCCCGGCCGGGCCCTGCTGCACTGCCTCCCACCATGGCGCATGACCGGCCCTGCCGCCGGCGAGATCACCGCCCGCCCGCTGCCCGGCGGGGTGTGGCGACTGGACTGGCTGCTCCCCCCGGGCAAGGACCTCGTCACGCCCGAGCTGCTGGTGTCCCGCATCCGGGAGACCCTGGCCGGCTGGTCGGGCGGCACCACACCGCCGTACGAACTGCTCGACACCGGGGTGCACACCGTCCACCACCGGCTGGCCCGGCGCTGGCGGGTCGGGCGCGTCCTCCTCGCCGGGGACGCGGCGCACCTCCTCGGCGCGCTCGGCACGCACGGCCTCGACGAGGGCCTCAAGGACGCCGACAACCTCGGCTGGAAACTGGCCCTGGCCTGGCACCACGGCCCGAACGAAACCCTCCTCGACAGCTACCAGGAGGAGCGGCGCGGCGCCGTCGCCGCCCGGCTGCGCGCGGCCGACCAGTCGCTGCCCATACTGCGGGGCGGCCCGGGAGGCCTGCGCTCGTTCGTCCCCGGCGCCGCCCGCGGCCACGACACGCTGCTCACCGACGGTCACCTCGGGCGCGGCGCCCTGGGCGCGCCCGGCACGTACGCCGCCTCCCCCCTCGCCGCCCCGCCCCTCGACGGGGAGGCTCCGGTCGGCACGCCGCCCGGCGCGCAGGTCACCGACGTGCCGGTGACGGCGGAGGACGGCACACTCGTACGGCTGCGGGACCGGCTGGGGCGCGGCGCACTGCTCGTGGTGCTCGTCGCGCCGGGCACGGGCGTGTGGGAGCGCAAACACTGGATGAGCGCCGGCATCATGCCCCGCCTGGTCGCCGCGGTGGCCGCGCTGCCGCACACCGCGGAACTCCTCGTCGCCGACAGTTACCCGGGCGCGAGCGCCCACACGGTGCTCCTGGTCCGCCCCGACGGCCATCTCGTCACGGCCCTGACCGGAGTACGCCCGGCCGACCTGTACACGGCCGCCGAGGCTGCGGTGGGCGGCGGCGCCGACGCGGCCACGGGAGCGGAGGAGCGTGCCGGGTCGCATTGAGCTCCGCGGTGGGAGCGGGGACGGTGAGGCGGTGGGTGTGGTGCCTGCGGTCGCTGGAGGTGCGCGCAGGATGTCGGGGACGGTGCGGGGCGCCCGCGCCGTCGCCTTCCTGCGCACGGGGAGTCGGCCGGGTCCGCCTTCGGCGTGCGTCCGCAGTGTGACGGGTTGACCGTGCCCGTCGTCGGCGTGTGTCCGCAAGGTGACGGGGAGTTGACCATTCCGGAAGGCCGTGGTCTACTCCGGACCGTGACCGACACCTCTACGCACCTGTGGCGGAGGGTCCATATGGACCTCGTCCGCTATGCGGGCTGCGTGTGTCGTACGTCCTGCTGACTTCGCCCATCCCTCGCGCGCAGTGCCGCCCTTCGGCCACGCGCGACCCCGCGAATCTCCTCAGGACGGTTCCATGTCTGTCTCTCCCGGCCCCGCCGCGTCTGCCACCTCCGCCCCCGCCTCCGCCGGTCCCGCCCCCACGCAGGCCGAGCTGCTCGACTTCGTCCGGCGGACCGCCGCCGACACCGAACTGATCGACTCCCTCCCGCTCGACCCGGAGGGCCGCACCTGGCTACGGCTGGACGGGCCCGGCGGCAGCGAGGCCTGGCTGATCGGGTGGCCGCCCGGCACGGGCACCGGCTGGCACGACCACGCCGACTCGGTCGGCGCCTTCCTCACGGCGACCGGTGAACTGCGGGAGTACTCACTCGCCGCCCGCCTGCCCACCGACGGCTGGAAGACCCTGGAGCTCACCGAGGGCGTGGACCGGGAGCGACGGCTGGCAGCCGGGCAGGGCCGCGCCTTCGGACGACACCACGTGCACGAGGTCCTCAACGAGTCCTCCGACCGCCACGCGATCTCCCTCCACGCCTACTACCCGCCTCTGCCGCGTATCCGCCGCTACACCCGCGCGGGCCAGGTGCTGCGGCTGGAGCAGGTGGAACTGCCGAAGGACTGGCAGTGACACCGACCGCCGAGCCGCCGGAGGCACCCGGCGCGAGCAGCACGGGCCCGGGTCGACCACCCCTCGGCATCGACGAGTTGCTGGAGCGGGTGCGGGACGGCTACGAGCGCCTCGGGCCACGGGAGGCCCACGAGGCGGCGCGTGACGGTGACGCGCTGCTGGTGGACATCCGTTACGCGGCCCTGCGCGAGCGGGACGGGCTGATCCCGGGCGCGCTCGTCGTCGAACGCAACGAACTGGAGTGGCGCCTCGACCCCCGCGGAAGCCACCGCGTCACCGAGGCGACGGACCACGACCTGCGGATCGTCGTCGTCTGTGACGAGGGCTACGCCTCCAGCCTGGCTGTCGACTCCCTGCACCGGCTGGGCCTCCACCGGGCCACCGATCTGGTGGGCGGATTCCAGGCGTGGCGGAACGACGGGTTGCCGGTCGTGCCGGCGTGAGCCGTCGGCCGACGAGACCGCGGATCGTGGCGTCGTAGGAACGCGGCGGGGCTGCGGGCTGCGGGCTGCGGGCTGCGGGCTGCGGGCTGCGGGCTGCGGGCTGCGGGCTGCGGGCTGCGGGCTGCGGGCTGCGGGCTGCGGGC
>NZ_JBEXVL010000018.1:0-31791 GCF_040638805.1 Streptomyces sp. NPDC005925 | reverse complement strand
GGGCTGCGGGCTGCGGGCTGCGGGCTGCGGGCTGCGGGCTGCGGGCTGCGGGCTGCGGGCTGCGGGCTGCGGGCTGCGGGCTGCGGGCTGCGGGCCTAACGCCGGCCCTCCCCTGCGGGACTCGCGGTCCGGCCGCCGGAATACCGTCGCCCCGCTCCGGCCGTCCCGTCGGCGAGAGAATCGTGCAGGCCGACCCGGCCGGAACGCCGTCAGAGCCGCCCGACCGAAGATCCTCACACACCGTCAGAACCCCTCCCCCGGCAGGAACTCGGTATCCTCGCCCTCCTCCTCCAGTGCCCGGCGGACCACTCGCAGGGCCATGCCCTCGGGGTAGCCCTTCCTCGCGAGCATGCCCGCGAGGCGACGCAGGCGCTTGTCACGGTCGAGGCCGCGGGTGGTGCGCAGCTTGCGGTCCACGAGGTCGCGCGCCGTCGTCTCCTCCTGCTCGGAGTCGAGCTGGGAGACGGCCGCGTCGATCAGCGTGGCGTCGACGCCCTTCGTGCGAAGTTCCCGGGCGAGCGCTCGGCGGGCCAGGCCTCGTCCGTGGTGCCGGGACTCGACCCACGCGTCGGCGAACGCGCTGTCATTGATCAGCCCGGCCTCCTCGAACCGCGACAGCACCTCGTCCGCAGCCTCGTCCGGGATCTCCCGTCTGCGCAGGGCGTCCGCGAGCTGCTTCCGCGTGCGCGGGGTCCCGGTGAGCAGGCGCAGGCAGATCGCCCGTGCCTGCTCCACCGGGTCCCCGGGAGGGTTCCCCTTCTCGGCCCTCGACGAGGAAGAGGCACCCCCGTCCTCACCGGACGGCTGTCCGCGGTCACGGCGACGGCTCCCCCGTGAGCCATCCGCGCCGCGAGCCCGCCGTGCTCCGCCTCTGCGTCCCCCACCGGGGACGCCGGCGCCGTCCGGCCACTCCTCGTGGCCCGGCCCGGTGTCGTACGGCTCCCCCGCCCTGTACGGCACCGTGCCACCGTCGTGTCCGCCGTCCGTGCCGCGGGCGGTGCGCTCCCCGTGTCCTCCGTACGCGTCACCGCCCGTCCCGGCGGAGCCCTCGTACTCGGCCCAGTCGGTTCGTCGTGTCACCGGTCAGCTCTTGGCTGCCGCGGCCTTGGACTTGGTGGCCTTGGCCGCGGCGACGGGCACCGCCGCGGCCGCGTCGGCCGGAACCGCCTTGGCCGCGGCGTCCGCGACCGGCTCGGCGGCCGGCGCCTCGGGACGCACGCCGACGCCCAGCTTTTCCTTGATCTTCCTCTCGATCTCGTTGGCGAGGTCGGGGTTGTCCTTCAGGAAGTTGCGCGCGTTCTCCTTGCCCTGGCCGAGCTGGTCGCCCTCGTACGTGTACCAGGCACCGGCCTTGCGGACGAAGCCGTGCTCCACGCCCATGTCGATCAGACCGCCCTCGCGGCTGATGCCGTGACCGTAGAGGATGTCGAACTCGGCCTGCTTGAAGGGGGGCGCGACCTTGTTCTTGACGACCTTGCAGCGGGTGCGGTTGCCGACCGCGTCCGTGCCGTCCTTCAGGGTCTCGATGCGCCGGATGTCGATGCGCACGGAGGCATAGAACTTCAGGGCCCTGCCACCGGTCGTGGTCTCCGGGGAGCCGAACATGACGCCGATCTTCTCGCGGAGCTGGTTGATGAAGATGGCGGTGGTCTTGGACTGGTTGAGCGCGCTGGTGATCTTCCGCAGTGCCTGGCTCATCAGACGGGCCTGCAGACCGACGTGGCTGTCGCCCATCTCGCCCTCGATCTCCGCACGCGGCACGAGCGCGGCGACGGAGTCGATGACGATGAGGTCGAGGGCACCGGAGCGGACCAGCATGTCCACGATCTCCAGGGCCTGCTCGCCGTTGTCCGGCTGGGACAGGATGAGGTTGTCGATGTCGACGCCGAGCTTCTTCGCGTACTCGGGGTCGAGGGCGTGCTCCGCGTCGACGAACGCGACCTGGCCGCCGGCCTTCTGCGCGTTGGCCACGGCGTGCAGGGTCAGGGTCGTCTTGCCGGAGGACTCCGGTCCGTAGATCTCCACGACGCGGCCGCGCGGCAGGCCTCCGACGCCGAGGGCCACGTCGAGGGCGGTCGAGCCGGTCGGGATGACCTCGATGGGCTCATTCGTCCGGTCGCCCATGCGCATGACCGCGCCCTTGCCGAATTGCCGTTCAATCTGTGCGAGCGCGGCGTCGAGCGCCTTCTCGCGGTCGGTTCCTGCCATGGGTTCCACCCGATTTGCTTGTGTCGATCGCTTCACGTCAAAGACGCTAACGCCTGCCACTGACAACGCGCCCCGACGCACGTCCGGCCTGTGGATAACTCGGGTACATCTCCATCGAGAACGGGGTGAACTGCCCATTCAGAGCTCCACTGGAACCTCCATAAGAATAGATGTTCGATTTTCGTGTCAAGCGCGACCCCCGTGCCCCGCCGGGGCGTCGGCGCCCGTCAGGCGCCTCCGTCGCCGGAGCCTCCCCCGGGCCGCGCGGTGCGCGGCCGACGTGCCCATGCACGCCACGCGCGCGCGAGGGCCCGGGGCCGGGCGGGACCCCTCCGGTGGCCGTGGACGCGCGGGTCGTCGGTGACGTCGTACCGCTTCACGTACGCGCCCAGGAACGCCTGGAGCGTGGCGACGGCGGGGATAGCGACCAGGGCGCCGACCGCGCCGAGGAGGGCCGTCCCGGCGATGACCGATCCGAAGGCGACCGCCGGGTGGATGTCGACGGTCTTCGCGGTGAGCTTCGGCTGGAGCACGTAGTTCTCGAACTGCTGGTAGAGCACGACGAAGATCAGCACCCACAGCGCGTACCAGGGGTCGACCGTGAAGGCGATCAGCATGGGCAGGGCGCCGGCGAGGTACGTGCCGATCGTGGGGATGAACTGCGACACCAGGCCCACCCACACGGCGAGCACGGGCGCGTAGGGCACGTCCAGGATCTCCAGCAGAACGTAGTGCGCCAGGCCCGAGGCGAGGGCCATCAGGCCGCGTGAGTACAGGTAGCCGCCGGTCTTGTCGACCGCAATCTCCCACGCGCGCAGCACCTCGGCCTGCCGCGTGGGCGGCAGCACGGAGCACAGGGCGCGCCGCAGCCGGGGCCCGTCGGCGGCGAAGTAGAAAGAGAACAGGGTGATCGTCAGCAGTTGGAAGAGGCCGCCGAGGACCTGGGCGGACACGTCGAGGACGCCGGTGGCGCTGTTCTGGACGTAGCTGCGCAGCCAGTCGGAGCGCAGCAGACCCTCCTGGACGTCCACGCGCCGGAGCTCGGTGTGGAAGTGCCCGTTGATCCAGTGGATGAGGGAGTCGATGTAGTCGGGGAAGCCCTCGACCATCTTGATCAGCTGGCCCGCGAGCACGGAGCCGAGCAGGGTGACGAAGCCGGCGGCCATGACGATCACCGCGAGGAAGACCAGGGCGGTGGCCAGTCCTCTGCGCAGTCCGCGCGAGGCCATCCAGCTCACGGCGGGTTCGACGGCGAGGGCCAGGAAGAACGCGATGAGGACGTTGATCAGCAGGCTGGTGAGCTGGTGGAAGGCCCAACTGCCCAGCTGGAAGACGGCGACGAGGGCGAGTGCGAGGACCATCGCGCGCGGCAGCCAGCGCGGCATGCGGGCGCCGTCCGCATCCCCCGGTGGCGGGCCGGGCGGCGTCGGAACGGAGGGGGGCGCGTGCCGGGTCGACTGCCCGGTCTCGTCGATGGATGCCACGGTGCAAGTCTCGCCCACTCCGCCGACAGGGTGATACAGCCCCCTGTGCTCTCCCCGGGTCAGTGCTTCTCCGGCGGCACGTCCATGACCGCGCAGACCACCCGCCACACGTCCTTGGCCTCCCAGCCGGAGGCCAGCGCCTCGTCCACCGTGCGCCCGCCGAGCTGCGACATCACGTGGTCGCGCGCGAACACTTCGGCGTAGCCCGGACCGAAGTGGTCCGCCATCCGCTCCCAGAAGACCGTCAACCGCATGACATCAGTATCCAGCCCCAGGGGGGTGGGCCCGCGCCGGGACCTCTCCCCGGCGCCGCTTTGCACCTACGGTCGAGGGCATGGCCGAAACAGGAGCCTCCCCGCTCCCCCCGCCGCCCCCGGCGCCGTCCCCGCTCGCCCGCGCCGAGCGCTTCGTCTGGCTCACCGCGCGTGTGCTGGAGCAGCGCCTCTTCGCGTACCACTTCCGGGACGGCCCGGCCGACCCGGTGGAGACCGCGCTGGACGCCTACCGCAACGCCGACGGCGGATACGGCCACGCGCTGGAGCCCGATCTCCGCGGCCCCGTCAGCCAGCCCCTGCACGCCGCGCACGCCCTGGGCGTGCTGGACGCCGTGGGCCGCTGCGGCGGCCCGCGCGTGGAGCGCGTGTGCCGCTATCTGACGTCGGTCTCCACGGCGGACGGCGCCCTACCGGCGGTGCATCCCAGCCAGCGTGGCCATCCGGCGGCGCCGTTCGTCCCGATCGTGGACGACCCGCCCGGTGAACTGCTCGCCACGGGGCCGGTGGTGGGGGTGCTGCGCCGCAACGACGTGTGGCACGCCTGGCTGTTCCGGGCCACGGACTTCTGCTGGCGGGCGGTCGAGTCCCTGGAGAGGTCCCACCCGTACGAGGTCGAGGCGGCCGTCGCGTTCCTGGACTCCGTGCCCGACCGCACGCGCGCGGAGGCGGCGGCCGACCGCCTGGGCCGCCTGGTGCGCGAGCAGCGCCTCGCAGTCCTGGACCCGGACCGTCCGGAGGCGTATCCCGTGGCCCCCGGTTACGCACCGCGCGAGCATCACTTCCCGTACGACTACGCGCGTACCCCGGACAGCCTCGCGCGCGCGTGGTTCTCCGACGACGAGATGGACCGTTCCCTGGACTTCCTGGCGGCGGAGCAGGGGCGGGACGGCGGCTGGCCGGTCCGCTGGCGCCAGTGGGCACCCGCCCCCGCCATGGAGTCGCGCACCCTGGTCACGCTGAGCGCCCTGCGCACCCTGCGCGCGTACGGCCGCGCCGTCGGCTGACGACGGCCCGCCCCGGACGACAGCCGCCCGTCCGGGCAGGTCACCCGCCCAGCGCCCGCACCCCCGCGGTCACGATCACGGCCGCCCCGACGACGACCAGAAACGGTGCGCGCAGCACCAGTGCCACGGCGGCGGCAGCGACGCCCGCGGCACGTGCGTCCAGGACCAGCGTCCGCCCGTCGGCGAAGGTCTGCTGCGCGGTGAGGGCGGCGAGCAGGGCGACGGGCAGCAGTGCGGCGAGCCGCCGTACGAGCGGTCGTTGCAGGGCGCCCGCGGGCACCATCAGTCCGGCGAGCTTGACGGCGTAGCAGCCGAGGGCGGTCACGCCGATCGCGATCCAGGTGTTCAACGGTCTTCCTCGGACGTGGACGTGGACGTGTGGTCGGGGGTTCGAGGGGTGTGCCCGGGTGTGTCGCGGTCCCGGGGTGCGGCGGTCGTGGCGGCACCCGCGGGGCGGCGGCCGTCTCCTCCGGGCGGGTCCTCGCGCGTGTGGCGGCGTCCGTGTGCCCACAGGACGGCCGGGGCGGCGAGCGCGGCCACCAGGACGGGCACTCCGGCGGGCAGCAGGGGCAGCAGGCCGAGTCCCAGCAGGACGGCGAGTGCGGCGACGGCCCGCTCGGTCCCGCTGCTCAGCATCGGCGCGAGCAGCGCCAGGAAGACGGCGGGTCCGGCGGCGTCCAGTCCCCACGCGTCCGTGTCACCGATGGCTTCGGCGCCCAGCGCACCGAGGACCGTGGTCAGGTTCCACAGGATGTACAGGCTGAGCCCGGTCACCGCGAACCCGACCCGGGCGCCGCGGCGGGTCGGCTGGGCCAGCGAGACGGCGGTGGTCTCGTCGATGATCCACTGGGCGGCGAACGGCCGCACCGCGCGCGGGAGGGCGAGCACCTGCGACAGGCGCAGCCCGTAGAAGGCGTTGCGCACCCCCAGGAAGAACGCCCCCGCTGCCGCCGTGAACGGGCTGCCGCCGGCCGCCAGCGCCCCCACCAGCGCGAACTGGGAGGCGCCGGTGAACACGAGCAGGCTGAGCGCGCAGGTCTGCCACAGCGAGAGCCCGCCGCCGGCCGAGGTCACGCCGAAGGCGAACCCGGACAGGCCGACGGCAATCCCGACGCCGAGGGCGTCCCGCACGACGGCCCCGTCCGGCTTCCCGCCGCCTTCTTCACTCATGTCCGTTACTGCTGTCTGTTCTGCCACGCGTCGGACGGTACGCGGAGCCGCCGCCGCGCGTCTTCCGCGTTCCCGCCGGTCGACGCCCGGGGCACGCCGACACCGGGGGGCGTACGGGTCCGGCTGCGGCCGGTCGGTGAACCCGACGGCGAGGCTCCGCGGACGTCGTCCCGGCGTCGGTCCTCGGTCGCGCGCGACGGACCCGCGCGTCGGTCGGCCAGGTGCGCGGCGGCCCACCGCGGGCGCCCCGGCGGCCCCGGCGGCCCTCGCCCCGGCACGGTGGCGCCGTGACGATCAGCCCGCCCGGCCAACCGCAGAACCACTCACCACAGGTGCGCGAAGCTGCTCGCGACACCGTTCCCGCAGCTCACACCCATTGTCAGTGGTCGGGTGCACGATGGACGCATGGTCAGTTCCGCACGCCGAGCCCTGGACGGCTTCTCCCCCGCGACCCGCGGCTGGTTCTCGGGTGCCTTCTCCGCGCCCACCGCCGCCCAGGAGGGCGCGTGGCGAGCCATCCGTGAGGGCTCGGACGTGCTGGTCGTCGCCCCGACCGGCTCCGGCAAGACGCTGGCCGCGTTCCTCGCCGCCCTGGACGACCTGGCGTCGGCCCCGCCCCCTGCCGACCCCAGGAAGCGCTGCCGCGTGCTGTACGTCTCTCCGCTCAAGGCCCTGGCCGTCGACGTCGAGCGCAACCTCCGCAGCCCGCTGACCGGCATCCGCCAGGAGTCGGTGCGGCTGGGCCTGCCCGAGCCCGAGGTGAAGGTCGGCATCCGCTCGGGCGACACCCCGGCCGCGGAGCGCCGCGCCCTGTCCACGCGCCCGCCGGACATCCTGATCACGACGCCGGAATCGCTGTTCCTGATGCTGACCTCCGCCACACGCGAAGCGCTGACGGGCATCGAGACGGTGATCCTGGACGAGGTGCACGCGGTCGCGGGCACCAAGCGCGGCGCGCACCTCGCGCTGTCCCTGGAGCGGCTGGACGAGCTCCTGCCGAAGCCGGCCCGTCGCATCGGCCTGTCCGCGACGGTCCGCCCGGTGGACGAGATCGCCCGGTTCCTGTCCCCGCGCCGCAAGGCGGAGATCGTCCAGCCGGAGTCGGGCAAGGAGTTCGACCTGTCCGTGGTCGTCCCGGTGGAGGACCTCGGCGAGCTGGGGGGCTCCCCGGTCGCCGACGGCTCCGAGGGCCAGGAACGCCCGTCGATCTGGCCGCACGTCGAGGAGCGCATCACCGACCTGGTCCAGTCCCACCGCTCGACCATCGTGTTCGCGAACTCCCGCCGCCTCGCGGAGCGCCTGTGCAACCGGCTGAACGAGATCGCGTACGAGCGTGCCACCGGCGAGACCCTGGACGAACAGCACGCCCCCGCGGAGCTGATGGGCGGTTCCGGCGCCGCACAGGGCGCACCCCCGGTCATCGCCCGCGCGCACCACGGCTCGGTCTCCAAGGAGCAGCGCGCGCTCGTGGAGGAGGACCTCAAGGCGGGCCGGCTCCCGGCGGTGGTCGCCACGTCCAGCCTGGAGCTGGGCATCGACATGGGCGCCGTCGACCTGGTCGTCCAGGTCGAGTCCCCGCCGTCCGTCGCCTCCGGCCTGCAGCGCGTGGGCCGCGCGGGGCACCAGGTCGGCGCGGTCTCCACGGGCGTGGTCTTCCCGAAGTACCGCGGCGACCTCGTGCAGGCGGCCGTGGTCACCGAGCGGATGCGTACCGGCGCCATCGAGTCCTTGAGGGTCCCGGCCAACCCGCTGGACGTGCTGGCCCAGCAGCTCGTCGCGATGACCGCCCTGGACACCTGGCAGGTGGACGACCTGCTCGCCACGGTCCGCCGCGCCGCGCCGTTCGCCTCCCTCCCGGAGTCGGCGTTCACGGCCGTCCTGGACATGCTGGCCGGGCGGTATCCGTCGGACGCGTTCGCCGAGCTGCGTCCCCGCGTGGTGTGGGACCGCGTGGCCGGCACGGTTACCGGGCGCCCGGGCGCGCAGCGCCTCGCCGTCACCTCGGGCGGCACGATCCCCGACCGCGGCCTGTTCGGGGTGTTCCTCGCGGGTTCCGACCCGAAGAAGGGCGGCGGCCGGGTCGGCGAGCTGGACGAGGAGATGGTGTACGAGTCCCGGGTCGGGGACGTGTTCACGCTCGGCACCAGCTCGTGGCGCATCGAGGACATCACGCGCGACCGCGTCCTGGTGTCCCCGGCGCCGGGCGTGCCGGGCCGGCTGCCGTTCTGGAAGGGCGACCAGCTGGGCCGCCCGCTGGAGCTGGGCCGCGCCCTGGGGGCGTTCCTGCGCGAGGTGGGCTCGCTGCCCAAGGAGGGCGCCCGGCCGCGCCTGCTGGCCGCCGGGCTGGACGCCTGGGCCGCCGACAACGTCCTGTCGTACCTGCAGGAGCAGCGCGAGGCCTGCGGGCACATCCCGGACGACCGCACGATCGTCGTCGAGCGCTTCCGCGACGAACTGGGCGACTGGAGGGTGGTCGTGCACTCCCCGTTCGGCGCCCAGGTGCACGCCCCGTGGGCGCTCGCGCTCGGCGCCAGACTTTCCGAGCGGTACGGCATGGACGCGCAGGTCATGCACGCCGACGACGGCATCGTGCTGCGCCTGCCCGACGCGGACCTGATGGGCCTGGACCTGCTCGACCAGGAGTCCCTCGGTCCGGGCCGGGAGTACGACGCCGAGCAGGCACCCGTGGGCGCGGCCGACGTCGTCTTCGACAAGGGCGAGGTCGACCAGGTCGTCACCGACCAGGTGGGCGGCTCGGCCCTCTTCGCGGCCCGCTTCCGCGAGTGCGCCGCCCGCGCGCTGCTGCTGCCGCGCCGCAGCCCGGGCAGGCGCACGCCACTGTGGCAGCAACGTCAGCGCGCCTCCCAGCTCCTCGAGGTGGCCGGCGAGTTCGGCTCCTTCCCGATCGTCCTCGAGGCGGTCCGCGAATGCCTCCAGGACGTCTTCGACGTCCCCGGACTCGTGGAGCTGATGGGCGACCTGGAGGCCCGCAAGGTGCGGCTCGTGGAGGTCACCACCCCCGAGCCGTCCCCGTTCGCCCGTTCGCTCCTGTTCGGTTACGTCGCCCAGTTCCTGTACGAGGGCGACTCACCGCTCGCCGAGCGCCGTGCCGCCGCCCTGTCGCTGGACTCGCGGCTGCTGGCCGAGCTGCTGGGCCGGGCGGAGCTGCGCGAACTGCTCGACGCCGAGGTGCTCACCGAGCTGGAGCGCGAGCTGCAGTGGCTCACCGACGACCGCCGGATCAAGGACGTCGAAGGCGTCGCCGACCTGCTGCGGATGCTGGGCCCGCTCACCGATGCCGACCTCGCCGCGCGCGGGGCCGACCCGCAGTGGGCGCGGCAGCTGGCGTCCGCCCGCCGCGCGATCCGCGTGCGGATCGCGGGCGCGGAGCACTGGGCGGCGATCGAGGACGCGGGCCGACTGCGCGACGCGCTCGGCACGGCCCTGCCGGTCGGTGTGCCCGAGGCGTTCACGGAACCGGTCAAGGACCCGCTCGGCGACCTCCTCGCGCGTTTCGCCCGCACCCACGGCCCGTTCACGTCGGCCACGGCGGCGTCCCGTTTCGGCCTGGGCGTGGCCGTCACCGAGGGCGCGCTGCAACGCCTCTCCGCGGCGGGCCGGGTCGTCCAGGGCGAGTTCCATCCGGCGGGCATCGGACAGGAGTGGTGCGACGCGGCCGTGCTGCGCCGCCTGCGCCGTCGTTCGCTGGCCGCCCTGCGGCACGAGCTGGAACCGGTACCGCCGCCGGCGCTCGCCCAGTTCCTTCCCCAGTGGCAGCACATCGGCAAGGGCCACACCCTGCGCGGCGTCGACGGACTGGTGCGTGCCGTCGAGCAGTTGCAGGGCGCGTCCGTGCCGGCCTCGGCCCTGGAGAAGCTGGTCCTTCCGTCCCGCGTGGCGAACTACACCCCCGCGATGCTCGACGAACTCACCGCCGCCGGAGAGCTGGTGTGGGCCGGAGCGGGCGCCCTGCCCGGCAAGGACGGCTGGATCTCCCTCTACCTGGCGGACGCGGCACCCCTGCTTCTCCCGCCGCCACACCCGCTGGAGCTGACGGCGCTTCACCAGTCCCTCCTGGACACACTGTCCGGCGGCTACGGCCTGTTCTTCCGCCAGATCGCCGAGCAGGTCCGCGCCACCACCCACCCCGGCACCACCGACCCCCAACTGGCCGACGCGCTCTGGGACCTGGCCTGGTCGGGACGGCTCACGAACGACACGCTCGCCCCGCTGCGCTCCCTGCTGGGCTCGGGCCGCACCGCCGGTTCCACGGCTCACCGCGCCAAGCGCGCCGCGCCACGCGGCCGTTACGGCTCCCTGACGTCAGCCGCCCGGCCCGCGTCCCGCAGCGGCCCGCCGACCGTCGCCGGCCGGTGGTCCCTGCTGCCGGACCGCGAGCCCGACCCCACCGTGCGCGCCCACGCACTCGCCCGCACCCTCCTCGACCGGCACGGCGTGGTGACACGCGGCGCCGTGGCGGCGGAAGGAGTCGAGGGCGGCTTTTCCGCGACGTACCGCGTCCTGTCCGCCTTCGAGGACAGTGGCCAGGCCCGCCGCGGCTATGTGGTGGAGGGCCTCGGCGCCGCACAGTTCGCCATGGACGGCGCCGTGGACCGGCTGCGCGCGGTCGCGAACGCCCGCGAACGCGGTGAGACGGGCCCGACCGCCCCGTTCGGGCCCGCCGACGGCCGCAGCGGACAGGCCGACCGACCCGTCCACGACGACCACGGCGGCGACCGTGCCGGTCGTGGCCCGGCTTCCGGTCCCCCGACCGGCGCCTCCGACCCCGCCGGCCCCTTCCCCCCGTCCGGCGGCTTCGACTTTCCGGACTTCCCACCCGCCCCGGGGGACTACGTCTCCCCCCGGGAGTTCGACGTGCCGGGCGCGGGAGGCCCCCGAGGCGGCGGCACCGGCCGGCCGTACGGCCCCGGCCCGGGCTGGGGCAGCGGGCCATACGGCGCGGGCACGGCCGGTGACGGGTACGGCTCGAGCCCGGCCGGCCTCCCCTACGGCGCCGACCCCGGCTTCCGCCGTACCCGCGCCGGTGGCGCCACCCGCGCCGTCGTCCTCGCCGCCGCCGATCCGGCGAACGCGTACGGCGCGGCGCTCTCCTGGCCCGAACCACCGACCGGCGCAGGTCACAAGCCGGGACGCAAGGCGGGCGCGCTGGTCACCGTGGTCGACGGTGAGCTGACGCTCTACATGGAACGCGGCGGCAAGACCCTGCTGGCCTGGCCCGACACCCCCGACGGCGACGTCACCGACGACCCCCGGCTGCGGGTCGCGGCTGAGGTCCTGGCCGCCGCGGCCCGCGCGGGGTCCCTCGGTACGGTCACGGTGGAGCGGATCAACGGCGCACCCGCCCTGACGTCCTCGTTCGGCACCCTGCTCGAAGCGGCGGGCTTCATCGCCACCCCCCGCGGCCTGCGGCTACGGGCATGACCGACCCCTTCCGACCCCTCATGTCACCCTTGACCCATGCCCGAAGGTGACACGGTCTGGCAGGCCGCGAGACGGCTGCACATCGCGCTCGCGGGCAAAATGCTGATCCGTAGTGACCTGCGCGTGCCCAGGTTCGCGACGGCGGATCTCACGGGCCGTACCGTCCTGGACGTCACGCCGCGCGGCAAGCACCTCCTCACTCGCATGGAGGGCGGCATCACGCTGCACTCGCACCTGAGGATGGACGGTTCGTGGAAGGTGTTCGCCCCCGGGGAGCGCTGGAGCGGCGGGCCGTCGCACCAGATCCGGGCGATCCTGGGCACCGCCGACAAGACGGCCGTCGGTTACCGCCTTCCCGTCCTCGAACTGCTGCGCACCACCGACGAGCACCGCGCCGTGGGCCATCTCGGCCCGGACCTGCTGGGCCCCGACTGGGACGCCGAGCTGGCCCTGGCCAACCTCCTGCGGAACCCGGCCCGGCCCCTCGGCGAGGCCCTGCTCGACCAGCGCAATCTCGCCGGCATCGGCAACGTCTACAAGAGCGAGCTCTGCTTCCTGCTCGGCGTCACCCCGTGGCTCCCCGTCGGCGACCTGCCCGCCGAGCGAGCGGCGAAGCTGCCGGAGCTCGCGAAACGGCTCCTGGAGGTGAACCGCGACCGTCCGGTCCGTGTGACGACGGGCCTCCGCGGCCAGGACCTGTTCGTGTACGGCCGGGCACCCCGGCCCTGTCTGCGCTGCCGTACGCCGATCCGCGTGGCCGACCAGGGCGACGGCTCACGCGAGCGGCCCGCCTACTGGTGCCCCACCTGCCAGACCGGCCCGACCCCGCGCCCCACGACACCCTCGGCCCTGCGCACCCGCCCACCCCGCTGACGACATCCTCCGCACGCCGAGCGGGTCCGATCGACCCGGCCCTGTCGCCGACCTCAGATCCCACCCCCGGGCTCGACACCACCCCCGGAACAACCCGACCGACCCGAACCCCCCGGACCGGACGCACCCCCGCTCCACGCGGCACGCCACCGCCCCGCCCCCAGCGCCCCCGCAGCCTCCCCCTTCGGCACACAGTGCACCGGCAGCAGGCTCAGCCCCCAGCCGCCCGTCGTGACCGCGGCCTCCAGCACCCCCGCGTCGGGCGCCACCGCAAGCCGCAGTACGGCCCACCACCACAGCGCACCGGCACCGAGTACGGCCCCCACACGCACCGTCCGCCCCGCCATGGCAGCCACCTCCAGCCCGACGCTCCACGCGCCCCACCGCCTGACGCTAGGGCGGCGCCGCAGCCTGCCGGAAGGGCGCACCGAGGGCACATGAGCGCACCGCGCACCCCCGGGACACCGGGGGCACCGCACGCCCGGCTGCCGCCACGGTCACCCGTTCTCGGCCTGGAACATCCAGCGCTGCTTCTCCAGGTCGGCCGTGATCTGGATGAAGATGTCCTGGCTGACCGGGTCCGGTTCGGCGGTCGCGTCGATCCGCGCCCGCATCCGCTCGATCACCGCCGTCAGCGCTTCCACGACCGCCCGCACGGCGGCCGTGTCGTCGACCCAGCCCTCCGGTGTGACGCCGATGCCGCTGCCGACGGCCACGGTGGCCGCCCGTCCGTCCGGCGGCACGCCCAGCGCGGCGGCCCGCTCGGCGACGGTGTCGGAGTGCGTACGGGCGAGGTCCACGACCTCGTCGAGTTGGAGATGCACGGAACGGAAGCGCGGTCCGACAACGTTCCAGTGGATCTGCTTCGCCACCAGGCCGAGATCCACCAGGTCCACGAGGCCGCCCTGGAGCGCCTCGGACACGGTCTTCAGGTCCGCGTCGGACAACGGGCTCTTCACGACGTACATCCGTACCTCCGTCGACTCGCCCCCGTGATGTTCCCTCCACCATGACCGCCACCACCGATACCGGCAAACGGGAGAAATGGAACAGCGCGGCACGCTCACGCGGGTACACGACGACCACGGCCCGCAGTAATCAGGGCACACGGGCACCGGGCATACGAAAAACCCCGACCGTACCCCTCCGGGCCGCGCAACCCACTCGGATCACGCTCGCTTCGGAGAAACCCCGGCCGGGGCCCCGAGTTCTGTCCCGCCTGCGGCCGACTACGCCGACTGCGGGCGGCGGCAGCTCACGCCGCGACGACGTCGACGGCTTCGCTGGGTGCCTTGATGGTGACACGTTCCGGCGGCACACCGGTCACCGACACGGAGCCCAGCATCGGACGGACCGGCCTGGGCACGGCCTCGCTGGGGGTGGCCGCAGCAGACTGGGCCAGCTCGGCGAGGGCGAGCTCGTCGCTCACTTCCCGCATGAGCTCGGACATCCGTACGTCCAGCGCGTCGCAGATGGCGGACAGCAGCTCGGAGGAAGCCTCCTTCTGCCCCCGCTCCACCTCGGAGAGATAGCCGAGTGAGACTCGGGCGGACGAGGAGACTTCGCGCAGAGTACGGCCCTGGCGCTGGCGCTGCCGACGCAGCACGTCACCCAGCAGGCGACGGAGCAGAATCATCGGTGGCTCCCTCCTCGGACCGCGTAGCCGCATCCTTCTCGCCCCACCGTACCGCCTCGCGCCGCGGCCGTGCGGGGAGCGATGTCGTGTTCACTCAGGGCTGCAAACATCAAAACCCCCCGTTCCGTTCCGTATCCTGTGGCCGTTCATTCCCGGTCTGTTCGCTCGCAAGCTCCCCGACGAGGAGTTCGAGCACGCTCCGTACAGTCTCCCTACGAATTTCCGCGCGATCGCCGTTCAACCGCAGGGAGGTTACTTTCCCGCCTCCGGCGGTGCCCGAACCTCCACCGAGTGGCCCGTCGACCGCCACGAAGACCGTGCCGACGGGTTGGCCGTCCTGGGGATCGGGGCCGGCGACACCGGTGGTGGCGATGCCCCAGTCGGTGCCGAGCGCCACGCGCACTCCGGCCGCCATCTGGGCCGCCACCCGCGCGTCCACCGCACCGTGGGACGACAGCAGGCCGGGGTCGACGCCGAGCAGTTCCTGTTTCAGTTCGGTGGCGTAGGCCGTCACCGAACCGCGAAAGACCCTGGACGCGCCGGGGATCGAGGTGATCTCCGCGGCGACCAGTCCACCCGTGAGCGACTCGGCGACAGCGAGCGTCTCACCCTTCACCGTCAGTAATCGCACCGCTTGAGCGGCCGGGGAACTCACGCCTGCTTCTCCTCCAACGCCGCCGTGCGCTCCGCGATTCCCTGCCGCCGCAGCACGATGGCCTGTCTCACATAGTCGAGCCCGGTCACGACGGTCAGCACGACCGCCGCCGCCATCACCCAGAACCGCAGCGTGGCGAGCCATCCGGTCAGCGCCAGCACGTACATGCCGACGGCCACACCCTGGGTCAGCGTCTTCAGCTTGCCGCCACGGCTCGCCGGGATGATGCCGTAACGAATGACCAGAAAACGCATCAGTGTGATGCCGAGTTCCCGGCCGAGGATGACGCCGGTCACCCACCAGGGCAGATCTCCGAGCGCCGACAGACAGATCAGCGCCGCACCCATGATCGCCTTGTCGGCGATGGGGTCGGCGATCTTCCCGAAGTCCGTGACGAGGTCGTAGGCGCGCGCCAGGTGACCGTCGAACAGATCGGTGATCATGGCGACGGCGAAGGCCGCCCAGGCGAGCGACCGCCACGCCGGGTCGTAACCGCCGTCGGCGAGCATCAGCGCGACGAAACCCGGTACGAGGATCAGCCGGAGCATGGTCAGCAGGTTCGCGATGTTCCAGACGCTGGCCTGGTTGACGGCCGCGGCGGCCAGCTTCCCGCCGCGCGGGGGCTGCACCCCACCGCTCTCGGCGGCGGCGCCTCCCCCGGCGGCACCGGACCCCTCACGCGCGGCCGCGTTCCTCGCGGCCCTGCGCGCGCCGGAGGCGCCTCCCGCCGCGGACGCCGGTACTCCCGTCATGTGCCCGCCTCCTCACCACACGCGAGCAACCCCTGCAGCGGCTCGGCCACCAGGTCGACACCCTCCGTACCGACCACCTTCGCCTCGACCATACGGCCCACGCTCAGGCCGTCGCCGCTCGTGAGCAGCACCTGGCCGTCGGTCTCGGGTGCCTGGTGCGCGGCGCGGCCGTACACGCCCTCGGTCTCGTCCACCGACTCGACCAGCACGTTCAGGGTCTCGCCGAGCCGTTCCTCGGCGCGCTGCGAGACGAGTTCCTCGGCGAGCCGGGCCACCCGGGCCAGTCGCTCGGCGACGATGTCCTCGTCGAGCTTGTTCTCGTACGTCGCGGCCTCGGTGCCCTCCTCGTCGGAGTAGCCGAAGACACCGATGGCGTCGAGGCGCGCGTGGGTCAGGAACCGCTCCAGCTCGGCGAAATCGGCCTCGGACTCGCCGGGGAAGCCCACGATGAAGTTGGAGCGCACGCCGGCCTGGGGTGCCTTGCCGCGAATGGTGTCGAGCAGTTCGAGGAAGCGGTCGGTGTCGCCGAAGCGGCGCATCGCGCGCAGCACGTCGGGCGCGGAGTGCTGGAACGACAGGTCGAAGTACGGGGCGACCTTCGGTGTCGAGGTGAGCACGTCGATGAGGCCGGGCCGCATCTCGGCGGGCTGGAGGTAGCTGACCCGCACCCGCTCGATGCCGTCGACCTCGGCGAGCTCGGGCAGCAGGGACTCCAGCAGGCGGATGTCGCCGAGGTCCTTGCCGTAGGAGGTGTTGTTCTCGGAGACCAGCATGATCTCCTTGACGCCCTGCTCGGCCAGCCACCGCGTCTCGTTCAGTACGTCGCTCGGGCGGCGCGAGATGAACGAGCCGCGGAAGGACGGGATGGCGCAGAAGGAGCAGCGCCGGTCGCATCCGGAGGCGAGCTTCACGGAGGCGACCGGGGAGCCGTCCAGCCGGCGGCGCAGGGGCGCGCGGGGGCCGGACTGCGGCGCGAGGCCCTCCGGCAGGTCGGTGGGCGCGCCGTGTCCCGGCAGCGCGACATCGGTGGCCGCCTGCCGCTCGGCCGGGGAGACCGGCAGCAGTTTGCGCCGGTCGCGGGGGGTGTGCGCGGCGTGGATGCCACCGTTCAGGATGGTCTGCAGACGGTCGGAGATGTCCGCGTAGTCGTCGAAGCCGAGGACGCCGTCGGCCTCCGGGAGGGCCTCGGCGAGCTCCTTGCCGTACCGCTCGGCCATGCAGCCCACGGCGACGACGGCCTGCGTGCGGCCGTGGCCCTTCAGGTCGTTGGCCTCGAGGAGGGCGTCGACGGAGTCCTTCTTGGCGGCCTCGACGAATCCGCAGGTGTTGACGACGGCGACGTCCGCTTCCTCGGCGTCCTCGACGAGCTGCCAGCCGTCCGCCTCCAAGCGGCCTGCGAGCTCCTCCGAGTCCACCTCGTTACGGGCGCAGCCAAGGGTGACGAGTGCGACGGTACGGCGTTCAGGCATGGGCTCAAGACTACTTCGTCCCGCCGACACCCCACGTCGACGGGGCGGGCCGATCCCGGCCCGCCCCGTGAAGGTCGCTTCCCCTTGCTGAATTCCCCGCTGGATTCCCGCGAGTCCCTAGCCGACTACGGGGTCGCCCTTGGTGTAGGTGAGCCGCTCGACGGCGCCCGGCCGGAAGTCGTCGTTGATCTTCTTGCCGTTCACGTACAGCTGGATCGCGCCTGCGTCGCCGAGAACGAGCCGGATCTTGGAGTTGTCCTGGAACGTCTTGGACTGGCCCTGCTTGAGGAGTCCGTCGAACAGCAGCCGGCCGTTGTGGTCCTTGGCCGAGATCCAGCTGCGGCCGTCGGTGGCGCTGACCTGGACGGTCACCTTGTCCTGGGGCGCGGCGGCGATGGCGCTGTCGGACGGTTCCGGCTTGGGGTCGACGGGCTTGGTGTCGGTGGGTGTGGGCGAGGTGGTCTTGCCCGCGGACGGCGTGGCGCCGTCCGCGACCTGGGACGTGGAACCGTCGTCCTCGCCCTTGACCAGCGTGAAACCGACGAAGCCGATCACGACGACGATCGCGGCGACCATGGCCGCGGTCCAGTTCGGCCCGCGCCGCTCGGGACGGATGCGTTCCGCCTCGAACATGGGTGCGGCCGGAGTGGGGGCGGGACGGCCGCCGTGGTCGTCGTCGTACTGCTCGAGCAGCGGCACGGGGTCGAGGCTGACGGCCCTGGCCAGGGTCCGGATGTGGCCGCGGGCGTAGACGTCGCCGCCGCAGGGCGCGAAGTCGTCGGCCTCGATGGCATGGACGATGGGCAGGCGGACGCGGGTGGCGGTACTGACGTCGTCGACGGTCAGCCCGGCCGCGATACGTGCCTGCTGCAGGGCACGGCCGATGGAGGGGCGGGCTTCCTCGGAAACGTCTTCGAACGGACGCTCGTCTTCAGGGGAGTTGCCGTTGGACACGGGGGCGCCTTTCGAGCGTGTGGCCGCCTGTGCTGGGGGTTCAGTCTAGGGGGGGTGCAAAAGGGTGGGGCAACCGGGCGGTCGGACTTTGTACGCCATCGGAATGGCCCGACATCCCGATGACGCGGCAGGTCGCTTTCGCTTCCCTCAACTTGACGTACGCCAAAGGGAAACGGTTGCCCAATGATCCCTTACGGATGAGTCACGATCGAACACCCGATTGCCGTACAGCGTGTACGGCGATCACCGTGTACCGCTCCCTACCCTTCAGCCTCCCCACGGATCAGCGCGATCACGCCATCCAGCTCGTCAGGCTTCACAAGAACGTCACGTGCCTTCGAGCCCTCGCTCGGTCCGACGACGTTGCGCGACTCCATGAGGTCCATCAGCCGGCCGGCCTTCGCGAAGCCGACGCGCAGCTTGCGCTGGAGCATCGACGTCGAGCCGAACTGGGTGGAAACGACCAGCTCAGCGGCCTGGCACAGCAGGTCGAGGTCGTCGCCGATGTCCTCGTCGATCTCCTTCTTCTGCTTGCTGCCGACGACGACGTCGTCCCGGAAGACGGGCGCCATCTGGTCCTTGCAGTGCTGGACGACGACCGCGACCTCCTCCTCGGTCACGAACGCGCCCTGCATCCGGGTCGGCTTGTTCGCCCCCATCGGCAGGAAGAGTCCGTCGCCCTTGCCGATCAGCTTCTCGGCGCCGGGCTGGTCGAGGATGACGCGGGAGTCGGCGAGCGAGGACGTGGCGAACGCCAGCCGCGACGGGACGTTCGCCTTGATCAGACCGGTGACGACGTCGACGGACGGGCGCTGCGTGGCCAGCACCAGGTGGATGCCGGCGGCGCGGGCGAGCTGGGTGATGCGCACGATGGCGTCCTCGACGTCCCGCGGCGCGACCATCATCAGGTCGGCGAGCTCGTCCACGATGACCAGCAGGTACGGGTAGGGCTGCAGCTCGCGCTCGCTGCCCTCGGGTGTCTTCGCCTTGCCGCTGCGTACGGCCGCGTTGAAGTCGTCGATGTGCCGGTAGCCGTAGGCAGCTAGGTCGTCGTAGCGCAGGTCCATCTCGCGGACGACCCACTGGAGTGCCTCGGCGGCCCGCTTCGGGTTGGTGATGATCGGCGTGATCAGGTGCGGAATGCCCTCGTACGCGGTGAGCTCCACGCGCTTGGGGTCCACCAGCACCATGCGGACGTCCTCCGGGGTCGCCCGCATCATGACCGAGGTGATCAGACAGTTGATGCAGGACGACTTGCCGGAGCCGGTGGCGCCGGCGACGAGGATGTGCGGCATCTTCGCGATGTTCGCCATCACGTAGCCGCCCTCGACGTCCTTGCCCAGCGCGACCAGCATCGGATGGTCGTCCTCGGCGGCCGCCGCGAGCCGCAGGACGTCGCCGAGGTTGACCATCTCGCGGTCGGTGTTCGGGATCTCGATGCCGACCGCGGACTTGCCGGGAATCGGGCTGATGATCCGCACGTCCGGGCTGGCGACGGCGTACGCGATGTTCTTGGTGAGCGCCGTGATCCGCTCGACCTTCACGGCGGGGCCGAGCTCGACCTCGTAGCGCGTGACCGTCGGGCCGCGGGTGAAGCCGGTGACGGCGGCGTCGACCTTGAACTCGGTGAAGACGTTGGTGAGCGAGGCGACCACGGCGTCGTTGGCGGCGCTGCGGGACTTGCCGGGGCCCCCGCGCGTAAGGAGGTCGAGGGACGGCAGGGCGTAGGTGATGTCCCCGGACAGCTGGAGCTGCTCGGCACGCGGCGGCAGGTCGCGCGGCTCGGAGGGCGCCGTCCTGGTGAGGTCGGGGACGTCGCCCGTGTCCGCCGTGCCGCCCTCGCCGCTGTGAGGGGCCCGCTCCTGCTGGGGGCGGGCCACCGGCACGGGCGTGGAGGTGGTCGACGCGCGGTCGCCGACACTGACGCCGTGGGTGAGGTCGGCGACGATCGGCGACGGCGGCATCCCGTGCAGCACGGCGCCGTCGAGCGCGGCCGCTGCCGCTGCCGCGATGTCCACGGCGTCCGGCTGTGGTCCCGTGCCGGGCTGCGGCACGGCGGAGCGGCGGGGCCGGCCACTACGCCGGGAGAGCGCCTCCTGTCCGGCGTCGTCGGGGTCGTGCGCCTCGGCGGGCGCGGCTCCGCGCCGGCGGGGGCGGCGCGCGGGGAGTTCCTCGCGCCACTGCTCGTCGTACCGCTCGTCATCCTCGGTACGGCCGTCCGCCGTGGGGTCGCTCACCAGCCCGAGCCTGATGCCGAGCAGCCGCAGCCGCTGCGGGATGGCGTTGACCGGAGTGGCCGTGACGACCAGCAGCCCGAAGATCGTCAACAGTGTGAGCAGCGGTACGGCCAGCACCTCGGTCATGGTGTACGTCAGCGGAGTCGCCGAGCCCCAGCCGATGAGGCCGCCTGCGTCCCGTATGGCCTGCATGCCGTCGCCCCGGGCCGGTGAGCCGCACGCGATGTGCACCTGGCCGAGCACTCCGACGACGAGCGCGGACAGGCCGATCACGATGCGGCCGTTGGCGTCGGGCTTCTCGGGGTGGCGGATGAAGCGGACGCCCATGACCGCGAACAGGACCGGCACGAGCAGGTCGAGCCGGCCGAAGGCGCCGGTCACCAGGATCTCGACCAGGTCGCCGACGGGGCCCTTCAAGTCGGCCCAGGTGCCCGCGGCGACGATCAGTGCGAGGGCGAGCAGCAGCAGGGCGACGCCGTCCTTGCGGTGCGCGGGGTCGAGGCCGCGGGCGCCCTGCCCTATGCCGCGGAACACGGCGCCCACGGCGTGCGCGACACCGAGCCAGAGAGCGCGCGCCAGGCGGTAGACGCCGCCGGTGGGGCTGGGCGCCGGCTTGGTCACGACCTTCTTGACGGGCTTGGCCGGCGCCTTCCTCGCGGGGGTTTTCCTGGCGGCGGCCTTCTTCGCCGGGGCCTTCGCCGAAGCGGCCGCCTTCTTCGCGGGCGGCTTCTTGGCTGCGGAGGGACGTGAGGCCATGGGTGTGAGGTTACCGGTGGAGACCTCGACCGACACGTGTGGCTACCGCATCACCCGTTCGTGTCGTCCTTACGCAGGCCGGAAACTGACGTCAATTCATGGCCGAGAAAGATGCTCAGGCGTCCCGTTCGCGGGTCACGAAGCCCGGCGCTCCACGCGCCGCCGCGTCGGCGGACCCTCACGGCTCCTAGCTCTGCGACATCGGCGGCGTGCCGCCCGTGCCCGGCTCCAGGGCGTCCAGGGCCCGCCTGAGCGCGGTGAGTTTGCGCTCCAGATGTGCCGCCGTGGCCACCGCTCCCGCGTCCGTGGACTCGTCGTTGAGCTGCTTGGACAGCGCCTCGGCCTGCTCCTCGACGGCGGCGAGCCGCGCCGACAGCTCGGCGAGCACCACCCCGGCCGACTCTTTGTCCGCGTCACCGGCCGTCTTGCCGTCGCTGCTGTCCAACTGGAGCCGCAGCAGAGCGGCCTGTTCCCGCAGCTGGCAGTTCTTCATGTAGAGCTCGACGAAGACGGAGACCTTCGCGCGCAGCACCCACGGGTCGAACGGTTTGGAGATGTAGTCCACCGCTCCCGCCGCGTAGCCGCGGAAGGTGTGGTGGGGCCCGTGGTTGATCGCGGTGAGGAAGATGATCGGGATGTCCCGGGTCCGCTCCCGCCGCTTGATGTGCGCCGCCGTCTCGAAACCGTCCATGCCCGGCATCTGGACGTCCAGCAGAATAACCGCGAAATCATCCGTGAGCAGTGCTTTGAGCGCTTCCTCCCCGGACGATGCCCGTACCAGTGTCTGATCGAGCGCAGAGAGGATCGCCTCCAGCGCCAGCAGATTCTCCGGCCGGTCATCGACCAGGAGGATCTTGGCCTTCTGCACCATGGCCCGCCCTCCTCGCCCCGGCAGTCCACCGGGCTCCGCCCCATGGGGCGACTCCCGTGCGCCGCCCATCCTCGTGCCGGTCATCGTAGCCGCACCCCGCCTGTCACCACACCCTGTCACCGCGATGTCACTGTGCACACATCGGGAACGTGGCGAAAGTTCCGTAGGTTCCCCGGATCCCGGGCCGCTGCACGGGTGCACGGCCTCGACACAGGCAGAATCGGCAATTCCGTGAACACCCTAGGTCGCCGACGCGTTCGACTGAACCCCGTGCCGGATCATTCCCCCCGCATCCACTGTTCCATCACCGTCAGCAGGTGATCGGGGTCCACCGGCTTGGTGACGTAGTCGGACGCACCCGACTCGATCGCCTTCTCCCGGTCGCCCTTCATCGCCTTCGCGGTGAGCGCGATGATCGGCAGCCCGGCGAACTGCGGCATCCGGCGGATCGCCGTCGTCGTCGCGTAACCGTCCATCTCGGGCATCATGATGTCCATCAGGACGACCGCGACGTCGTCGTGCTGCTCCAGGACCTCGATGCCCTCCCGGCCGTTCTCCGCGTACAGCACCGACAGGCCGTGCTGCTCCAGGACGCTGGTCAGCGCGAACACGTTGCGGATGTCGTCGTCGACGATCAGCACCTTGTGCCCGCCGAACCGGATGCCACTGCGCGACTGCGGCGCCGCGCTCTGCTCCGCGGCAGGCCACTGCTTCTGCTGTGCCGCCTGCAGCGCGGCCTGCTGCTCCGCCTGGGCGGCCACGGCCCGGCGCCGGCGCCTGAACAGCGCGGCGGGCCCGTTCTGCGTCTCCCGGTACGACTTCACCTCGGCCGGCGTCTCGATCTCCACGCCGGACAGCTCCGACGACGGCTCGGCCGACGACGCGATCAGTTCCCCGGCGGCCAGCGCGGGCAGCTGCTGGTAACCCTGCGGCGGCAGCTCGCTCGGGTACAGCGGCAGATACAGCGTGAACGTCGAGCCGCGCCCGGGTTCGCTCTGCGCCTGGATCTCACCGCCGAGCAGCTGCGCGATCTCCCGCGAGATGGACAGCCCGAGGCCGGTGCCGCCGTACTTGCGGCTGGTGGTGCCGTCGGCCTGCTTGAACGCCTCGAAGATCACCCGCATCTTGCTCGCCGCGATACCGATGCCCGTGTCGGTCACCGAGAACGCGATCAGATCCGCCTCCGGCCCGGTCAGCGAACCGGTCTCCAGCAACTGCTCCCGGATCTTCATCGGGACGTCGTCACGCGCGGGCCTGATGACCAGCTCGACCGAACCGGAGTCGGTGAACTTCACCGCGTTGGACAGCAGATTGCGCAGCACCTGCAGCAGCCGCTGCTCGTCGGTGTGCAGCGTGGCGGGCAGCTCCGGCGACACCCGCACCGACAGGTCCAGGCCCTTCTCCGCGGTCAGCGGGCGGAAGGTGGCCTCCACGTAGTCCACGAGCTGGACGAGCGCGATGCGCGTCGGGGAGACGTCCATCTTGCCCGCCTCGACCTTCGACAGGTCCAGGATGTCGTTGATCAGCTGGAGCAGGTCGGAGCCGGCGCCGTGAATGGTCTCGGCGAACTCGACCTGCTTCGGCGTGAGATTGGCGTCCGCGTTGTCGGCGAGCAGCTTGGCCAGGATCAGCAGCGAGTTCAGCGGTGTCCGCAGCTCGTGCGACATGTTGGCGAGGAACTCGCTCTTGTAGCGCATGGAGACCGCGAGCTGCTCGGCGCGCTCCTCGAGGACCTGCCTGGCCTCCTCGATCTCGGTGTTCTTCACCTCGATGTCGCGGTTCTGCTGGGCCAGCAGTTCGGCCTTCTCCTCCAGCTCGGCGTTGGACGCCTGGAGTGCCTTCTGCCGCTGCTCCAGCTCAGCCGACCGCTCCCGCAGCTGCTCGGTCAGCTCCTGCGACTGCTTCAGCAACTGCTCGGTCTTGGTGTTGACGGAGATCGTGTTGACGCTGGTGGCGATCATCTCCGCGATCTGGTTCAGGAAGTCCTTCTGGATCTGCGTGAACGGCGTGAACGACGCCAGTTCGATCACACCGAGCACGGTCCCCTCGAACAGCACCGGCAGCACGATCACCTGCGCGGGCGGCGCCTCGCCGAGCCCCGAGGAGATCTTCAGATAACCACTGGGCGCGTTCTCCACCAGGATCGTGCGCTTCTCCTCCGCGGCCGTCCCGATCAGCGCCTCCCCCGGCCGGAACGACGTGGGCATCGAACCCATCGAGTAGCCGTACGACCCGAGCATCCGCAGCTCGTAGTCGTCGTCGCTCTCCACACCGAGGTCCTTGCCGTCGAGCAGCGGCATCGCCACGAAGAACGCGCCGTGCTGCGCGGAGACCACCGGGGTCAGCTCGCTCATGATCAGGGAGGCCACGTCCTCCAGGTCGCGGCGGCCCTGCATCAGCGCGGAGATGCGCGCCAAATTGCCCTTCAGCCAGTCCTGCTCCTTGTTGGCGATCGTGGTGTCGCGCAGGTTGGCGATCATCTTGTTGATGTAGTCCTGAAGCTCCTGGATCTCCCCGGAAGCGTCCACGTCGATCTTCAGGTTCAGGTCGCCGCGGGTCACCGCGGTCGCCACGCGCGCGATGGCGCGCACCTGCCGGGTCAGGTTCCCGGCCATCTCGTTCACCGACTCGGTGAGGTCCCGCCAGGTACCGTCCACGTCCCGCACGCGTGCCTGGCCGCCGAGCTGGCCCTCCGTACCCACCTCGCGGGCGACTCGGGTGACCTCCTCGGCGAACGAGGACAGCTGGTCGACCATCGTGTTGATGGTCGTCTTCAGCTCCAGGATCTCGCCGCGCGCGTCGATGTCGATCTTCTTCGTCAGGTCGCCCTTGGCGATGGCGGTGGTGACCATGGCGATGTTGCGGACCTGACCGGTCAGGTTGGACGCCATCTGGTTCACGGACTCGGTGAGGTCCTTCCACGTGCCCGCCACGCCCGGCACATGCGCCTGACCACCGAGGATGCCGTCCGTGCCCACCTCGCGGGCCACCTTGGTGACCTGGTCGGCGAAGGAACTCAGGGTCCGCACCATCGTGTTGAACGTGTCGGCGAGCTGCGCGACCTCGCCGCGTGCCTCGATCGTCACCGTCCGCGTCAGATCACCGTTGGCGACGGCCGCGGCGACCTGCGAGATGTTGCGCACCTGGACCGTCAGGTTGTTCGCCATCAGGTTGACGTTGTCGCTGAGGTCCTTCCAGATGCCGGTGACACCCGGCACGTGCGCCTGTCCGCCCAGGATGCCTTCGGTACCCACCTCGCGGGCCATCCGGGTCACCTGCTCGGCGAAGCTGGACAGCTGGTCGACCATCGTGTTCACGGTCGTGACCAGCTCGAGGATCTCGCCCTTGGCGTTGACGGTGATCTTCTTCGACAGGTCGCCCTTGGCGACCGCGGTGGTGACCTCGGCGATGTTGCGGACCTGACTGGTCAGGTTGTTCGCCATGCCGTTCACGGACTGCGTGAGGTCCTTCCAGGTGCCGGAGACCCCCTGCACCTCGGCCTGGCCGCCGAGGATGCCCTCGGTGCCGACCTCACGGGCCACGCGCGTGACCTCCTCGGCGAACGACGACAGCTGGTCCACCATCGTGTTCAGCGTGTTCTTCAGCTCGAGGATCTCCCCGCGCGCGTCCACGGTGATCTTCTGGGACAGGTCACCGCGGGCCACGGCGGTGGCGACCTGAGCGATGTTGCGCACCTGGGCCGTGAGGTTCCCGGCCATGAAGTTGACGGAGTCCGTCAGCTCCTTCCAGGTCCCCGACACGCCGTCCACCCGCGCCTGGCCACCCAGCCGGCCGTCCGTACCCACCTCACGGGCCACCCGCGTCACCTGGTCCGCGAACGACGACAGCTGGTCCACCATCGTGTTCAGCGTGTTCTTCAGCTCGAGGATCTCCCCGCGCGCGTCGAGGGTGACCTTCTGCGACAGGTCGCCCCGCGCGACGGCCGTGGTGACCTGCGCGATCTGCCGCACCTGCGAGGTCAGGTTCCCGGCCATGAAGTTGACGGAGTCCGTCAGCTCCTTCCAGGTCCCCGACACGCCGTCCACCCGCGCCTGACCACCCAGCCGGCCCTCCGTACCCACCTCACGGGCCACCCGCGTCACCTGATCGGCGAACGACGACAGCTGGTCCACCATCGTGTTGATGGTGTTCTTCAGTTCGAGCATCTCGCCCGCGACGTCGACGGTGACCTTCTGCGTCAGGTCGCCGTTGGCCACCGCCGTCGTCACCTCGGCGATGTTCCGTACCTGCCCCGTGAGGTTCCGGAACGCCGTGTTGACCGAGTCCGTGAGGTCCTTCCAGGCACCCGCGGCCCCGGGCACGGTCGCCTGACCGCCCAGCTGCCCCTCGGCGCCGACCTCGTTCGCCACGCGCGTGACCTCCGCGCCGAAGGCGGAAAGCTGGTCGACCATGGTGTTCACGGTGTTCTTCAGCTCGAGCATCTCGCCCGCGACGTCGACGGTGACCTTCTGCGACAGGTCACCGTTGGCGACCGCCGTCGTCACGGCCGCGATGTCCCGCACCTGCGTCGTGAGGTTCCGGAAGACCGTGTTGACCGAGTCCGTCAGGTCCTTCCAGGTCCCGGCCGCTCCCGGCACGTTCGCCTGACCGCCCAGCCGGCCCTCGGCGCCGACCTCGTTCGCCACCCGCGTGACCTCGTTGGCGAAGACCCGCAGCGTCTCGGTCATCTGGTTGATCGTCTCTGCAAGCTGCGCGACCTCGCCGCGCGCCGGGACGTTCACCTTCCGCGACAGATCGCCGTTGGCGACCGCCGTCGTCACCTCGGAGATCCCGCGCACCTGGGCCGTGAGGTTCCCGGCCATGGTGTTCACCGAGTCGGTGAGCTCCTTCCACACGCCGGCCACCCCGGGCACCTGCGCCTGCCCGCCCAGCGCACCGTCCGTGCCGACCTCCCGGGCGACGCGGGTCACCTCGGACGAGAACGCCGAGAGCTGGTCCACCATCGTGTTGACGGTGTTCTTCAGCTCCAGCATCTCGCCGGCCACGTGCACCGTGACCTTGCGCGACAGATCACCCTTGGCCACCGCGGTCGTCACCAGCGCGATGTCCCGCACCTGCGCCGTCAGCCGGTACGCCATCGTGTTGACGGACTCGGTCAGGTCCTTCCAGGAACCCGACATGCCGCGCACCCGGGCCTGACCGCCCAGCTTGCCCTCGGTGCCGACCTCGCTGGCCACACGCGTGACCTCGTCGGTGAACGTCGACAACTGGTCGACCAGGTTGTTGACGGTCCGCCCGACCTTCAGGAACTCGCCGCGCAGCGGCTGCCCCGGCCCGTCCATCCCCTGCGTACGCAGCTCCATGCGCGGCGACAGATCACCCTCCGCCACCGCGGACAGCACCCGGCCGACCTCGGAGACGGGCCGTACGAGGTCGTCCACCAGCGCGTTCGAGTGGTCGATCGCCGCCGACCAGGAGCCCTCGCAGGCACCGGTCTCCAGCCGCTCCGTGAGTTTTCCCTCACGCCCGACCATGCGCCGCACCCGGGCGAGCTCACCCGTGAGATGCAGATTACGGTCGGCCACCTCGTTGAAGACCGCCGCGATCTCCGACATCACGCCGTCGCCGGACACCGTGAGCCGCTTGCGGAAATTCCCGTCCCGCATGGACACGAGGGCTGTCAGCAACCGGTTCAGCGCGGCGGTGTCCACCACGGTGGTCCCATTGCGCGGTTTGCGCTGGTTACTCAGGGACTGTCCGCCTTTCGCGCGCGTCTTCGTGCCCCGCGTCGCTGCGCCAGACTCCACTGTGTCCCTCCCGCAGGGGTAGGCCGTTTACCGCTGTGCTCGGATGCCGCCGCTCGGCGCACCCGTACTGTGCTGCGCATTCTCGTGTCCGTCACGCGTATGACTGCCCGGAACACCGGACCCGTCCCAGGGCTGCTGCCCGTGATGCGCGGGTGACACCCGCGCCGCCCGGACCTCCACGACTAGCCTGCCCAGTGTTTCACCCCGGCCGAACCAGGCCATAACAGTTCGGCAGCTTCGCACATCGTCCGCACACCCTCGGGACGGAAACACTGCAGACCGGCATCCGCACGGACCGCGAAGGTAAGTAACCTTGCATGCGGCTGTCCAGCCGCGCCGGTCCGTCCGGCCATGGGCGGTGGCACGAGTACGAGCGGGCATCGGAGGGGCGGCCGCACACATGACCACCGGACTGATCCCGGGGGAACAGCCCTCGGACCCACGGCCGACGGGGGACCTGCCGCAGCAGCGGCGAGAGCCGGACGGCCGTGGAGTCCTGCACGTCGACGACCGGTCGAGGAGTTCTGTGATCACCGCCCGCGCGGCCGCCAGCTTCGAGCCCGTAGGGCGATCGGTCGCGAGCGCCCGCTCCTTCGTACGCGACACATTGCAGGGCTGGGGCTTCGCCGACATCGTCGACGACGCCGTCGTTCTCACCAGCGAACTGGTGACCAACGCCGTCGTCCACGCGGGAACCGCCGCCGACGTCCTCTGCCTGCGCTGCGACGACGACGTACGCATCGAGGTCGCCGACCGCTACCCGGAGCGCGAGGTCCCCCTCCAGGGCTCCCCCGCCACCATGGGCAGCCCCGACCGCGAGGGCGGGCGCGGCCTCCAGCTGTGCGCGGCGCTGGCCGCCGGCTGGGGAGTCGAATACACGCCCACCCACAAGAACGTCTGGTTCCGGCTGGATCTGCCCGCACGTTCGGTCGGCACTCGTACGGCCGGTCCCTGCCTGCCCTCCGCCTCGCTGCCGCTCGCCGACGACCGGGTCCGCGTCGCCGTCGTCCAGATCGACCGCACGGGCGCCATCACCGCCTGGAACGAGGACGCGGAGGTCCTCTTCGGCTACCCGGCCGAGCAGGTCACCGGCAAGCCGCTGACCGACTTCGCCGCCTGGCCCCACACCCCGGGCACCAGCACCGGCATCGTGGAGGCCCTCCAGCTCTCCCGCTGGGAGGGCAGCTACGGCATAAGAGACTCCAACGGCCGCGTCACCCCCGTGTACGCCTCCCACCTGCGCGTCCGCGACACCGGCGGCGAGCCCTCCACGGTCTGCCTCCTGGTGCGCGACCACGAGCGGGCCGTGCTGCAGACGCCGCTGCGCATGTCGTCGTCCGACTCCGGCGGTTCCGGCGAGGGTCAGAGCACCGACCCGTTCGAGGTGTTCATCGGCTCGCCCGCCCCGGAGGACCTCGACGGCCTCCTGCAGCGCACGGTGGAACGCGCCCGCGACATGCTCGACGCCGACTCCGCCTTCCTGCTCCTCGCGACCGACGACGAGACGGAGCTCGAGGTCCGCGCCTCCACGGGCCTGCCCTCCGCCCGCCAGCGCTTCGCCCGCGTCCCCGTCGAGGCCGGCCCCGGCCGCTACGGCTCGGCCCGGATGCCCGCCGTCCACGACGACCTCGCGGCCGTACCCGGCGCGGTCCCCCTGCTCAACGGCACCGGCATGCGCTCGGTCGTCACGGTCCCGCTGAAGGTGGAGGGGCGTCTCACGGGTTCCCTCGGCGTCGCCGCGGAGGCCCCGGGGCGGTACTCCAACGAGGAGGCGCTGCGCCTGCAGTTCGCCGCGGACCGTATCGCCCTGGCCGTCGAGTCGGCCCGCCTGGGCGAACTGGAGCGCCTGCGCCGCGGCTCGCTCAGCTTCCTCGTCGAGGCGTCCGACCTGCTCGCCGGAACCCTGGACCGCGACCAGACACTGGCTCTGATGGCCCAGATGACGGTCCCGACCCTGGCCACCTGGTGCGCGGTGTACACGATCGCGGACCAGGCCTCGGAACCGTACTTGTCGTACGTTCTGCACGAGGACGAGGAACTCATCGACGGGATCAAGTCACTCCTGTCGAAGATCTCGCCCCCCGAGCCGGTACCGACGCCCGGCGCCAGAGTCTGGACGGCACCGGCCGAGGTCGCCCACCAGGCCGCCCTGCGCAGTTCGATGCGCAGTCTCGGCCTGAGCGGCGGCTCGACCCGCCAGGTCACCCCGGGCATCGGCCCGACCCTCACCACGGCCGCAGCCGTGGGCGGCGAAACGGTCGTTCTGCCGCTGGTCGCCCGCAACCGCGTCATCGGCATGCTCACCTTGGGCAAGCCGACCGACGAGCATTTCCGCCAGGAGATCCTGGAGCTCGCCGAGGACCTCTCCCGCCGTGCCGCCCTCGCCCTGGACAACGCCCGCCTGTACTCGGAGCGCACGGCCATCAGCCAGTCCCTCCAGCGCAGCCTCCTGCCGCCGGACGTCCCCCAGATCGACGGCGTCGAGGTCGAGGTCATCTACCGCGCGGCCGGCGAGGGCAACGAGGTCGGCGGCGACTTCTACGACGTCTTCCCGATCCGCGACAACGCCTACGGCTTCGCCATCGGCGACGTCTGCGGTACGGGCCCGGAGGCGGCCGCGGTGACAGGCCTCGCCCGGCACGCGCTCAGGCTCCTGGCCCGCGAGGGCTTCGGCGGCCCGGCGGTCCTGGAGCGCCTGAACTCCGCGATCCTCGACGAGGGCGCCCGCAGCCGCTTCCTGACGCTCCTGTACGGCGAGCTGTGGCCGCAGGAGGACGGCAGCGCGGTCCTGAAGGTGGTCTGCGCCGGCCACCCGCTGCCGCTCCGCCTGCGCCAGGACGGCACGGTGGAACCGGCCGCCGAACCGCAGCCGCTCCTCGGCGTGATGGAGGACCTGGAGCTGTACGAGCAGACGGTCACCCTCGACCCGGGCGACGTCCTGCTCTGCGTCACCGACGGCGTCACGGAGCGCCGAGAGGGACCACGCATGCTGGGCGACGACGGCCTCGCCGACGTGCTGACGACATGCACGGGCCTCACGGCGGGCGCCGTCGCGGCTCGCATCATGCGCGCGGTGGAACGCTTCGCGTCGGACGCCCCGTCGGACGACATGGCGATCCTGGCCATGCGCGTCCCGGGCCTCCACAAGGACTAGGGCACGCAGCAGGACATGCGAAAGGCCCCTCACTCGGACGAGTGAGGGGCCTTTCTGCTGGAGCCCCCAAACGGAATCGAACCGTTGACCTTCTCCTTACCATGGAGACGCTCTACCGACTGAGCTATAGGGGCTTGTCGCTTTCGAGGATTTCCCTCGCGGCAACGGAGTAGATCATACCCCGAACGGATGGCTGTTCCCAACCTCGCCGACGTCTCAGAACGCCGGTTGCAGCAGCCCTCCGAGCGCGTTGCACGCGGACACGATCCGCTGCATGTCCCGCTTGGTCAGCGCGGCGTCGACGGGCAGGGTGAGCGTCTCGCCGGCAGCCCGTTCGGTCTCCGGAAGGGACACGCACCGCCGGAACGCCGGCAGTCGGTGCACGGGCGTCTTCACGGGCACACGGCAGGCAACTCCCTGGCCTCGTACGGCCCGTGCGAAGGCGTCCCGGTCCGGTCGGCCGTTGCCCGGCACGCGCACGACGTACTGCTGATAGGTGTGCCCGTCACCACCGTCCGGCGTCTGCACGCCACACAGTTTCGCGTCGAGGAATGCGGCCCGCTGTCGCCGCTGAGCAATCTCGTCCTGCGGCGCTTCCGACTCGCCCTGTTGCAGCACGAGAAGCCCGTGCCGCTGCCCAACTCCGTGCAGCCGGGCCATGTCCGCGGGCCGGCCGAAGCAATGTACGGCGACGACGGCGGCCGTGCGCGAGGTGACGGCGGCCTCCACCGCGCCCGCGTCCAGGCAGTACGTCACGGGATCTATGTCGGCGAACACCGGCAGCGCGCCCGTGAGGGCGACGGCTCCGGCGACTTCGGCGTTCCCGAACGCCGGCACGACGACTTCGTCGCCGACTCCGACGCCGGCGGCCCTGAGCATTGCGGTAGTACCCATGTACCGGATCGTCGGGGTGCAACGTGAACTGCACGTGACACACAGCAAAAAAGGGTTGGACCCCGAACCGAAGTTCAGGGTCCAACCCTCTAATAATTGTTCGGCGGTGTCCTACTCTCCCACAGGGTCCCCCCTGCAGTACCATCGGCGCTGTAAGGCTTAGCTTCCGGGTTCGGAATGTAACCGGGC
>NZ_JBEXVL010000017.1:0-122323 GCF_040638805.1 Streptomyces sp. NPDC005925 | reverse complement strand
TCTGGTGCGTGCGGCTGCAAGGCGGAGGAGGGCGTCAACGCGGAGCGTTGGCAACCGACGACAACGCGGCAGACGTGCGTGCCGGACCCCGCGACACCGGGGTGATCCAAACGACAGACCTTAGGCCCAGCTGATCAGCCTCTTCGGCTGTTCCAGGACCGCCGCCACGTCCGCCAGGACCTTCGAGCCCAGTTCTCCGTCCACCAGGCGGTGGTCGAAGGACAGGGCCAGCGTGGTGACCTGCCGGGGCTTCACCTTGCCCTTGTGGACCCACGGCTGGGGCTTGATCGCGCCCACCGCGAGGATCGCCGACTCGCCGGGGTTGAGGATCGGCGTGCCGGTGTCGACGCCGAAGACGCCGACGTTGGTGATCGTGACCGTGCCACCCTGCATCGCGGACGGGGAGGTCCTGCCCTCCCGTGCCGTGGACACCAGCTCGCCCAGCGACTCGGCCAGCTGCGGCAGCGTCTTGGCGTGCGCGTCCTTGATGTTCGGGACGATCAGGCCGCGCGGGGTGGCCGCGGCGATGCCCAGGTTGACGTAGTGCTTGACCACGATCTCCTGGTTCGCGTCGTCCCAGGACGCGTTGACCTGCGGGTTCCGCCTGATGGCGACCAGCAGGGCCTTGGCGATGAGGAGCAGCGGGTTCACGCGCAGCCCCGCGAACTCCTTGTCCTGCTTCAGCTCCTCCACCAGCTTCATCGTCCGGGTCACGTCGACCGTCACGAACTCCGTGACGTGCGGCGCGGTGAACGCCGAGCCGACCATCGCCGCCGCCGTCGCCTTGCGGACGCCCTTGACCGGGGTACGGGTCTCGCGCGCCGTGTCGTAGGAGACGGCCGGGGCGGGTGCTGCCGCCCGGTCCGGGGTCGCCGGGGCGGGCGGGGCCTGCGGCTCCGCCTGCTCCGGGACCGTCACCCGGTTCGCGGCCGCGTGGACGTCCTCGCGCGTGATGATGCCGTCCGGGCCGGAGGGCAGCACCGTGGCCAGGTCGACGCCCAGGTCCTTCGCCAGCTTCCGCACCGGCGGCTTCGCCAGCGGGCGCGCCTGGCCGGTCACCGGGGCGGGAGCCTCGGCGGGGACGGCGGGCGCGGCGCCGTGGCCGTTCAGCTCGGACTGGATCGCCCCGGACGCCTGCGCGGCCTGCGGTTCCGCGCCCTTGCGGGGGCGGCGCCGGGTGGAGGACGTCGACACGCCGTACCCGACGAGGACCGGCTGGCGGCCGGAGCCCTTCGCCTCGGGCTGCGGCGCGGGCTGCGCCGCCGGCTGCGGCTCGGCGGGCGCCTGCGCCGGGGCCTCGGCCGCGCCGCCTCCCACCTGGACCGCGATGATCGACGTACCCACGTCGACCGTCGTCCCCTCGGGGAAGTGCAGCTCGCGGACCACGCCGTCGTAGGGGATGGGCAGTTCGACGGCGGCCTTGGCCGTCTCGACCTCGCACACCACCTGCCCGTCGGTGACCGTGTCGCCCGGCTGCACGTACCACTTGAGGATCTCGGCCTCGGTGAGCCCCTCGCCCACGTCGGGCATCTTGAACTCGCGCACGGACGCTTCCGTCATCGTCGTCACGACCCTCTCCTCAGTACGCCAGCGAGCGGTCGACGGCATCGAGTACCCGGTCCAGGTCGGGCAGGTACGACTCCTCCAGGCGGGCCGGCGGGTACGGCGCGTGGTAGCCGCCGACCCGGAGCACCGGGGCCTCCAGGTGGTAGAAGCAGCGCTCCGTGATGCGCGCGGCGATCTCCGCGCCGGAGCCGAAGAACACCGGTGCCTCGTGGACGACCACCAGGCGGCGGGTCTTCCGCACGGACGCCTGGATCGCGTCGAAGTCGATCGGGGACACCGAGCGCAGGTCCAGGACCTCCAGGGACTTGCCCTCCTCGGCCGCCGCGTCGGCGGCCTCCTGGCAGAGCTTCACCATGGGGCCGTAGGCGGCCAGGGTGAGGTCGGTGCCCTCGCGGGCCACGCGCGCCCTGTGCAGCGGGTCGGGGATGGCCTCGGTGCTGACCTCTCCCTTGTCCCAGTAGCGGCGCTTGGGCTCGAAGAAGATCACGGGGTCGTCGCTCTGGATGGCCTGCTGCATCATCCAGTACGCGTCGGACGCGTTCGACGGGGAGACGATCTTCAGGCCCGCCACGTGCGCGAACAGCGACTCGGGGGACTCCGAGTGGTGCTCGACCGCGCCGATGCCGCCGCCGTAGGGGATGCGGACGACGACGGGCATCTTGACCTTGCCCAGCGAGCGCGCGTGCATCTTCGCGAGCTGCGTGACGATCTGGTCGTACGCCGGGAAGACGAAGCCGTCGAACTGGATCTCCACCACCGGGCGGTAGCCGCGCAGGGCGAGACCGATCGCGGTGCCGACGATGCCGGACTCGGCGAGCGGGGTGTCGATGACGCGGCTGTCGCCGAAGTCCTTCTGCAGGCCGTCCGTCACCCGGAAGACACCGCCGAGCTTGCCGACGTCCTCACCCATGACGAGGACCTTCGGGTCCTCCTCCAGGGCGCGGCGCAGCGACTCGTTGATCGCCTTGGCCAGGGCCATCTTTTCCGCAGCCATGTCAGACCCCCTCTACGTCCGTGAACGACGCCTGATAGGCGGCGAACTGGGCGCGCTCCTCGTCGACGAGCGCGTGCCCGTCCGCGTACACGTTCTCGAAGATGGCGAAGTGGTCCGGGTCCGGCATGGCGCGGACCGCCTCGCGCACTCGTTTGCCCAACGCTTCACTCTCCGCTTCGAGTTCCGCGAAGAAGGCCTCGTCGGCGTGGTGCGCGGCCTCGAGGTGGCGGCGCAGCCGCAGGATCGGGTCCTTCGCCTCCCAGGCGGCCCGCTCGTCGTCGTGCCGGTAGCGGGTGGGGTCGTCGGAGGTGGTGTGGGCGCCCATGCGGTACGTGTACGCCTCGACGAGGGTGGGGCCCTCGCCGTTGCGGGCCCGCTCCAGAGCCCACTTGGTGACCGCGAGGGACGCGAGGACGTCGTTGCCGTCCACGCGCACGCCCGGGAAGCCGAAGCCCTGCGCGCGCTGGTACAGCGGCACGCGGGACTGCTTCTCGGTCGGTTCGGAGATCGCCCACTGGTTGTTCTGGCAGAAGAACACCACGGGGGCGTTGTAGACCGCGGAGAAGGTGAAGGCCTCGGCCACGTCGCCCTGGCTGGAGGCGCCGTCGCCGAAGTAGGCGATGACGGCCGAGTCGGCGCCGTCCTTGGCGACGCCCATGGCGTAGCCCGTGGCGTGCAGCGTCTGGGAGCCGATGACGATCGTGTACAGGTGGAAGTTGTTGCCGTTCGGGTCCCAGCCGCCGTTGTTGACGCCGCGGAACATGCCGAGCAGGTTCGTCGGGTCGACCCCGCGGCACCAGGCGACGCCGTGCTCCCGGTAGGTCGGGAAGACGTAGTCGTCGTCGTTCAGGGCGCGGCCGGAGCCGATCTGGGCGGCCTCCTGGCCGAGCAGGGACGCCCACAGGCCCAGCTCGCCCTGACGCTGCAGGGCGGTGGCCTCGGCGTCGAAGCGGCGGGTGAGCACCATGTCGCGGTAGAGACCGCGGAGCTCGTCGGGGGTGATGCCGGCGACGTACTTGTCGAACTCGGCGTTCTTCACGCGCTTGCCCTCGGGCGTCAGCAGCTGCACGAGCTGGGGCTCGGCGCTCTTCTTGGCGCGCGGGGTACCGGCAGCGCGCTTGCTGCCGGTGGTGCCGGCCTTGCTTCCGGCGCTGCGTCGCGGCTTGGGCGCGGCAGTGCTCTCCACGGTCACGTGTGCTCCTCCGTCGGTCCGGCCCCCGGGGTTGCCGGTAGGCCAGTGCGGCTCACCTGTTCTGGACCTACGGGCACGGGGTGGGTGCCACTCGGCCGGGAACAGGCGGTCAGGTGCCCCGGCGAGCGCCCTGCAAGAATCACGTTACCCAGTGCTCCACAGTTCTGTGAAACCCCTCTTGACCTGCGTTTTCCTTGGATCTCCAAGTAGTTCCCCTTGGATGCCCGAGTACCTCGCGGCTGCCTGGAGGAGCCGCTGGTCACGGCACTGGTCACAGCCTTGCAGGGGGCCGGAACAACGGCACGTTATCCCGCGCACCCCGGGCACGGGAAGAGTCGGTGTGTGAGACTGATCGGGTGGACGAACACGGAAAAATCCGCGTTTTCCTCCTCGATGACCATGAGGTCGTGCGCCGCGGCGTGCACGAGCTGCTCGCCGGTGAGGACGACATCGAGGTGGTCGGCGAGGCGGGCACGGCCGCCGACGCGCTGGCCCGGATCCCGGCCGACCGCCCCGACGTGGCGGTGCTGGACGTCCGTCTGCCGGACGGCAGCGGCGTCGAGGTGTGCCGCGACATCCGCTCCCGGGACGAGTCCGTCAGGTGCCTGATGCTGACGTCGTTCGCCGACGACGAGGCCCTGTTCGAGGCGATCATGGCGGGCGCCGCGGGCTACGTCCTGAAGGCCATCCGCGGTACGGAACTGCTGGCCGCCGTGCGCGACGTGGCCGCCGGGAAGTCCCTGCTCGACCCGGTCGCCACCGCACGCGTGCTGGAACGGCTGCGGGACGGCGGCGGCCCGCGCGAGGACGACGCTCTCGCGAATCTCACCGCCCAGGAACGCCGCATTCTCGAGCTGATCGGCGAGGGCCTGACCAATCGCGTGATCGGCGAGCGGCTCGGTCTCGCCGAGAAGACGATCAAGAACTACGTGTCCGGCCTGCTGGCGAAACTCGGTATGCAGCGCCGTTCCCAGGCCGCCGCGTACGTGGCACGGCTCCAAGCGGAAAAGAGCTGAACCGAGCAGGACCGGGCAGGACCGGGCAGGACCGGGCAGGACCGGGCAGGACCGGGCAGGACCGGGCGGGAAAACGGCAGGCCCGGAGGCCCGGAAACGCGCGGCAGCGAATTCGCACGTGCGCAGGACCTACGACCCGCCCTTTCGGGGCCGTCGCCTCTGGTGCCGTCGCCGTCCGTCCGCGCACAGTGAACACATGCCCTCCGACGAACAGCTCGCCGTCGCCCTGCTCGGCCGCACCGCGTACGGCCGGGTGGCCGCGAGCCGGCGCGCCCTGCCCTTCCTGGCCTTCGCCCGGCACATCGTGGCGGACGGCCGGATCCTGCTGCGCATGCCCCGCAGCTGCGGTTATCACCAGGCCTGCACGGGCTGCGTCGTCGCGTACGGCTCCGACAACCTGGACAGCCTGCGGCCCGGCGAGGAGGACGGCTGGTCGGTGCAGGTCGTCGGCCACTGCGAGGCGTACGAGCCCACCCCCGCCGAACTCGAGCGGTTCGGCCCCACCCCCCGGCTGGTGGACGGCGAGCCGTACGAGCCCGTGTACCTGCGTCTGGAGCCCCGGTTCTGCAGCGTGCACGGGGCCACCGGGTCTCTGGAGCGCCACTTCCGCAGCACAGTGTGACCGATTGCGACTGACCGCGACTTTCTGTGACAACGCGCAGCTCACGGGCCCGTTCGGTGCCCTAGCATTCGGGCCGTGCCGCCGTTACACGTACTACCCTCTGTTCCTCACGCGCCCTCTGCGCCCCCCGCGCCCCCGTTGGGTGCCCTTCTCCGCCGGTTCTCCGCCGGCTCCCCACTCACCTGCGAGCCCGTCGACCAAGGGCTCCTCAACCGCGGCTACCGGCTGTGCACGACCCGCGGTCGATACTTCCTCAAGCACCACTTCGACCCCGACACCGCCGACCCGGCCGCGATCGCCCGCCAGCACCGGGCCACCGAGCGCCTGGCCGGGCTGGGCGTCCCGGTCGCCCCGCCGCTGCCCGGCCGCGACGGACGCACGGTCGCCGTCGTCGGCGGCTCCGCGTACGCGCTGCACCCCTGGGTCGACGGCCGCCACCGTCACGGCGGCCAGCTCACCACCGACCAGTGCGGACGTCTCGGCGCGCTCCTGGGGGCGGTGCACGCCGGACTGGAACGCGTGATGCCGCCGCACGAGCACCACGCGGGGCCGTGCGGCGCGAACCCGGACCCCGGGGACCCGTACGGCGCCCCCGCCGACGCCGGTCCGCTTGCCGAGAGCGCCGACCCCGCCGACACCTTCGCCCTCATCGACGACCTGCTCACCCGCGTGCGCCGCCGCCGGCCTCCCACCTCCTTCGACGAACTGGCCCGCCACCGCCTCCGGGAACGGCGCGTGCTCCTGGAGCGGTACGGCGACCGGCGACCGGCGCGCGGCGGTCCGGTGGGCTGGGTGCACGGGGACTTCCACCCGTTCAACGTGCTCTACAGGGGCGGCGCGCCCATCGCGATCGTCGACTGGGACCGGCTCGGCGTGCAGCCCCGCGCGGAGGAGGCCGTACGGGCCGCCGCGATCTTCTTCGTCGGCCCCGCCGGCACGCTCGATCTGCCGAAGGTGCGTGCCTACGCGCGTGCGTACCGGCGGACGACCGGGGCCGCGCCCGCCGAACTGGCCGCCGCGGTGCACCGCGTCTGGTGGGAGCGCCTGAACGACTTCTGGATGCTCCGCTGGCACTACGAGCGCGGCGACACCCGTGCGGACCCCCAGTTCCCGGCGGCGTCGGCGCTGGCGGTGTGGTGGACCCGGGAGTACGACGCCGTGCGCGACGCCTTCTCCGGCTGACGGCCCACGGCTCACGGCTCACGGCTCACGGCTCACGGCTCACGGCTCACGGCTCACGGCTGAGCGTTACGCGTGTGCGGCCCCGCAGCGCCACGCGCGCGGGCCCGTTTCCGGGCCCGCGCGCGTGGCGGGGACAGTGCGCGGGACGGTCAGTCGTCACCGTCGTTGACGCCGCCGAGGGCCCCGCCGGTGGGCGGCCCCGCCGTGTCGGTCGGCTCCGTGGGGGTGTCGTCGCCGGTCGTCGGCTCCTCGGTCGGCTCCGTCGTCGGCGCGTCCGTCGTCGGCTCCTCGCTCGGCTCGCCCGTGGTGCTCGGGGACGGCGTGATGGACGGCGTGGCCGACGGCGTCCAGTCCGAGTCGGAACCCGTACCGGTGTCGTCGTCCGTGCCCGTGCCGGTGGACTCCTCCGTCGCGTCTCCGCTCGGCGTCTCGCTGGCCTTGTGGTCCTTGTCGGTCTCCGAGGTCGCCGGCGACTCCTTGCCGCCGCCACCGCCGCCACCGCCGCCGTTGTTCAGCGCGAGCGCGACACCGGCCGCGATGGCGATCACCGCGAGCACCGCGAGGATCCACAGCTTGCCCCGCCCGCTGCCCTTGTTGCCGTGGCCCTCGAAGCCGCCGTCGTCGCCGCCGTACCCGCCGGGCAGGATCGCAGGGACCTGCGTGGTGCCGTGCCCGTCGGGGTGCGGCATGGCCGTCGTGCCGTTGAAGCCGCCGGCCGGGGTGTGCCGGCCGTCGTGCGTGTCCACCGGGCCGGTGTTCCAGGTGCCGGTGTGTCCGCCCTGGTCGTAGAGCATCTGCAGCGCGTACTGGACCAGGCCGCGCATCTCCTCGGCCGTCTGGAAGCGGTCGTCGGGCTCCTTGGCCAGGGAGCGCATGACCAGGCCGTCCAGCTCCGGCGGGCAGACGTCGGAGGCCTCGGACGGGGGCGTCGGGATGTCCTGTACGTGCTGGTAGACCACCGACAGCGGGGTCTCGCCGGTGAACGGCGGGCGCAGCGCGAGGAGTTCGTAGAGCAGGCAGCCCGTGGCGTACAGGTCGGAGCGGTGGTCGACGGCCTTGCCGAGCGCCTGCTCCGGTGAGAGGTACTGCGGGGTGCCCATGACCATGCCGGTCTGCGTCATCGTGGACTGGGCGCCGTGCAGGGCGCGCGCGATACCGAAGTCCATGACCTTCACGGCGCCGTTGTGCGTGATGATCACGTTGGCGGGCTTGATGTCGCGGTGCACGATGCCGTGCTGGTGCGAGTAGGCCAGCGCCTCCAGGACGCCCGAGACGATGATCAGGGCCTGCTCGGGGCCGGGCGCCTCGGCGTTCAGCAGGAGGTCGCGGATCGTGCGGCCCTCGACGATCTCCATCACGATGTACGGCACCGACTGGCGGCCCACGACGTCCTCGCCGGAGTCGTACACGGCGACGATCGCGTGGTGGTTGAGCCCGGCCACCGACTGTGCCTCGCGCGTGAAGCGGGCCTTGGAGACCGGGTCCTCGGCGAGGTCGGCGCGCAGCAGCTTGACCGCCACGGTGCGCCCCAGACGGACGTCCTCCGCGGCGAACACCTCGGCCATGCCGCCCCGGCCGAGCCTGTGGGTCAGCCGGTACCGGCCGTCCCCGACCAGCCCGCCGTTGCCCCAGTGCTCCGGCGCGTCCGACTTGCCGCCGCCAGTCGCCTCGGGGTCGGACGGGCCCTGAGCGCGCTGCTGCTGTGCCATCAGTCCTCGCCGTCGTTTCTGCCCGCGGTGCGCGCGGTGTTGTTACGGTCTCCGTCGGCCACGCTACAGCCTCGGCGCGGGGCTCCGGTGCGCGACGGAGGCCGCGACCGGCATGGGACGGGCCGGTCATCAAACCGGCCAGGCGTCCAGTCGTGCAAATTCCGTGTACCGGCTGTACGTCGGCTGTAACGCTTCCGCGACGCTTCTTTCGCGTACGGTCACGGAACGGGCACCGAACTTGACGTGTCAGTGCCCTGGGGCAGACTTGGCCGGGAATAGCACATTGGATCACTGCCACGGGTCACCGACACAAGCCGGCGCCTCAAGGGCCATGGGGGACGCAGAACGATGAGCCAGGACGGCGCACAGGGCCGGTATGCGGGGCGCGCGCTCGCCGGCGGCCGCTATCAGCTGCGCGACTTGCTCGGCGAGGGCGGCATGGCCTCGGTGCATCTCGCGTACGACAGCGTGCTGGACCGACAGGTCGCCATCAAGACACTTCACACCGAGCTCGGCCGTGAGCAGGCGTTCCGTGAGCGTTTCCGCCGCGAGGCACAGGCCGTGGCGAAGCTCACGCACACGAACATCGTCTCGGTCTTCGACACCGGCGAGGACAACCTCGACGGCATGACGATGCCGTACATCGTCATGGAGTACGTCGAGGGCCGCCCGCTCGGCTCGGTGCTCGACGAGGCCGTGCGGCAGTACGGCGCGATGCCCGCCGACAAGGCACTGAAGGTCACCGCGGACGTGCTGGCCGCGCTGGAGATCAGCCACGAGATGGGCCTGGTCCACCGCGACATCAAGCCGGGCAACGTGATGGTGACCAAGCGCGGCGTCGTCAAGGTCATGGACTTCGGCATCGCGCGGGCCATGCAGTCCGGTGTCACGTCGATGACGCAGACCGGCATGGTCGTCGGCACCCCGCAGTACCTGTCGCCGGAGCAGGCCCTCGGCCGCGGCGTCGACGCCCGCTCCGACCTGTACTCGGTCGGCATCATGCTGTTCCAACTGGTCACCGGGCGGCTGCCGTTCGACGCGGACTCCCCGCTGGCCATCGCGTACGCGCACGTGCAGGAGGAGCCGGTCACGGCGTCCACCGTCAACCGCGCGCTGCCGCCGGCCGTGGACGCGCTGATCACCCGCGCGCTGAAGAAGAACCCGAACGAGCGCTTCCCGAGCGCCGAGGCGATGCGCACCGAGTGCCTGCGCGTGGCGTCGTCCTTCCAGCCCGCCGCGCCGAGCATCGTGCCGGGCGCGCAGACGTCGAGCGGCGCGGGCGTCGGCTCGGCGGTGTTCCCGCCGGTCGACCAGAGCGGCGCGGTCCCGCAGGGCAACGTGCAGACGCCGTACCACCCGGGCGCGTACGGCGCCCCGACACCGCCCCAGATGCCCTCCCCGGCGTACGGCTACCCGCAGCAGGGCGGCTACCAGGCCTCGACCCCTCCGCCGTACAACCTCGCCCCGCAGCACTCGACGTCCGTCGGCACCCGGAGCGGCGGCAGGAGCAACAGGCCCGTCGTCATCGGTTCGATCGCGGTGTCGCTCGTGGCGGTCGTCGGCCTGATCGTGGCCCTGAACCTCAGCAAGGGCGACGACGACAAGCCGTCGGCGGGCGGGGGCAGCGGCACGGGGAACGTGTCGGGGTCCCCGTCGAAGCCGACGGGGTACCGGGGGCCGGACACGTCGAAGAAGATCGACAAGGAAGAGTGCCTTGAGCCTCGGGAGGCGTACAACGACCCCGACAAGATCAAGCTCCCCGACTTCAAGTTCAAGTACATCCAGTCGGTCAAGGAGTGCGCGCAGGCCGCGGGCTGGCAGCTGAAGATCGAGAAGGTCGACGAGAACACGTTCGGCGAGGGCTCGGTCAGGGACCAGTTCCCGCCGCCCGACACGGACGTCGACCCCAACAAGATGCCGGAGATCACCCTCAAGGTGTCGACGGGCTACCCGTCCACCTCCTGACGGACGCCGCCGCGTTCCGCCCGGCGCGGCGCGGCCGTCGGCCGGTACAGCACGTCGACCGGCACAGCAGGGGGCCCGGCGCTTCGGCGTCGGGCCCCTTGTCGGTGTCTTCTACAGGTACGGTCCGCCCGAGCGGCCCATCGGGTGGTCTTCCTCGTCCTCGTGGACGGTGCCCGGGGGGAGAGCGCGGCGCATCTGCTCCAGTTGCGCGCGGGCCGCCATCTGCTGGGCGAACAGCGTGGTCTGGATGCCGTGGAAGAGGCCCTCCAGCCAGCCCACCAACTGGGCCTGCGCGATGCGCAGTTCCGCGTCGCTCGGGGTCGCCTCGTCCGTGAACGGCAGGGACAGCCGCTCCAGTTCCTCGACGAGCTCCGGTGCCAGGCCGTCCTCCAGCTCCTTGACCGAGCTGGAGTGGATCTCCTTCAGCCGGACCCGGCTGGCCTCGTCCAGGGGGGCCGCGCGCACCTCCTCCAGGAGCTGCTTGATCATGCTGCCGATGCGCATGACCTTTGCGGGCTGTTCCACCTGCTCCGTGACCGGGATCTCGCGGGAGTCCTCGTCTGCGGTGCCGCCGCCGAGCGACATGCCGTCCTGGCCGACCACCAGGATCTGCGGGTTCTCCGGCGACCTTTCGTTCCTCGGCATCTCCATGCCCCCATTGTCTCGCACCGGGCGCGCTGTCACGGCCATGCCCCCGAGGAACGTGATCAATCCGTTGGCGGGTCGCGGAATGCCGAGTATCACCGCCGATGTGACGCTTGTACGGTGACTTCCTGGCTGTGCATACTCCGGGCGGCGGCGGTGCTGGCCACCCTGACCGCAGGCGCGTGCGTGCTGCCGCACGGGTCGTACGGGCCCGGGGGCGTCGGCCTGTCCGTGGCGTACGGCGCCGAACCGTCCCCGTCCGCGTCTGTGTCCGCGTCGGACCCCGCGTCCGGCTCTGCGCCCGACGCGTCCGAGCCGTCCGGGGCGCACGGGGCGTCCCCGGCGTCCTCCCCTGCCCGGCCTGCGGCGACCTCCGGCGGTCTGCCCCTGATCACGGCCTCGGCCGCGCGCCCGGCCCCGTCCGCGTCGCCGCCCGCGTCACCGTCGCCGTCCCGGGCCGGGAGCGTCCCCGGCGAGGGGCGGCTGCGGCCGGGGCGGCACGGGGAGGGCGTCGAGGAACGGCGGGAGCCGCGGAAGGAAGGCGGTGCACGGCCCGGCCGCCCGGACCACAGCCCCGACCGCCCGGACCGCCCCGACCGCCCCGACGAGGGCGGCGTGTCCGGGGAGCCGGACGCCGGCGCCGTACCCGACGCGGAGGGGACTGCCCGGGACGCCCGGCCCGTGCCCTCGGGGGCCGGGCGGGCGACGGGCGACGCCTCGCCGCGGGCCGTCGGCCGGCGGGGTGTCGGCCCGCCGCTGCGCATCCTGCCGCTGGGCAGTGGGCTCGTCCTCATCGGCCTCGGCCTGGGGCTCGCCTTCTTCGGCCTGCGCCTGCGGCGTGTCTAGTGCCGGCGCCCGCCCGGCCGTCCGGTGCTACGGCGTGAGCAGCAGCACCTTGCCGACGTGGCCGCTCTCCTCCACGACCCGGTGGGCGGCGGCAGCGTCCGGCATCGGGAGTTCGCGGTCGACGACGGGGCGTACCTGGCCCGCCTCGATCAACGGCCAGACGTGTTCCCGTACGGCCGCCACGATCGCCGTCTTCTCCTCCGGGGGGCGGGCGCGCAGCGAGGCCGCGCTGATGGCGGCACGCTTGCCGAGCAGCGCGGCGATGTTCAGCTCGCCCTTGATGCCGCCCTGCATGCCGATGATCGCGAGGCGGCCGTTGAGGGCGAGGGTCCGGATGTTGCGGTCCAGGTACTTGGCGCCCATGTTGTCGAGGACGACGTCGGCGCCCGCCCCGTCCGTGGCCTTCTTGACCTCGTCGACGAAGTCCTGCTCCCGGTAGTGGACCAGGATGTCCGCGCCGAGACGGGCGCACTCCTGCAGTTTCTCCGGTGTGCCCGCCGTGACGGCGACCCTGGCGCCGACGGCCTTGGCCAGCTGGATCGCCATGGTGCCGATGCCGCTGGAGCCGCCGTGCACGAGCAGTGTCTCGCCCGGACGCAGATGGGCCGCCATGAAGACGTTCGACCAGACCGTGCAGACCACCTCGGGCAGCGCGGCGGCCTGCGTCAGGCCGACCCCTCGGGGCACGGGCAGCAGCTGGCCAGCGGGGACGGCGGCCTTCTCGGCGTAGCCGCCGCCGGAGAGCAGGGCGCACACCTCGTCACCGACGGCCCACCCGGCCACGCCGGTGCCGATCGCGGTGATCCGCCCGGAGCACTCGAGGCCCGGGTAGGGGGACGCGCCCGGCGGCGGGTCGTAGAAGCCCTGCCGCTGCAGGATGTCGGCCCGGTTGACGGCGCTTGCCGCCACCTCGACCAGGACCTCGCCCTCGCCGGGCACCGGGTCGGGGACCTCGTCCCACACCAGCGCCTCGGGCCCTCCGGGTTCGGGAATCGTGATCGCATGCATGGAAGGGACGCTACCCCTCGCTCCTGCCGGCCCCACGTCCCGCCGTGCCGCCCCACGTCTCCGCACCGCCGCGCCTGGGTGCGGTTTCCGCTCGCGGCCTTCCCCGCCGCGCCGCCGCACCGTGCCGCCGCCCCCGTACGCCGGGCCGCTCGCGCCGCCGCGTGCCCGCCACCGGCCGTGCGGCCGCTCCGCCTCGCCGGGTCCGCTGCCGCGGTCACGCCCGGCCCGGCGTCCTGCCGTGAGGTGCTCGTGCGGGAGCGATGAGTTCGCGTGCCGGGGAGAGTCTCACTCCCCGTAGCTTCAGCGCGGAAGGACCCACAGCATGAGCAGACAGACGTCCGGCCCGGCCATCGAGACGGCTGGCCTGGTGAAGACATTCGGTGAGACCCGGGCCGTCGACGGTGTGGACCTGTCCGTGCCGGCCGGCACGGTCTACGGAGTCCTCGGGCCGAACGGCGCCGGCAAGACCACCACGGTGAAGATGCTCGCCACCCTCCTGCGGCCCGACGGCGGCCAGGCCCATGTCTTCGGACACGACATCGTGCGCGAGGCGGACGAGGTACGCGCCCGGGTCAGCCTCACCGGGCAGTACGCGTCCGTGGACGAGGACCTCACCGGTACCGAGAACCTGGTGCTGCTGGGCCGGCTCCTCGGCCACCACAAGAAGGCCGCGCGGGAGCGTGCCGCGCAGTTGCTGGAGGCCTTCGGGCTGTCGGAGGCGGCGGCCAAGCAGGTCAAGCACTACTCGGGCGGCATGCGGCGGCGTATCGACATCGCCGCGTCCATCCTGAACACCCCCGACCTGCTCTTCCTCGACGAGCCGACGACCGGGCTCGACCCGCGCAGCCGCAACCAGGTGTGGGACATCGTCCGGGCGGTGGTCGCCCAGGGCACGACCGTGCTGCTCACCACGCAGTACCTGGACGAGGCCGACCAGCTGGCCTCCCGGATCGCCGTCATCGACCACGGCAAGGTCATCGCGGAGGGCACGAAGGGCGAGCTGAAGGCGTCCGTCGGCGCGGGGAGCGTCCATCTGCGGCTGCGGGACGCCCGGCAGCGGGAGCTCGCGGCGGACATCCTGCTGCGTGCCCTGGACGCGCACGTGCAGCCCGAGCCCGATCCGCTGGCGCTGACCGCCCGGCTGGGCTCGGCGACGGGTCGGGACACCGCGGCCGGGCAGGCCGCCCGCGCGCTCGCCGAGCTGGCCCGCGCGGGCGTCACCGTCGACAACTTCTCGCTGGGACAGCCCAGCCTGGACGAGGTGTTCCTCGCCCTCACCGGACACGACACCCGGGACGCCCACGAACCAGAGGGCACCCGCGGCACCCCTGACGCCCACGAGTGCCACGGCACCCCTCACACCCCTGACGTCCACAAGACCCACGAAGCCCACCAGGCTCACGAGGCCGGCGAGGCCCGCGACGGGCAGGGCACCCGCGAACCGAAGGACGAGGTGGCGGTATGAGCACCGCGACGATCCCCGAGACCACCGAGCTCGCACCGGTCAGCGCCGAGTCGCTCACCGCGCTGCTCGTCGGCACGGAGCGTCCGCCGCGGCCCAGCGCGCTCTCGGCGTCGCTGACCTTCGGCTGGCGGGCCATGCTGAAGATCAAGCACGTGCCGGAGCAGTTGTTCGACGTCACCGCGTTCCCGATCATGATGGTGGTGATGTACACGTACCTGTTCGGCGGGGCGCTGGCCGGGTCGCCGGAGGAGTACATCCAGTTCCTGCTGCCGGGCATCCTCGTGATGTCGGTCGTGATGATCACCATGTACACCGGCGTGTCGGTGAACACGGACATCGAGAAGGGCGTCTTCGACCGCTTCCGCAGCCTGCCGATCTGGCGGCCCTCCACGATGGTCGGCTACCTGCTCGGCGACGCACTGCGGTACGCCATCGCGTCCGTCGTCATGCTCACCGTCGGCATCGTCCTCGGCTACCGGCCCGACGGCGGTGCGGGCGGCGTACTCGCCGGGGTCGGGCTGCTGATCGTCTTCTCGTTCGCGTTCTCGTGGATCTGGACGATGTTCGGGCTGATGCTGCGCACCGAGAAGTCGGTCATGGGCGTCAGCATGATGGTGATCTTCCCGCTCACCTTCCTGTCCAACGTCTTCGTGGACCCGAGGACCATGCCGGGCTGGCTGCAGGCCTTCGTCGACAACAGCCCCGTCACCCATCTCGCGTCCGCGGTGCGCGGCCTGATGGCGGGCGACCGGCCGACGGCCGAGGTCGCCTGGACGCTGGGCTGGGCAGCCCTGCTCGTGCTGGTCTTCGGACCGGTCACGATGCGCCTGTACAACCGCAAGTAGCGGGTGGCAAGGCGGCCCCGCCCGCCGCCCGCCGCCTCCACGCACCGGTGCGCCGGATCCGTACGAATGGACCCCTCGAGTCAGTCCTGTGGCAGCGGCCGGGCGTCCGGCGTGACCTGCGAGCCGGGCGTCGCGCGCACGATGGTGATGAGCCGGTCCGTCAACTGCACCGTCCCGACGGCCGGATCGTCGTAGCCGAGCACCCGATGGCCGCGGAGAACGCTCAGCACCAGGCCGTCGAGCTGCCGCGGGGTCTTGCCCACCTCGGCCTTTATGGCCGGGCGTTCGACGATGTCGAGCCCGCTGCCCTGCTGGATGAGGTCCTCTATCACCATGCCGGCGGCGGGGCTCAGCACGGACAGGCCCAGCAGCCGGCCGGCGGCGCTGGCGCTGGTGATGACCGCGTCGGCGCCGGACTGCTTCAGCAGCGGCGCGTTCTCCTCCTCGCGCACCGCGGCCACGATCTTGGCGCCGCGGTTCATCTGCCGTGCCGTCAGCGTCACCAGGACCGCCGTGTCGTCCCGCTGGGTGGCGATGATGATCTGCCGCGCCCGGTGCACCTCCGCCCGGCGCAGGACGTCGCTGCGCGTCGCGTCACCCACGACACCCGCGTAGCCGTACGCACTCGCCGCTTCGATCGCCTTGGCGGCGGGGTCGACCACGACGACCTGATCCTTCTTCAGGCCCGTCGCACACACGGTCTGGATCGCCGACCTGCCCTTGGTGCCGAAGCCGACGACGACGGTGTGATCGCGCAAGGTGGACCTCCAGCGGTTCAGTCGCCATTCCTCCCGAGTGCGCTCGGTGAGGGCCTCGAGCGTGGTGCCGACCAGGATGATCAGGAACAGCACGCGCAGCGGCGTGATGACGAAGATGTTGGTGAGCCGGGCCGTGTCGCTCACGGGTGCGATGTCGCCGTACCCGGTCGTGGAGAGCGTGACGGTCGCGTAGTAGAAGGAGTCGAGGAGATCGACGGAGTCGTCGGAGTTGTCGCCGTAACCGTCGTGGTCCAGGTAGACGAGCAACGCGGTCACCACGAGGACCACCAGGGCCATGGACAGCCGCTTGAGGACCTGGCGGATGGGGTGTTCCACCATCTGCCGCGGGAGGCGCACGCGGTGGGTCACGAACTGTTCGTCCGCCTGGCGGGCGATTGCATCCTGGCCCGGAAGTTTCACGTGAAACACACTCCGATTCCGCCGGACGCCCAGGGCAGGTCGAGCACTTCCGTCTCCTGACCCGACCGCGCACCGCCGGGCGGTACGACCGCCAGGGCGTCGGCCGCCGCGACGCCGCGCAGCATGGCCGGTCCGTTGTAGTGCAGCGGCACGGTGTGGTCACCGCGCAGGACGACGGGAACGAGCCGGGTGTCGTGGGGGTGCCCGTGGACCGCGTCCCCGAGCGGCAGCCTGTACGGCTCCGGAACCGGCCGGGCCGCCAGGGTCCGCAGCAGCGGCTCGGCCAGGGTGAGCAGTCCGGACACGGCCGCCAGCGGGTTGCCGGGCAGGCCGACGAGGTGCCGGCCGTCGCCGAGGCGGGCCAGCAGCATGGGGTGGCCGGGGCGCACCCGGACGCCGTCCACGAGGAGTTCGGCGCCGATACGACGCAGGGTGGGGTGGACGTGGTCGACGGGGCCCGCGGCGGTGCCGCCGGTGGTGACGACGACGTCGACATCCGGGGCGGCGCTCGGTGCGGTGCCCGACGCGGTGTCCGACGCGGTGTCCTGCGCGACGCGCGGTGCGGCGTCCGGTGCGGTGAGGGCGTGGTGCAGCGCGTCGGCGTCGTCCCCGAGCCGTCGGACGGCGACGACGTCGGCGCCGAGCGCCCGCAGCCAGGGCGGCAGCAGGGGGCCGAGGGCATCACGGATCAGGCCGTCGTGCGGCAGCCCTTGGGTCAGCAGCTCGTCGCCGAGGACGAGGACCTCGACGCGCGGACGGCGTACGGCGGTCAGTGTGTCGTATCCGGCGGCGGCGGCCAGGCCGAGGACGGCCGGGGTGATGAGCGTTCCGGCGGACAGCAGGCGGTCGCCGTCCCGGCACTCCTGGCCACGGGAGCGGATGTCCTGGCCGTGCAGGACGCGGCGGGTGGCGTACAGGGCGCCCCTGGCGTCGGTACGGCCGTGTTCGGAGCGCAGGACGGCGGTGGTGTCGGGCGGGACGCGGGCGCCGGTCGCGATGCGCACGGCCTCGCCGTCGGTGAGCGGCTCGCGCGTCGCGTGCCCGGCGAGGACGCCCTCTTCGCGTACGTCCCAGGGGCCGGGACCGGCGACGGCCCAGCCGTCCATCGCGGACGTGTCGAAGGACGGCAGGTCGGTGAGGGCGGTGAGGGGCGTGGCCAGCGTCAGGCCGAGCGCGGCGTCGAGCGGGACGGAGACGGGGGCAGGGCGGGAGCCGAGGTGCGGGGCGCGGGCGGCGAGCGCACGGGCCTCGGCCCAGGGGGTGACGTGGTGCCGGGGCGCGGGCCGTCCGCCGGGGGCGGACGGTGTGGCGGGCGAGCCGGACGTACCGGGATCGGCCGACGTGCGCGGCGGTTCGTGGCCGCCGCCGTCCTTCGCGAGGGCGAGCGCCTCCTCGACGTCGAAGTCGTCGGCGTCCTGGCCGTCCCGGGTGTGTCCGTCCCGGGTGCCGTGCGCGGTCATCCGGCGTCGGGCCGGGCGTCGTCGGGGGCGGTTTCGCCGGCACCGGATTCGTGGGCGGGTGCGCTGCCCGCGTTCCCCTTGTCGTCCGGGGCGGCCCGACCGGTTTCGTCCGCCCAGCGGGCCGCGAGCGCCACCGCCTTGCGGGCCGCCTCGGCGACGGCTCCCGGGCCGCCGCCCGACTGCGCCGCGGCGTAGCCGACGAGGAAGGTGGTGAGCGGTGCGGCGGGCCTGGCCACGCCGTGGGCGGCGTCACGGGCCAGGTCGAGCAGGGCGCCGGTGTCGACGTCCAGGTCGAGGCCCAGCTCGTCCTTGACTGCGGAGATCCATTCGTCCAACACGTGCTCATGCTCCCTGATGCGTGACCTGGCAGTGGCGACGTCGTCCCAGGTGTCGCAGTCGAAGGACGCTACAGGGTCCGGGACGCGGGTGAGGTGGAGGCCCCCGGTGAGTCGGCGCAGGGGCAGTCCGGCGAGGCCGCCGTGCCGGGCGGTGAGCGCGGCGAGGTCCCGGCGCAGCACGGCCGACCGGTACGCGGCGACGAGCGGCTGGTCGCGGCCGTCGGCGTCCGTGAGCAGCGCGCCGTCGGCGGAGCCCGCCCGCGCCGCGGCGAGCAGGCGTCCCACCGCGGCCGGGGCGAGGAACGGCAGGTCGGCGGAGAGCACCAGGACGTGGTCGGCGCCGGTGTGGCGGAGCCCGGCGTCGAGGGCGGCGAGCGGACCGCCGCCGGGCGGCTCCTCGCGGGCCCAGGACACCGGCCGGGCCGTGGGCCGGGGGGCGGCGACCACGACCGTGGTGCGGGCGTCGGCGCAGGCGGTCAGCACGCGGTCGAGCAGCGCCCGTCCGCCCACCCGCAGACCCGGCTTGTCGGCACCGCCGAGCCGCCGCGCGGCACCACCGGCCAGCACGACTGCGTCGTACGCGGCGGTGTCCGTCCGCGGCGCGGGGCGGGTACCGGCGCCGGGGTCACCGGGGGGCTCGTAGGCGGTCACCCCCCGAGTATGGGCGCCGGAAGGATCATTGCCACCCCCTGTCCGCAACATGCGGAGGCGCGTGCCGCGCGGCGGTCGATGCGAGGGGCCCGCGGAAAGCTGGGCACGAGGCGGCGCGAAGGGCTGGGCCCGAAGCCGGGCGAAGGGCGCAGGTGCGCACCTCCCGCCCAGCCTGAAGCTGGGGGAAGGGCTGGGCGCGCACCTCCCGCCGAAACGCAGCACACGCCGCCCAACCGCACCGCCCGCCGGAACGCAGCACGCACCTCCAACGGAACGCAGCACGCACCTCCCGCCGAAACGCAGCACACGCCGCCCGCCGTGGGACCAGCGCCAACCACGTCGTGGGAGCGGGCACGCCCCCCACCGCGGGAGCGGTGCGCCCCCGGCCGGCGGCGCACACCACCCCACACGGGAGCGGCGCCCCACACCCCCGCGCACGCCACCCGCCGTCGAGACAGCGCCGCACGGGAGAGCGGGGCGGGCGCCCCCCGTGGTGAGGCAGTGCGCCGTGGTGAGGCAGTGCGCCCCGGGAGAGCGGACCGCCCCCGTCGGGACAGCGCCCCCGGTGGGAGCGGGTGCGCGCCCGCTCCCCTCGCCTCACCTCACAGCGTGCGCAGCAGCACCGTCGGCTGTTCCACGCAGTCCGCCACGTATCGCAGGAAGCCGCCCGCCGTGCCTCCGTCGCAGACCCGGTGGTCGAAGGTGAGTGAGAGCTGGACGACCTGCCGCACCGCCAGCTCGCCCTCGTGCACCCACGGCCTGGGGACGATACGGCCGACGCCGAGCATGGCGGCCTCGGGGTGGTTGATGATCGGCGTGGAACCGTCGACGCCGAACACCCCGTAGTTGTTCAGCGTGAACGTGCCGCCGGTGAGGTCGCCCGGCGTCAGGGTCCCCGCACGGGCGGCCCCGGTCAGCCTGGCGAACTCCGCGGTCAGCGACTCGGCGTCCCGCGCGTGCGCGTCCCGGACGACCGGTACGACGAGGCCGCGGTCCGTCTGCGCGGCGAAGCCGAGGTGCACATGGTCGAACCGGACGACTTCCCTGGCCGCCGTGTCCACCGTGGAGTTGAGCTCCGGGAAGCGGGCCAGCGCGGCGGTGCAGATCCGTGCCAGCAGCGCGACCAGGGAGATCTTCGGCCCACCCGTGGCGTTCATCGCGGTCCGCGCGCGCATCAGCTCCGTGGCGTCGGCGTCCACCCAGCACGTCGCGTCCGGGATCTCGCGCCGGCTGCGGCTCAGCTTGTCGGCGACCGCGCCCCGGACCCCCTTGAGCGGGGTACGGACGCCACCGGCCGCGGAGACGGTAACCGGCGCGGGGGCCTGCGCGGACGGCACGCGCGCGAGCGGCTCGGCCGACGGCTGCGCCCGGCGCTCCTGACCGGCGGCGGCCCGCAGCGCGTACTCCACGTCCGCCCGCAGGATCAGCCCGTCGGGTCCGGAACCGGTCAGCTCCCGGAGGTCCAGCCCGTTCTCCCGGGCCAGCCGGCGGACCAGCGGGGAGATCACCGGCACGGGACCTTCGGGCCTGCCGGCGGTGACCCTGTCGGCGGTAACCCCGGCCTGCCCGTCCGGCTGCCCGTTCACCTGCCCGTCCGGCTGCCCGGACACGGCGGGCGCGGCGGGCGCCGGCTGCCCCGGCCGTACCCTCCGCCTGCGCGCCGGTGCCTCCGACGTGCCGTACCCGACCAGCACGTTGCCCGAGCCGGACCCGCCCCCGGCTGCCGCGCCCGAGGACCGTGCCCCGGAGTCCGGCGCCGTCGGCCTCGACGCGGCCGACGAGCCCGGGGGGCCCGCGTCCGCGGCCCCCCGGGCCGCGGCGGGCGCGCCCACGGCGACCGTCAGCAGCGGGGCCCCGACGGGCAGTTCGGTGCCCTCCTCGCCGAAGCGGGCGGTGACCACACCCCCGTACGGGCAGGGCACCTCGACCATCGCCTTGGCCGTCTCGACCTCCACGACCGGCTGGTCGATCGCGACGACGTCGCCGACCTCCACGAGCCAGCGCACGATCTCCGCCTCGGTGAGCCCCTCACCGAGGTCGGGCAGCCTGAACTCCAGCACCTGTGCCATCAGCCCTCGGCCTCCCACTGCAGACGCCCCACGGCGTCGAGGATCCGGTCCACACCGGGCAGGTGGTGGCGCTCCAGCATCGGCGGCGGGTACGGGACGTCGAACCCGGCGACACGCAGCACCGGCGCCTCCAGGTGGTGGAAGCAGCGCTCGGTGACCCGGGCCGCGATCTCCCCGCCCGGTCCCCCGAAGGAACCCGACTCGTGGACGACGACCGCGCGTCCCGTCCGCCGCACCGAGGCGCACACCGTCGCGTCGTCGAAGGGCACGAGCGAGCGCAGATCGACGACTTCGAGGTCCCAGCCCTCGGCCCGGGCGGCCTCGGCCGCCTCCATGCAGACGGGCACGGACGGTCCGTACGTGATGAGCGTGGCGCTGCGCCCCGGACGCCGCACCACGGCACGCCCGATGGGCTCGACGGGTGTCGGCTCCTGCGGGTTCCAGGAGTCCTTCGACCAGTACAGCCGCTTGGGCTCCAGGAAGACGACCGGGTCGTCGGAGGCGATCGAGGCGCGCAGCAGGCCGTAGGCGTCGGCGACGGTCGCGGGCATGACGACATGGAGCCCCGGAGTCGCCATGTAGTACGCCTCGGACGAGTCGCTGTGGTGCTCGACTCCGCCGATGCCGCCGCCGTAGGGCACGCGGATGGTGAGCGGGAGCGGCATGGCGCCGCGGGTGCGGTTGCGCATCTTCGTCACGTGCGAGACCAGCTGCTCGAACGCCGGGTAGGCGAACGCGTCGAACTGCATCTCCACGACCGGCCGCAGCCCGTACATCGCCATGCCGACGGCCGCGCCGAGAATGCCCGCCTCGGCGAGCGGGGTGTCCGTGCAGCGGTCCTCGCCGAACTCCTCGGCCAGGCCGTCGGTCACCCGGAAGACACCGCCGAGGGTGCCGACGTCCTCGCCCATGACGTGCACGGTGGGGTCGGCGGCCATCGCGTCGCGCATCGCGCGGGTGAGGGCCTGCGCCATGGTGGCCGGCTTGACGGCGACGGTCGTCATCGACGCTCCCCCTCCGGCTCGGCCCCTTCCGACTCGGCCTCGGCCGCCAGCTCGGCGCGCAGCATGGCCTGCTGCTCGCGCAGTTGGGTGGTCGGCTCGGCGTAGACGTGGGCGAACAGGTCCATCGGGTCGAGCGCCGGGTCCTGGTTCATCCGCTCGCGCAGGTCGGCCGCCATCTCCTCGGCGGCGTCCCGCGCGGCGCGCACCCCGGCGTCGTCCAGCAGGCCGCGGTCGGTCAACTCCCGCTCCAGCAGCCGGATCGGGTCGTGCTCGCGCCAGGTCTCCACCTCGGCGTCGCCGCGGTAGCGGGTCGCGTCGTCGGCGTTGGTGTGCGCCTCCACGCGGTACGTCACCGCCTCCACGAGGGTGGGTCCGCCGCCCGCTCGCGCGCGCCGTACGGCGTCGGCGAGGACCTCGTGCACGGCCGCGGCGTCGTTGCCGTCGACGAGCCGGCCGGGCATGCCGTAGCCGACGGCCTTGTGGGCCAGCGACGGGGCCGCGGTCTGCTTGGCGAGCGGCACGGAGATCGCGAAGCCGTTGTTCTGGACGAGGAAGACGACCGGGGCCTGCCAGACGGCCGCGAAGTTCAGCGCCTCGTGGAAGTCGCCCTCGCTGGTGCCGCCGTCGCCGACCATGGCCAGCGCGACCACGTCGTCGCCCTTGAGGCGGGCCGCGTGGGCGAGTCCGACGGCGTGCGGCAACTGGGTGGCCAGCGGTGTGCTCAGGGGGGCGACGCGGTGCTCGTAGGGGTCGTAGCCGGTGTGCCAGTCGCCGCGCAGCAGGGTGAGCGCCGCGACGGGGTCCACGCCGCGTGCCACGACCGCGAGGGTGTCGCGGTAGCTCGGGAAGAGCCAGTCGCGGTCCTCCAGCACGAGCGCGGCGGCGACCTCACAGGCCTCCTGGCCGGTGCTGGACGGGTAGACGGCGAGGCGGCCCTGCCGGGTGAGGGCGGTCGCCTGCGTGTTGTACCGGCGGCCGCGCACCAGCTCCGCGTACAGCCTGCGCAGCAGGTCCGGGTCGGCCTGCTCGGCCGACCCGGTACCGAGGACGCGGTGGGGCTGGGCGTCGGGCAGCAGCGGCGCGGGGTCCGTGCGGGGCTGCCAGGCGGGCGGCGGGGACGGCCGGTAGGCACCCCGCTGCTCCATGACCGTCATGACGGCACCTCCTGGTGGGAGCGGCTGGAGGCGCGGCATCTGTGACGCGCCTCACCTACCGATTGTTCGGTCGTCGGCACATTTTGGCTACAGGCGGGCCAAGGCTGTGGACAAACGGTTCTGCACGACCTCAAATGGACGCAGTACGTCCATGGTGGAGAGGCGGGGGGAGATGGCATCTGAACAAATGGCCGAGGGGGCGGACCCGGGCGGCCGGCTCCCGCCGCCGCGCCCCCTGGACTCCATAGACCAGGACATCCTGAGGATGCTCCAGGCGGACGGCCGCGCCTCGATACGGTCGGTCGCCGAACGGGTGCACGTCTCGCGCGCGAACGCCTACGCGCGCATCAACCGGCTCGTCGAGGACGGCGTGATCCGCGGCTTCGGCGCACGCGTGGACCACCAGCGGGCGGGCCACGGCACATCGGCGTACATCACGCTGAAGATCGACCAGAACTCCTGGCGCATCGTGCGCGAACAGCTCAGACAGCTGCCCGGGGCCTCCCACATCGCACTGATGGGCGGCGACTTCGACGTGCTGCTCATGGTGCACGTCGCCGACAACAGGGCCCTGCGCGAGCTCGTGCTCACCCGGCTGCAGGCGATCCCGGAGGTGCTCAGTACGCGCACACTGCTGGTCTTCGAGGAAGAGGACCTGGAACCTCCGGCCTGATCCCGGCGGCCCGGCGGCCCGTCGTCCGTGCGCCTCCAGGGGCCTTCCTTGGGAGGCCCTGCGTCAGGCCCCGTCCTTGCGCAGCCCGCCGAACACCAGCCGCACCACCGCGTCGGCGACTTCGCGCTCCCCCATGCCGCGCACCTCGGGCCGGTACCACTCCACGATCGAGTTGATCATGCCGAAGACGAGCCGGGTCGCGAGGCGCACCTCCATGTCGCCGCGCACCTCGCCGTCGGCCGCCGCGGCCTTCAGCAGCGCGGCGACCCGGTGGTCGAACTCGCGGCGCCGCTCCAGCGCCCACCGCTCGGTCGCGGTGTTCCCGCGCACCCGCAGCAGCAGCGTCACGTACGGCAGTTCGCCGAGGAGCACCTCGACCATGCGCCGTACGACGTACTGCAGGCGGTCGGCGGCGTGCCCCTCGCGCGCGTGCGGCTCGTCCAGGATGCCGAACAGGCCGTCCAGGGCGCGGCTGACGGCCCGGCGCAGCAGCTCCTCCTTGCCCGAGACGTGGTGGTAGATCGAGGACTTGGAGATGCCGGCGGCCCTGGACAGGTGCTCCATGGACGTGCCGTCGTAGCCGCGCTCGTTGAACACCCGCACGGCGACGGTCAGCAGGGTCTCCGGCGTGTACGTGTCGCGCCGCGCGGAGGTCACGAGCCGCCCTCCCGCTTGTCGGAGGCGTACGCGTGCCGGTACAGCGCGAGGGACGGCGCGTAGCGGCCGCCGGGGTCGCGCAGATGCAGGTCGTCCAGCAGCGCGTACGCCCAGTTGCGGCCGAGCCGCTGGCTCCATTCGAAGGGGCCGAGGGGGTAGTTGACGCCGAGCTGCATCGCGGTGTCGACGTCCTCCTCGGTGGCGACGCCCTTGGCCACGGCGTCGTGCGCCAGGTCGATGATCCGCGCGACCGTACGGGCGACGATCATGCCGGGGACGTCACCGATGAGGCTGACCTTCTTGCCGAGCGCCTGGAACAGGCCGGTGGCCTCGGCGAGCGTGCGCGGCGAGGTGTCCTGGGACGCGGACAGGGCGATACGGGTGGCGCGGCGGTAGTCGAGGGCGAGGTCGAAGTAGACGACGTCGCGGAACTCCACGGAGGTCTGCCCGTCGGCGAGGACCAGCTGGCCGCCGCTCGGCAGGACGAGCCGGGTGCCGTGGTCCTCGTCCTCCTCACGGACCGGGATGCCCGCCTCCCGGATCAGTGCGAGCAGGTCGGACGCCGGGCCCAGGTCGCCCTCGGCGACGACGTAGGCGGGCGGCCCCGCCGGTTCGGCGGTGTGCGGTTCGGGGCGCTCGGCGCCGTCCCGGTGGTCGTACCAGCCCCGGCCGGTCTTGCGGCCGAGCCTGCCGGACTCCACGAGCCGCCGCTGCGCCAGCGACGGCGAGAAGCGCGCGTCCTGGAAGAAGGCCTCCCACACCGAGCGCGTGACGGACTCGTTGACGTCCTGCCCGATGAGGTCGGTCAGCTCGAAGGCGCCCATCCGGAAGCCGCCGGACTCGCGCAGCACCGCGTCGATGGTGGCGGGGTCGGCGGCCTGCGCCTCGTACACCGCGAACGCCTCGGCGTAGAAGGGCCGGGCTATGCGGTTCACGATGAAGCCGGGGGTGTCCGCGCAGGCGACGGGCGCCTTGCCCCAGGCGCCGGCCAGCTCGTAGGCGCGCGTGGCCGACGTGACGTCGGTGGCGAACCCGGAGACCACCTCGACCAGCGGCAGCAGGGGCGCCGGGTTGAAGAAGTGCAGGCCGACGAAGCGGCCGGGGTTGGCGAGGGCGGCGCCGATGGCGGTGACGGACAGCGAGGAGGTGTTGGTGGCGAGGAGGCAGTCGTCGGCGACGATGGCCTCCAGCTCGGCGAAGAGCCGCTGCTTCACGTCGAGGCGCTCGACCACCGCCTCGACGACCAGGGCGCAGTCCGCGAGGTCGGTGAGGGACTCCGCGGGCAGCAGCCGCTCGCGCGCGGCGTCCCGGTCGGCGCCGCTGAGCCGGTTCTTCTCGACGAGCCGGTCGAGGCGGGCGCCGATCGCGTCGGCCGCTTCCCGGGCGCGGCCGGGCGCGGTGTCGTGGAGCCGGACGGGGTGTCCCGCGACCAGCGCGACCTGGGCGATGCCCTGGCCCATGGTGCCGGTGCCGACGACGGCCACGGGGCTGCTGAGGTCGAGTGCTGTCATGAGCGCGATCCTCCCGCACGAGGTTTTCCACGGATGCGGCAGGCCCCCTTGTCCCGACCGATCGTTCGGTTACTCTAACTCTGACCGCCCGTTCCCGCCCACGTTTCTGTCCAGGTCCGTGAGCTCGACGACGAGTTCCTGAGACGAGGAGTTGGTCCCGCATGGCCGCCGAACTGACCGCGCACGACCTGATCGCCAGGCACCGGCCCACCCTCGACCAGGCGCTGGAAGCCATCCGCACGCGCGCCTACTGGTCACCGCACCCCGAGCACCCCAAGGCCTACGGCGAGGGCGGCAGCCTGGACATGGCCGCGGGCAAGGCCGCCTTCGACGCCCTGCTGGGCACCCGCGTCGACCTCGGCCAGCCCGGCACGGACGACTGGGTGGGCGGCGAGGTCTCCCCGTACGGCATCGAGCTGGGCGTGAGGTACCCGCACGCGGACGTCGACGTGCTGCTGCCCGCCATGAAGGCCGGGATGCGGGCCTGGCGGGACGCCGGTGCCGAGGTGCGCGCGATGGTGTGCCTGGAGATCCTCGGGCGGATCAGCGACCGGACGCACGAGTTCGCGCACGCGGTCATGCACACGTCCGGGCAGGCCTTCATGATGGCGTTCCAGGCGGGCGGCCCGCACGCGCAGGACCGCGGCATGGAGGCCGTGGCGTACGCGTACGCCGAGCAGGTCCGCACGCCCGGCACGGCCGAGTGGAGCAAGCCGCAGGGCAAGCGCGACCCGCTCGCGATGACCAAGCGGTTCACGCCGGTCCCGCGCGGCATCGGCCTGGTGATCGGCTGCAACACCTTCCCCACGTGGAACGGCTACCCGGGCCTGTTCGCCTCCCTGGCCACGGGCAACGCGGTCCTGGTCAAGCCCCACCCGCGCGCGGTGCTGCCGCTCGCGCTCACCGTGCGGGTCGCGCGCGACGTGCTCGCCGAGGCCGGCTTCGACCCGAACCTGGTCGCGCTGACCGCCGAGCGGCCCGGCGAGGGCATCGCCAAGACCCTCGCGACCCGCCCCGAGATCCGGATCATCGACTACACGGGCTCCACGGTCTTCGGCGACTGGCTGGAGACCCACGCCCGCCAGGCCCAGGTGTACACGGAGAAGGCCGGCGTCAACACGGTGATCGTGGAGTCGGCCGGCGACTACAAGGGCATGCTCGCCAACCTGGCGTTCTCCCTGTCGCTCTACAGCGGCCAGATGTGCACCACCCCGCAGAACCTGCTGATCCCGCGCGACGGCATCACCACGGACCAGGGCCCCAAGTCCTACGACGAGGTGGTCGCCGACCTCGCCAAGGCGGTGGACGGCCTGCTCGGCGACGACGCCCGGGCCAACGCTCTGCTCGGCGCGATCGTCAACCCGGACGTCAAGGCCCGCCTGGAGGCCGCCGCGGGGCTCGGCGAGGTCGCGCTCGCCTCCCGCGAGATCGCCAACCCGGACTTCCCGGGCGCGGTGGTCCGCACGCCGGTGATCGTGAAGCTGGACGGCGCGAAGCCGGACGCCGAGGCCGCCTATATGAGCGAGTGCTTCGGACCGGTCGCCTTCGCCGTCGCGGTCGACTCGGCGGCCGACGCGGTGGAGCTGCTGCGGCGCACGATCCGCGAGAAGGGCGCCATGACGGTCGGCGCGTACACCACCGACGCCCAGGTCGAGGAGGCCGTCGAGGAGGTCTGCCTCGACGAGGCCGCCCAGCTGTCCCTCAACCTCACCGGCGGGGTGTACGTCAACCAGACGGCCGCCTTCTCCGACTTCCACGGCTCGGGCGGCAACCCGGCGGCCAACGCGGCGCTGTGCGACGGGGCGTTCGTCGCGAACCGCTTCCGCGTGGTGGAGGTGCGCCGGGACGCGTGACCAGCCACGTGACCCGGTGAAGTCCCCTGCGGACGGAGGCGGGGGCGCGGGCGGGGCGGGGGCGTGACGGCTTACGCCGGCGTGTCCCCGGTCGCGCTCGCCGCGCCGGTGGCGGTGGCCGGTCCGGGCGCCGTGGCCGGCCCGGTCGCGCTCGCCGCGCCGCCGTCTCCGCCTCCCGTACCCGTCCATCTGCCGCCCGCGCCGGCGCCCGCGCTCCAGTGGTACAGCGTCATGGCCACACTGGTCGCGAGGTTGTAGCTGGAGACCTGGGGGCGCATCGGCAGGGCCACCAGGTGGTCGGCACGGGCGCGGAGTCCGGCCGACAGGCCGCTGCGTTCCGAGCCGAACGCGAGCAGCGCGTCGTCCGGCAGCAGCACCCCGCGGATGTCCTCACCCTCGGGGTCGAGGGCGAAGACGGGCCCCGGAGGCAGTTCCGAGGCCGTCAGCCGCTCCACGGCCGTCGCGAAGTGCAGTCCCGCCCCGCCGCGCACCACCGTGGGGTGCCAGGGGTCGAGGGTGCCGGTGGTGACCACGCCGGTCGCGCCGAAACCGGCGGCCAGCCGGATCACGGCCCCCGCGTTCCCCAGGTTCCGCGGGTTGTCGAGGACCACCACGGGCGTCGCCCGGGGCAGGTGCGCCAGCGCCGCGAGGTGCGCCTCGCGGGACGGCCGTACGGCCAGGGCTGCCACGGCGGTCGGATGCGGGCGCGGGACCAGCGTCCGGTACGTCGCTTCCGGCACCTCGGTGAGCAGGCCGTCGAGCACGGCCAGGACGTCCGGCGCGAGCTCCTCCGCGAGCGCCAGCGCGGCGGACCGGTCGGCGGTGACCGCCACGGGCACCTCGGCCCCGAACCGCACGGCGTGCTTGAGGGCGTGGAAGCCGTCGAGCAGCACGGCGGTGCCGGCGAGCCGGTGCCAGACCGGCAGCGGACCGCGCTGGTGACCGGGGTGACCGGGGACACCAGCGTGGCCGGAGATACCAGAGTGGCCGGGGTGGCCGGGGTCGGTCATGCCGGGAAGCCTACGTGCGGCTGCTCGGCCTTCTCCCCCGCCTGCCGGGCGCGCTGGGGCGGCAGGGGCGCACGGCGGCCGCGCCGCACGGCCCGCCCCCGCGCGCGGGACGCCCAGTCGCCGAGGCGGCGCAGGAACGGTGTCGGCAGGAACACCGCGTCGGCCGCGATCATCGCCAGCGAGAAGAACGGCAGCCCGAGCACGACGGCGATCACGGCGTGCTCGGTCATCATCGCCACCAGCAGGACGTTCTTCACGCGCCGGTTGATCAGCGTGAACGGGAAGGCGACCTGCACGATCACCGTCCCGTACGTCACCACCAGCAGCATCGTGGCGCCGGCGGTCAGCAGGTCGCCGAGAGCCGGCCAGGGCGAGAAGTACTCCAGGTGCAGCGGGTAGTACACGGCGGTGCCGTCCTGCCAGCGCGAGCCCTGGATCTTGTACCAGCCGGCCGTGGCGTAGATCAGACAGGCCTCGGCCATGATCACGAGCAGGGCGCCGTTGTGCACGATGTTGCCGACGGCGTCCAGCATCATCCGCGGCTGGCCGCTCGGGGACCGCTGCCCGACCAGCCACCACACGCCCAGCGCCGGCCACACGCCCCACATGAGGACCGGCACCACGGGATCACCGTCGAGTTTGCCCGCCAGGGTCAGGGCGATCAGCGCGAAGCCGAGCACGCACCACAGCACGGGCCCGGTCCGGTCCACGACCCGCTCGCCCCGCGCGTGTGCGGCCCGCGCGCGCCGCTCCCGCCGCTCGTCCAGCGACCACACCTGGGCGCAGCGCGTGAACACCAGGTAGATCGACATCAGGTGCAGGACGTTGTCGCCGCCGTCGCCCACGAAGATGCTGCGGTTCTGCAGCGACAGCACACCGATCATGAACAGCACCGACATGGTGCGGGTCCGCCAGCCGAGCAGCAGCAGCACACTGGTCAGCACGCCGAACGCGTAGACCGCCTCGAACCACACCCGGCCGTCGGACCACATCAGCGCGGTGAACGCGCCGTTCGCCCCGATCAGCTGCTGGGCCAGCTCCCAGGACCAGGGGCCGTCGGGTCCGTACAGCTCGTGCCGGTGCGGCAGTTCGCGCAGCAGGAACAGCAGCCAGGTCAGGCTGAACCCGATCCGGACGATCGCCGTCTGGTAGGGGGCGAGGGCGACGCCGGTGACGCGGGCGATGCCGCGGGAGAAGTACAGCGCGAGACGGTTCATCACCGCACGCTCCCCTCGACCACGGCGGCGGTACGGAGAGCGGCGTCGCCGTGGGGCTCGGCGGCGGCGTCGGTGTCGGTGTCAGTGTCGGTGTCGGTGTCGGTGGAGACCGGCCACCAGGGCAGTACCCGGTAGGCCGCCTTGTCCGAGACCCGTTCCCCCGACCAGTCGGGCGGTGGCACGTTGGTGGTCCGGGAGCGGACCTGGATCCGGTCGACGGTGCCGCCCGGTCCTGCCACGTCCGCGCGGTCGAGACGCAGCGTCACGATGCGCAGCAGATACGACTCGGACAGCGCGCCGCGCATACCCACGGCGCGGTTGTCGCTGCCGTGCGTGGCGGTGAAGAAGTCCCAGGCCCGGCGCAGCTCGTTCTGCTGGGTGTGGCTCGGCAGCAGGTTGCGGTCGATGGCGCGGCCGTCCTGCGCGGACAGGTCGTACCAGCCGGTGGTCCGGGTTCCGCCGTCGCCCGTACGCAGCTCGGCACGGACCTGGACGGCGATGTTCTGCTGCAGCGGGTTCGGAGCGAACAGCTTCCAGTTCTGCTCGAACTCGGGGTAGATCCAGTCGTCGATGGCCTGCCCGTGCTGCTTGGTGACGACGTTCGCGGGCGCGACGTGCAGGAAGGACATGCCCAGGTGGACGCAGACGGCGATCGCGACGACGGCGAGCGCCAGCGCCACGCCTATCTGGTGGCGCGGCGAGAGGGTGGTGATGTCGGTGGGGGGCGGGGGCGGGGGCTCCTCGGGCGTCGGCGGTGCGTCACCCGCGGCGAGGTCCGGCTCGCCGCCCTCGGAACGGGGCGCGGTGCCGCCCCGGCCGGGCGCGGCGTCGCCGGAACCGGATGCGCTGTCCCCGGAGCCGGGCGCTGCGTCGCCGGAACCGGATGCGTTGTCCCCGGAACCGGGCGCTGCGCCGCCGGAACGGGGCGCCTCGCCCGGTGCGTCCGGGGAGGCCGGGGAGGATGTCGGTGCCGGCGACGGCTCCGGGGCGGGTGGGGGCTGCGAGGCCGGCGAGCCGGGCCCGTGCCGGCCGTCGTCCGTGCCTCCGTCGTACGCGTCCATTCCGCCCCGTTCCCCGATGGTGACCGGTACGTCGGTCCGTCGGTCCGTCAGTCGTTCCGTCCGCCCGGTCGCGGCGCCGGCCCCGCGGGCCGTGACGCATCGCCGGTGTCCGCCCGCCGCCGGCAGGGCGCTCGCACGGAACGGTACTCAGACGCGCCCGCACGGCACACCCCCGGCCGGCCTTCCCGGCCGGTCGTGACCACACCGGAACAGGACGCTCATCGGCGTGCGGACGGCGTGCGGGCACGGACACCGAAAGGACCGCCGAAGGGCCGCCGACAGTGCGGACGCCCGGCGCGGGCGCCGCCTACAGCACGTGCCCCTGCTGCCCCTCGTCCGTGACGACGGGGCGACCCGCGGCCTCCCAGCGCTGCATGCCGCCCGCCACGTTCACGGCGTCGACGCCCTGCTGCGCCAGATACATCGTGACCTGCGCCGAACGGCCGCCGGACCGGCAGATCACATGGACCGTGCCGTCCTGCGGCGCGGCGTCGGTCAGCTCGCCGTACCGGGCCACGAACTCACTGACGGGGATGTGCAGCGCCCCTTCTGCGTGACCGGCCTTCCACTCGTCGTCCTCGCGGACGTCCAGCAGGAAGTCGCCGTCCTTGAGGTCCGCGACCTGGACCGTGGGCACACCAGCTCCGAATTGCATGCGTCGACGCTACCGGACCCCCGGGTCCCGTCGTCCGGGCCGGCCCGGCTGTGCGGCGCGGTGCCGTACCCGCGACGCCGGGGTGATCCAAACGACAGGCCCTAACTAAGGCCTGTCCAATGGCGTGTCCAGCAACGCCGCCAGCTGGGCCTCACGCTCGGCGACCTGGGCGGTGAGCCGGTCCGCGATCTCCTCCAGGAGCCTGTCCGGGTCGTCCGGGGCGAGCCTGAGCATCGCGCCGATCGCGCTGTCCTCCAGCTCCTTGGCGATCGCGGCCAGCAGGTCCTTGCGCTCGGCGAGCCATTCCAGACGGGTGTAGAGCTCCTCGGCACGGCTCGGACCGCGCTCCACCCTGGGTCCGGCGGCCCACTCCTCGACCAGCTCGCGCAGCTCGGTCTCGTCGCCGCGGGCGTAGGCGGCGTTGACGCGGGTGATGAACTCCTCGCGCCGCGCGCGTTCCCTCTCCTCCTGCGCCAGGTCGGGATGCGCCTTGCGGACGAGGTCACGGAACAGCTTGCGGGCGCCCTCGCTGGGCCGGACCCGCTGCGGGGGCCGCACTTCCTGCTCGGTGAGCATCGCCGCGGCCTCCGGGAACAACCCGTCCCCGTCCATCCAGCCGTGCAGCAGTTCCTCGACGCCGGGGATCGGTGTCAGGCTCGCCAGCGCCTCTTCGGCACGGCGGCGGTCCTCGGGGTCACCGCTGCGGGCGGCCCTGGCCTCCAGGATCCGCGCGTCCAGTTCTTCGAGCCGCGCGTACACCGGGCCGAGCTTCCGCTCGTGCAGGCGCGAGAAGTTCTCGACCTCCACGCGGAAGGTCTCCACCGCGATCTCGTACTCGATCAGCGCCTGCTCGGCGGCCCGCACGGCCAGCTCCAGCCGGTCCTCGGGCCGCGGCTGCTCAGCTTCCGGGGTCGTCACCCGCCCAGCGTAGGCCACGGGCCCGCCGTACTCACCCCGCCCCACCCCGCCCTGGGTGCCCGGCCCGGCCGGACGACCGGGTCCGGCACCCCACTGCCGGGTACGCGCGTCACCACCGGAAGACGGCGCCTCAGGAGCGGATACGGCACCACCGGACACGGCACTTCACGGCCGGGTACGGCGCCTCACGGCCGGGCACGGCACCCGCGCGAGCGGACGCCTCGTCTCACACCCCCGCCTCCGCCGCGACCCTCCCGGCCCGTATCGCCGTGACCAGGTCCGCGTGGTCGGCCTCCGTGCGGTCGGCGTGGGCGACGGCGAACGTGGCCAGTGCCTCGTCCAGTTCCTCGTTCTTGCCGCAGTAGCCGGCGAGGAGGCGCGGGTCGGCGCTGTGGGAGTGGGCGCGGGCCAGCAGGGCGCCGGTCATGCGCGCGTAGTCGTCGACCTGCTCGGCGGCGAGCGCGGCGGGGTCCACGCTGCCCTTGCGGTTGCGGAACTGCCGCACCTGGAACGGCCGCCCCTCGACCGACGTCCAGCCGAGCAGCACGTCGCTGACGACCTGCATCCGCTTCTGACCGAGGACCACGCGCCGCCCCTCGTGCGCCGGCTCCGGCACCTCGAAGCCGGCCGCCGCCAGATGCGGCAGCAGCGCCGACGGCCGGGCCTCCTTCACCTGGAGGACCAGCGGTTCGCCCCGGTGGTCCAGCAGCAGCACGACGTACGACCGGGTGCCGACGCTGCCCGTGCCGACGACGCGGAACGCCACGTCGTGCACCGCGTGGCGGGCAAGCAGCGGCAGCCGGTCCTCGGGCAGCGTGGCCAGGTACGCCTCCAGGGACGCCGCGACCGCCGCCGCCTCCGCGTCCGGCACGCGCCGCAGCACCGGCGGGGCGTCGACGAAGCGCCGGCCGCCGTCCTCGGTGGGCTCGGTCGACCTGGCCGCGAAACGCCCGCTGGTGTTGGCGCGCGCCTTCTCGGAGACCCGCTCCAGCGTGCCGAGCAGGTCGTGCGCGTCCGTGTGGGAGACCAGTTCCTCGTCCGCGATGGCGTTCCACGCGTCCAGCACCGGCAGCTTCGCCAGCAGCCGCATGGTGCGCCGGTAGGCACCGGCCGCGTCGTGGGCCGCCCCGCGGCAGGTGTCCTCGTCGGCGCCGGCCTCCCGTCCCGCGAGGACCAGGGACGTCGCGAGCCGCTTGAGGTCCCACTCCCAGGGGCCCCGGACCGTCTCGTCGAAGTCGTTCAGGTCGATGACGAGGCCGCCGCGCGCGTCACCGTACAGCCCGAAGTTCGCCGCGTGGGCGTCGCCGCAGATCTGCGCGGGGATGCCCGTCACCGGCGTGCGCGCCAGGTCGTACGCCATGAGGCCCGCGGAACCGCGCAAGAAGGCGAACGGCGTGGCCGCCATGCGGCCCACCCGGATCGGGGCGAGGGCGGGGAGGCGGCCCCGGTTGGACTCCTCGACGGCGTCGACGGCGCCGGGGCGGGCGGCGTCCAGGTCCAGCACCGCGTGCGCGGCGCGCGGGACGCTGTCGCGCAGCGCCTTGCCGGCCTTCTTGGGGGAGCCCCCGTCCGGCCACCGGGCGAAGCCGCGCACCGGGGGCAGCCGCCGCGCCCGGCCGTCGGCGGGCCGCGCCGGCCCCGCGCCACCGCCCGCGCCCGTCACCCGCGTTCCCGCCGCGGCAGCCGCCTTCGTGTCGACCGTCCCCGTCCCGGCCTCGGCCACCGCGACCGCCTCCCTCGTACACGCGCACGAACACCGATGCGTGCCGACGGTACCCGCCCGGGCCCCGGACGCGTCAGACCCCGGTTTCGCCCCTCGGCACACGGCGGCTCTTGACGCCGGCGGTTTCGGCGCCCAGGGTCGTCCCGTGTTCGAGAAGATCTTTTCCCTGCCCGTGGACGAGGTGCTGGGCGAGGCGGGGGTCACCCTGCGCCGCCTGGACGAGGTGCCCCTCGTCGTCGTGGACCACCCCGAGGTGCGCGCCGCCGTGAGTCTGCAGGGTGCGCAGGTGGTGGCCTGGCAGCCCGGCGGGGAGGAGCCGGTCCTGTGGCTCAGCGACCGGACCGCGTGGCGGCGGGGTGCCCCCGTGCGGGGCGGGGTCCCGCTGTGCTGGCCGTGGTTCGACGACGCCGGGGAGCCCATGCACGGGTTCGCGCGCACCGCGCTGTGGGAGCTCACCGGCTGCCGCACGGCCGACGGCACCGTGCTGCTGGCCTTCGAGTTGCGGAGCACGGCGGAGACCCGGGCCCTGTGGCCGTACGACTTCACGCTGGTCACCCGCGTCGGCGTGGGCCGGGAATGCTCCGTCGGGCTGGAGGTCCGCGCCGGACACCCGAGCGTGGCGGCGCTGCACACCTACCTGCGCGTGGGCGGGGTCGGGCGGACGAGCGTCGCGGGGCTGGGGGACCGGTACACGGACGGCCTGCGCGGCGGCGCCCCGGGGCGTCAGGAGGGCGGGGTCCTCGTCCTCGCCGAGGGTGAGCCGGTCGAGCGGTACTACCCGCGGCCGGAGCCGGTGAGCGAGGTCCGGGACGGCGCCCTCGGCCGGGTCGTGGAAGTGCGGCACGGGCAGCACAGCGACGTGGTGGTGTGGAACCCCGGCGCGGAGCTGATCCGGGCCATGCCCGACCTGGCCGACGACGCGCATCCGGAGTTCGTGTGCGTGGAGACGGCTCGGCTGAGCCGGCCGATGGGGGCCACGGCGCCGGGCGGGGCCTCGCGGCTGTCGGTGACGCTCTGCGTGCTCTGACGGGCACGCGGCACGGCCGGCCCGTCAGAGCCAGCCGCGGCGCACGGCCTCCACACCCGCTTGGAAGCGGCTCTGGGCGTTCAGCCGCCTGAGGAGGTCCGCCATGAGCCGTCGGACCGTACGGATGGACACGCCGAGCTTGCGGCCGACACCCTCGTCGGTGAGGCCGTCCTCCAGCATCTTCAGCAGGGCCAGATCACGCTCGCTGGGTCCGTCGCCGTCGGTGCACGGTGTCTCGCCCAGTGAGGTGGCCCGTTCCCAGACGAGGTCGAAGAGCTCGTCGAGGGCGGCGACCACGCTCTTGAGCCGGATGACGAACGCGCCCGCCCCGCTCGCGTCCTCGTGCACGGGGACCACGGCGACGGAACGGTCGCACAGGATCAGCCGCATGGGCAGCGAGGGCACGGTCCGGGTCTGCCCGCCGCGCCCGGCGAACCAGGTGGCGTAGTCGACCGTGGCGGCGTCGTTGCGCACGCTGTCCAGGTACACCGTCTGCATGCGTACGCCGCGGGCCAGGTTGTGCTCGTCGAGGGGCCGGCACGCCTCCAGCGCCGCTCCGCTGAGCGCGCCGCCCGGCATGAACGCCCGGACCTCCGCCGTGGCCTGCTGCGACAGCTCCGTCAGCCTGGCCCGTACGTTTTCCACGCCGTTGAGGCGCTCCACTCCCTCGGTGCCCGACTGGACGCGGGCGGCGGTGTACTCGGAGGCCAGGGACGCCACGGTGGCCTGGGCGCGGGAGAGTTTGGCCTGTCTCTCGTCGAGTTCGGCCTTGATCTCGTGGAGCAGGGGCCCCAGGCCCACGTGGGGATTGACCGGGACGAACTGTTCGGCGGAGGCGGCGGACTTCAGCAGGGACAGCTTGGTGAGCCGGTCGAGCGAGGCACGTATCTCTCCGTCCGCCACTCCGACATGGCGCTGAATTTCGGCCATGTCCCAGTCCGGGTGGAGAAGGAGCGTCCGATATACGTCTTGATCCTGCTTTTCCAGCCCGACGCTCGAGAGCATTTCGGTCCCCCCTGCGGCCACCACCGTCACCCTGCGATCAAAGCGTTCTCATGATACTGGCGGATTTGCGCAGGTCAACGGCCATGTGTAACAAGTGAGTGGCAGTCATCGGGCCTCTGTGGCGGCCGACATCACCCCCCGCCGGCCGTGGCGTCGCCGCTCACGCGGGCACCGGAATTCGCATCCGTCACCGCTGCCGTGACCGCGGTGACCGGTTTCCGCCGCTCCCGTTCACCCCCGCCGGAAGAGTCCCCTCCGGCCCGATCCGCCCGTGCCCAGCCCGGCGCGACGGCGCCCCGGATCGCCGGACGGGACGCCCGCGGCGGGCAGCGGGCCGCGACCCGCCAGGTCCTCCCCGCCCTCCCCGTCCTCCGGGCCCCCGGCGAACGGCCGTTCGCTCGGCAGGGGCGGCGCGGGCACCGGAGGAACGTGGTGGGGCGGGCGCCTACGTCACCCCGCCTACGCCACCCCCGCCTTCGCCGGCTCCCGCGGCTCGGCCTCCACTGCCGGGCCGGTGATGTGCCGCACCGAGGGCAGCAGGCAGACCCACACGCAGGGGATCATGACCAGCGCCGCACCCGTCAGCAGCGTGCCGTCGGTGCCGACGAGCCCGGTGATCGGGCCGATGAAGGCGTAGGCCAGCGGCATCGACATCATGGTGAGCAGGAAGTCGTAGGACGCGACCCGGGACAGCGCGTGCTCGGGGATGACGCGCTGGAGCGTGGCCTCCCACAGGGTGTTGAGGAGGACGACGCAGGCGTCGGCGACCGCGGCGGCGAGCGCCAGCCAGAGGGTGGACCAGCCGAGCCACAGGGCGAGCAGCGGCAGGCCGGACGCGATCAGCACGAGGTTGCCCGCGACCAGGGGCCGGCGCGGACGCCAGCGCAGGGCCAGTACGCCGCCGAGGAGCGAGCCGACGGCCATGCCCGCGCTGACCACGCCCCAGGCGGCCGGTCCGCCGAGGCGCCGGTCGGCCAGCACCGGGCCGAGGACGAAGAAGACGGCCATGCCGAAGTTCCACAGGGCGTGCACGACGAGGTTCGCGGACACCCAGCGGCGCTGGATCATCTCGCTCCAGCCCTGCACGAGATCGGCGCGGAAGGACGCCCCGCCGGTCGCCCGGTGGTGGCCGGCGGGCAGCCGCAGCAGGACGGCGATGTTGACCGCGAAGGTCGCCGCGTCGATGACGTACACGGACTGCGTGCCGGCGAGCGGGATCAGCATGCCCGCCACGGCGGGGCCGGTGATCATGCAGGTGCTGCGGGTCAGGGCCTGGACGGCGACGGCCTGCTGGAGGAGTTCCCTGCCGACCAGGGTGGGCGTCAGGCCCTTGGACGCCGGGCCGTACAGGCCCGCCCCGATGCCGTAGAGCGCGTTGCCCACGGCCAGGACGAGGGCCGAGCCGTGCCCGGTGACGAGCAGCCCGGCGAGGCCGAGCTGGACCGTGCAGCGCAGGATGTCGGCGCACGCCATCAGGCGCACGCGGGACATCCGGTCCGCGATCACCCCGCCGACCAGCGTCGCAGCGAGCCGGCACAGCAGCCCTACGGCGAGCACCGCGCCGAGTTCGACGGCCCCGTCGCCCTGCCCGATGACGGCGAAGGCGGTGACCAGGGGGACCATGCCGTCGCCGAAGCAGGAGGCGGCGAACCCGATCCAGTACCGCCGGAACGCCGGGACGCCCAGCGGGCGCAGATCCTTGCGCAGAACCGCGGCGAGCCTCACAGCAGCCGCCTCAACGCGTCCTCGTGGTCCGCGAGGAACACGCGCTGCCGGCGCCCGGTGCCGAACGTCGGCGCGACCAGGGACTGCTCGGCGAACTCGCGGCGCACGTCCGCCATCCGGGCGTCGAGTCCCGCGGCGGAGGTGGCCGAGACCAGGGCCAGGCCCTGCCAGTTGGTCGTGGCGCGGACCGCCGGGTCGTCGTTGACGCCCAGCAGGGCCGCGATGCGCAGCTCGTGGATGTCCTCGGGCGCGGTGAAACGGTCGGGGTTCGGCAGCTTGACGATGGTGCCGCGCGGCAGGTGCAGCGACGTGGCCGCCACCCAGCGGTCGTCCGGCCCGCCCTCCGCGGGCCGCAGGGGCCGGCCGAGTGCCACGTCCACGGCGGCGCCCGCCAGCGAGAAGCCGTGCCGGAGCAGCACCGCCTCCTGGGTGAGGCAGCCGCCGACGCGGGCCGCGACCTCTCCGAAGACGAAGCTGTCACTGGAGCGGTCCAGGAGCAGCTCCAGGTGAAAGACGCCGTCGGTGTATCCGAGCGCCTGGAGGGCCTTGCCGGCGACGGCGCGTGCCTCGGCGCAGCGCTCGTCCTCGCCCGTGCCGTCCGCGCGGTAGATGTGCAGCGGCTCGGTGTCCGTCGTGTAGGACAGGCAGGGCGCGGCGTAGCGGCCCACGGAGGAGAAGACGACGGCGCCGTCCCGCATCGCCCCGTCGACGATCCACTCCTGCGCCACGTCGACGAGGTCCTCCACGACGAACGGCGACGTCGCCGAGGCCGCGAGCTTCTCCAGCAGCGCCTCGTACGCGGCCTCGGTGCGCACCACCTCGGTGTGCGCCGTGCCGCCCCCGGCGACCGGCTTGACGACGCAGGGCCCGGGAAACGGCGTACGGACCAGGTCGCTGCCGGGCACCGTCAGGCGGGAGGCGGCGGCGGGGACACCCGCGGCGCGCACCGCCTGCTTCTGCAGGTGCTTGTCCCGCATGAGCACCGCCTGCCCGGGGCGGGTGCCCGGCAGGTTCGTCAGCGAGGTGAGGGCCGCGACCGTGGTGACGGCGAACTCGTCGAAGGTGACGATGCCGCGCAGGTCCTCGTGCAGGCGGTCGCCGAAGTGGCGGGTGAGTCCGGCCCACACGTCGCCGACATCCGTGATGTCCTCGACGACGATCTCCTCGGTCTCCTCCCGCAGCGCGATCGACGCACCCCGCAGGTGGGCGCGTACGTCCCGCACCATCACGGGCCGCAGTCCGCGTTCGGCCACCTCCCGGACCAGTGACGGATCCCAGCCGATCACCGCCACCGCGCCGCCGTCTCCGCCGCTGCCGTCACCGCCGTTCCTGTGCGTGACCATCCTTCGACCTACCTCCCACAGACGTGATGTGCTTGCTCGTTGCTCGGGGCGCGTTGCTCAGATGCGTTCGACCGCCCGGCCGGCCATCCGGTTACGGGTGTCGAAGAGGTGCTGCGAGGCCGATTCGACCAGGTCGTAGTCGAAGCCGTCGTGGTCGGTGAGCAGCACCGTGACGTCCGCGGCGCGCAGTTCCTCCTCCGTGAGTGTGGTCATCTCGATCCGCGGGTCGCGGGGCAGGTCCTCGACGCAGGGGTCCACGGCCCGTACGCGCGCCCCGGCGTCGGCGAGCTTCAGCGCGACGTCCATGGCCGGCGACTCGCGCATGTCGGAGGAGTTGGCCTTGTACGACAGTCCGAGCAGCAGGACACGGCTGTCGGCGAGGACGCGGTCGCGCTTCTTCAGCATGTCGCCGATGCGCTGCACGACGTAGCCGGGCATGCCCCGGTTGATGTCGTTGGCGAGGTTGACGAAGCCGAGGGAGCGGCCCGTGCGCTCGCGGGACAGCCAGTCGAGGTAGATCGGGTCGATGGGCAGGCAGTGGCCGCCGACGCCCGGGCCCGGCGTGAAGGACATGAACCCGAATGGCTTGGTGCCCGCGGCCCGGATGGCCTCCCAGATGTCGATGCCCATGTCGGCGGCGAACATGGCGGTCTCGTTGACGAGGGCGATGTTCACACTGCGGAAGGTGTTCTCCAGCAGCTTGGCGAGTTCGGCCTCGCGGGTGCCGCTGACGGCGACCGTGCGGTCGACGATCGCGTCGAAGAACTCCTGCACCGCGATCCGGGAGGAGTCGTTGATCCCGGACACCAGTTTCGGGGTCTTCTCGAACGTCCAGGTCGCGTTGCCCGGGTCGATGCGTTCGGGGCTGTAGCCCAGCGAGAAGTCCTGGCCCGCCCGCATGCCCGACCCCTCCTCCAGCAGCGGGGCGACGACGTCCTCCGTGGTGCCGGGATACGTCGTGGACTCCAGGACGACGACGGCGCCGGGCCTGATGAGGGGTGCCAGCGAGGTGGAGGAGGCGATGACGGCGGACAGGTCCGGCTCTCCGTCGGTGAGCGGTGTCGGCACGCTGATGACGGCGACGTCGAAGCCTGCCGCCCCGGCGAAGTCGGACGTGACGCGGTATCGGCCCGAGTCGAACGCGGCCACGAGGTCGAGGTCCGACACGTCCTCGACGTAGGAGTCGTGGTGGCGAAGACGGGTGACCCGCTCCTCGTTCACCTCGACGCCGACGACGTGGAATCCCGCCCGGACCGCCTGGAGGGCGAGCGGTAGCCCCACATAGCCCTGTCCGACGACCGCCACCGTCTTCTGCACTGCACGCATGACTGTCCCCCTGTCACTTTCTGTGTGATGTCGCGGATCTTGTGGATGTCGCGCCTGGCGCGGAGGCCGCCGGTGTGCGTGACCCGGCCCGCGCCACGCGGCGGGGCGGCTACGGGTAGCTCTGCCGGGTCGGCCGGACGGAGACGTTGTCCAGGTGGACGTGGGCGGGCCGGGTCACGATGAAGTGCACGAGGTCCGCGATGTCCTCGGGCGCGAGGATGGGCCCGATCTCCGACTGGTACGAGGTGAACCAGTCGGCGTCGTAACCGGCGCTGGCCTGGAAGGACGTGCCCACGACGCCCGGCTCGACCAGCGTGACCCGGATGCCCTTGGGGCCGAGTTCGCGCCGCAGCCCCTCCGCGGCGCCGTGCACGGCGAACTTGGTCGCGCCGTACACGCTGTTGAACGGGGAGACGTTCCGGCCGACGTTCGATCCGAGGACCACCAGGTCGAAGGGGCGGCGCGGGGGGACGTCCGGTGTGCCGTGGGTGAGCATCGCGCCGGCCATCGTCCGCATCTGGCGCAGCGCGCCGAGGACGTTGGTCTCGAACAGTTCGGCCCACTGGGCGTCGTCGGACGTCATCACGGTCCCGGGCAGGCCGCGGCCCGCGTTCACCACGCCGACCGAGGGGGCCCGGCCGAGTTCGGTGACGCATCGGTCGACGCACTCGGCGACGACCTCGGTGCGGCTCGCGTCACCGGCCACCGCGATCACCTCGCCGCCGGACTCCTTGAGGCCGGTGGCGATCTCCCGCAGCCGCTCGCCGCCCCGGGCGTTGACGACGAGGTCGTAGCCCTCGGCGGCCAGCCTGCGGGCGACGGCCAGCCCGATCCCGGACGAGGCTCCGGTGACGACCGCCGCACGTCTGTCCTGCTGTTGCACTGCATCCTCCGGTGGTGGAACGGGGTGGAACGGGATGAAAGGAGAGGGGTGGGGGTGGGGCCGGTCAGGGGTGTTCAGGGGGCCCCGGCCCCGCTCGCCGCCCGGGCCGGGGCCAGGGTCCGGGCCGCGGTCTGAGCCTGGGCCCGGGCCGGGTCCGGGACCGGCGCCCAGGACGGGGCCGGCGCCGGCGCCGGGGCCGGGGCCGGGAAGAAGCCCGTCCCCGAGGCCCACGCCAGGGCCGTGTCCAGCCAGGCCTGTCGCGGTGGGGCGAACTCGACGCCGAGCCGGCGCAGCAGGGCCACCGTCCGCGTGTGGTCGAAGGCGACGTTGCGGTCGGGCCGGTGCTCCCAGGCACGGCTCATGTCCGCGCTGCGCGCGTCGGCGTGTTCCAGCCGCCCGAGGGCCCGGACGAACTCGCCGCGCTCCACGAGCCGCACCGGGTGCCCGAACTCCCGTATCCAGCCGACCAGTTCGTCGTGCGCGACCGTGTGCGGCGTCTCGACGTGGTAGACGTCGGGCGGTACGTCCGCGGCGAGCGCGAGCCGGCAGATGCCCGCCGCGACGGTGTCCACGTGGGAGAACCCGAAGGCGGTGTGCGGGCTGCGGGGCGCGCATCCGGCGAGGATGTAGCCCCTGAGGGTCTGATAGACGCGGTTGTCGCCGATGTTGGTCTGGAAGGCGCCGGTGCGGCTGTGGGCGGCGACGTGGTTCGTGCGGTAGACGTACACGCGCGTGCCCAGGTCGCTCGCCTCCCGCAGCACCTTCTCCGCCTCGAACTTCGACGCCTCGTACGGCGACAGGAACCGCTGCCCGAGCGCGAAGTCGGCCTCGCTGAACCGGCGGGGCCCGCTGTCGTGGTAGCCCGCCACGGCCAGCGTCGACACGTGGTGCAGCGGTGTTTCCGGCCGGGTGGCGCGGATGAGGTCGAGCAGGTTGCGCAGCCCGCCGACGTTCACCCGGGCGAGCTCCTCCGGCGGCGCGACGAGCCGTACGTCGGCCGCCGCGTTGACCACCGCCGTCAGCCCGTCGAGTACGCCGCCGGACGCGAGGGCGCGCACGGCGGACGCGTCGGCCAGGTCGCCCTCGACGACCCGCACCCGGTCCGACGCCGCGAGCCGCTCGGCCGCGCCGCGCCCGCCCGCCCGCCGGACCAGGCAGGTGACCTCGGCGCCCTGGGCGACCAGGTGGTCGAGGAGGTGCGCGCCGAGGAAGCCGGTCGCACCGGTCAGCAGCACGCGCGGGGTCTGCGTGACCAGGGCACGCGCCCCGGCCGGGACGGGCGCCTTCGCGGTGCCGGTGTGGACCGGCAGGCCGGACGTGGTGTGCGCCGGCTCCTCGATGGACGGCACGGTCCCGGTCGTGCCGGCCGCTGCCAGGATCTCCTCGGTGAACCGCGCGAAGGCCCGACGCGCCGTGCCCGACGCGCGCTGCTCCTCGTCGCACACGAGGTCCGCGACGAGCCGGCCGCCGACCAGCCGTGCCGTCAGCACCAGCGGATACAGCGGGTCGTGCCGCACCGCGCGCGCGGGCCCGCAGTACTCGGGTGCGAACGTCCAGCTGACGGACCGTCCCGAGGGCGCCCTGAACTGCCCCAGGTAGTTGACCGCCACGTGCGGCAGCCCGCCCGGCGTCCCGTCCGGCACCCCGTCGGCCTCGTCCAGGCGCCGCGCCCCGGTCCCGGCCACGAGCCGCTCGACGTCGGCGACGTCGGGGCGGTACCCGAGCACCAGCTGCTTCACGGCGGTGAACCAGCCGACGGTGTCCAGGTAGGCGTGCTCGCCGTCCCGCCCGTGGGTCTCGACGGTGACCCGGGTCCGCCGGGCTCCCCCGGCGTCCTGCAGCGCCCGCGTCATCGCCGCGACGGCCAGCGCCTCCATCCGCAGCCCGGTCCCGAACTCCGCGACCAGCGCCCGCGTCACCTCCGCGTCGGCGGCCCAGCTGTACGTCGCCCCGTGGCGCCCGTCACGCGGGCGGGGGGCACGCGGCCCGGGTTCGCCGGCGGCGGCCGCCCAGTCGTAGTACGACCGGGCCGGCGGCAGCGCGGGCCGGGCACCCCCGGCCGCCGTCTCGTAGGCCCGTATCAGGTCGTCGAGGAGGATGCGCCAGGAGATGGTGTCGACCACCAGGTGGTGGCAGACCAGCAGAAGACGGTCCGGGGCCGTCGGGCCGCCGCGGAAGACGTGGCAGCGCAGCAGCCGGCCCGAGGCCGGGTCCAGGGAGCGGTTCAGTTCGGCGCTCGTGCGCGCGATCGTTTCTTCCGCCGACGGGGCCGGTCCGGCGGGTGACCAGGTCACGGCCAGGGTGCCCGACGCCGGGTAGGTGGTGCCGAGGGCTCCTGTCGGGGTCACGCCGGCGCGCAGGGCCTCGTGGCGTTCCAGCACGGCGGTCAGCGCCGTACTCAGTGCGGGGAGGTCGAGGGCGGGTTCGCAGGCCAGGAGCATCGCCTGGTTCCAGTGGGCGCTGCCGCCGGGCACCGCGTCGAAGAACCAGCGCTGGGCCGGGCCCAGGGTGCCGCGGCGGCCCGCCGCCGCGGACTCGGCGGCCCCGGAGCAGACCGGGGACGGGCCGGCCGCCCGGCGCCCGGCCGCCACCCCGGCGAGCCGTGCCGCCGTCGGATGGTCGTACACGTCGGTGACGACGACCTCGTGGCCGCGCTCGCGCAAGAAGACGACCGTGCGCATGGCGAGGATGGAGTCCGCGCCCAGGGCGATCACGTCGGCGTCCGCGCCGAGTGTGCCGATGCCCAGGCTCGCACCCCAGAACTCGGCGAGTTCGCCGACGAGGCCGGTGCTGTCCGCCGGGCCGCCGTGGCCGCCGTGGCCGCCGCCCGGCCCGGATGCGAGCCACTGGTCGACGGCGCTGTGCAGCGCGCGGTGGTCGCGCTTGCCGTTGGCGTCGACGGGGAAGTCCGCGAGCGGCACGATCGGCGCGGGTACGGCGTAGCGGGGCAGGGTGCGGGCCAGGTGCCCGGGCAGGTCGGCCAGGACGGCGTCCGCCGTGGTGCGGACCGCCGCGACCAGGCGGGTCCGCCCGTCGACGGTACGGCCGAGGACGGCCGCCTGCTCGACGCCGGGGCACCGCGCGAGGACCTGCTCGATCTCGGCGAGGTCCACGCGGTAGCCGTTCACCTTGGTCTGGCGGTCCGCCCGGCCGAGGAAGACGAGGGTGCCGTCGGACCGCCTGCGGCAACGGTCGCCGGTGCGGTACACCGGCCCGGCGTCCGTGGTGCGGAACCTACCGCCGGCGTCCGGCCGGGTGCCGGCGTAGCCGAGGGCGACCCCGGGGCCGCCGACGACCAGCTCACCCGTGCCCTCGGCGCTCTCCCCGGTCCCGTCCAGCGTGAGGGTGTTCGCGCCGATGGGCGTGCCGATGGGCACGGACGGCTCGTCCGGGGGCAGGTCGGAGGGCGAGGAGGCGACGAAGCAGGCCGCGCCGACGGTGGCCTCCGTCGGGCCGTAGTGGTTGACGACCCGGCGTGCGACACCGCCCGCGAACAGGCCGGCCGCGAACTCCCGGGACAGCAGTTCCCCGCCGATGATCAGGGTGTCCAGCGCGGGCGTGTCCGCGTCCCGGCCGGGCAGCAGCGCGGCGAGGTGCGAGGGGGTCGTCTTCAGGCCGGTCACCCGGTGCTCGGCCAGCTCCCGCCACAGGGCGTACGGGTCGCGGGTCACCCGGTCGCCGACCACGTGGACCCGGCCGCCCGTGGCGAGGGCGAGCATCCAGGAGGTGTGGCCGAGGTCGGCGGCGAGGGTGGTCAGATGGGCCAGCACGGGCGGCTCGCCCACGCCGGGGCCGGTGTCGCGTCCGGTGTCGCGGACCGCCTCACGGGTCGCGTCGGGGCGGGCGCCGCCGTCCGCGCCGCCGTCCGCGCCGAGACCGAGCCGTCGTGCGAGCGAGGACGCGTAGTGGGCGGCGTTGCGCTGGGCCACCGCCACGGCCTTCGGCTCCCCGGAGGAACCGGAGGTGAAGGAGTAGTAGACGACGTCGTCCGGGTCGGGCTGCCGGCCCCACGAGCCGGTGTCGGCGGCGCCGTCCAGTACGGCGTCCACGTCGACCACGACGACCCGGCCGCCACCGCCACCCGTCTCCCCGCCGTCCGCGGTGACGGCCCCTGCCTCCGTGGTCAGCACCACGCGGACGCCGACCGTGCGCAGCCGGCGCGCCCGGTCGCTGTCGCTCCAGTCGGGGCTGACGGCCACGACCGGGTTGCCGCAGCCGAGCACGCCGTACAGCAGCGCCAGCAGCCGGGCGTCCCGCGGCCCGGCGACGGCGACCGGCTCGCCCGGCGCGATCCCCAGGTCCTTGAACTCCTCGACCAGGTGGCCGACGAGGGCCCCGAGCGCGGCGTACGTCCAGGAGCGGTGCGCGTCCGACAGGGCGAGGCGTTCGCCCGTCACACGCACGTTGCGTTCGAGGAGTTCCCCGAGGCTGCGGTCCACGGGCTTCCTTTCCGCGGCGGCGGTGGTCCCGGTCATCCGCGCTCCGCCGGTGTGCTCCCCACGAGTCCCGCGAGCCCCACGAGCCGGTCCACGTGCGCGCCGTACGCCTCGAGCCAGCCCCGGACCTCGCTCTCGGCGAAGCGGGCCGGGTCGAAGGCGAAGTTGAGCGAGAGCGCGCCGTCCAGCCGGTCGAAGACGACGACCTCCAGCTGGCGCAGCACCCGGCTGCGGGGCCTGGCCAGTTGGTGCGGGCGCTCGAGGCCGGCGTCCTGGAAGTCGAGCTGGCGGTAGACGCGGCCGTTGCCGGCACTGGGCTGTGGCTGGTTCTGGTAGATGAAGTGGAGCGCGAACAGGTCCGCGAGCTGCTTGCCCCGGAAGGGCTCCACGGACCGCAGCAGGTCCGCCATCGGGTACATGCGGTGCTTGGCGAGGTCCCGCATCCGGTCGCCGACCTGGGCGTGCAGCTTGTCCGCGGTGTCCGCGTCGGCCAGCGAGATCCTGAGCGGCATCGGGGTGATGAACACGCCGAGGCAGTGGTCGTCGGCGCCGCCGTGCCGGCCCGCCGTGGAGGTGCCGATCAGCAGGTCGTCCGTGCCGGTGATCTCGGCCAGCAGCCGGGCGAACGCGCTCAGCAGGACGTTGTAGACGGTCACCCGGCCGGCCGCCGCGTAGGCCCGGACGGCGTCGGCGCGCCCGGTGTCGAGCAGCAGGTTGACGTAGGCGCTGGACTCGCCGGTGTCGGCGGCGGGCGGCACGGTGGCGGGCAGCCGCGTGGGGCCGCCGACACCGGCGAAGACGGACCGCCAGTGCTCCCGGGACTCCTCGATGCCGGGGCCCGTCGCGTACGCGCGCTGCCGCGCGGCGAAGTCCCCGTACTGGGGAGCCGCCTCCAGCGCCGCCGGGTCCTCGCCGCGCTCCAGCGCGTGGTAGACGCGCTCCAGGTCGTCGACGAGCAGCGCGATCGACCAGCCGTCGATGGCGATGTGGTGGAGGTGGCCGACGATCAGGTGCTCCGTCGGGGACAGCGTCAGCAGTTCCAGCTCGAACGGCACCTCCGACTCCAGGTCGAAGAAGCGCACCGAGCGCTCGACGGCGGCGTGCACGGCCGCCCGCACCTCGTCGCCGGGCAGCCCCTGGAGGTCCTGGATGCGCGGGCGGGGCCGGAAGTCCTCGACGGTCCGCTGCACCGGAGGGTTGCCCGGTTCGTAGACGCTGCGCAGCACCGCGTGCCGCCGGCACAGGTGCTCCAGGGCCTGCTCGAACAGGGCGGGGTCGAGCGGGCCGGTCACCTCGAAGAAGACGTCGACGTTGCCGAGCCGCTCCTTGGACAGGCCGAACCAGCGTTCCTGGAACAGCGAGGTGACGGTCGTCCCGGCGGCGACGGGTTCCTCCCGAGGGGCCTGCCCGGTGTCGGCCCCGGCGCCGGACTCCGTGCGCAGCAGCGCGCGGAAGGCGCCGAAGTCCGGGGCGTCGAACAGCTCGTGCGGGGAGAGCGAGGTGCCGAGGGCCGCGTTGACCTCCGACATCATGAGGATCGCCGAGATGGAGTCCCCGCCGAACTCGAAGAAGTTCGTGTCGTCGGCCACGTCGCAGCCGAGGCTCCGCTCCCAGCTCTCCCGTGCGATCTCGTCGATCCGGTCCACTGTTTCCACCCGTTCTTCCACTGCGAGTCCGTTCCTTGTCCGGCCGCTTGTGCCGTGTGTGGTGCCTGTGCTGCTGGTGCCTGGTTCAGTGCGTGGGGTCGCAGACGCGGGTGAGCGCCGCGAGGAAGTCCCGGCCGAGGGCGCGCACGGTGCCCTCGTCGAAGAGGGCCGTCGCGTATTCGACGCGGCAGTCGTAGTCGTCGCCCGCCTCGTCCACGTAGAGCGTCAGATCGAGCTTCGCCGACCTGCTCTCGACGTCCAGGGGGACGACGGTCGTCCCGGCCAGCGAGAACTCCGCCCCGTGGGCCTCGTCGTAGGCGAGCATCACCTGCGGCGGACGGCCGCCGACCGCCACGCGCGTCACACTCGGCGCGTCGTACGCCTCGTGCAGCGCGTCCCGGACGCCTTCCAGCAGTTCCTCCGTACGGGCGCCCGGCGGCACGTCCAGGTTGAGCGGGACGGTCCGCATGAAGCAGCCCAGGGCGTCGTCGCCGATCTCCTCCCCGCGGTTCGCCAGCGGGATCGAGATGGCGAACCGCCGCTGCCCGGACCGCTCGGCGAGCACCGCCGCGAACGCCCCGCAGCACACCGTGAACGCGGTCGTCCGCAGCCGGCGGGCCCGCTCCCGGACACGGGCGGCGAGTCCCGGCGGGACCTCGACGCGGAAGGACGAGCCGTTGCCGTCCGCGCGCCGGGGCCGTGGCCGGTCCGTGGGCAGCTCGACCGGCGCGTACCGCTCCTGCGGCGGCCTGCCGCCCTCCACCCGTTCCCCCGGCTGTGCCCGCTCCGTCGCGACCGGGCCGTCGTCCGCGACGATGTGCGGCACGTCACCGCGTGCCCGTGTCCCGTACGCCTCCCGCAGCGAGGCCAGCAGGGTGCGCAGCGACTGACCGTCGCACACGGTGTGGTGCACGGTGAGGCTCAGTACGTGGTCGTCGTCGCCGATCTTGAGCAGCAGGGCCCGCAGCAACGGCCCGCGGGCCAGGTCGAAGGGCCGGGCGCCCTCGTCGGCGAGCAGTTCCCCCACCCGGCCGGCGCCCGTCCCGACCAGGTCCGGCTTCAGCGAGCCGGGCGTGTTCGCCACGAGCCGCAGCGCGCCGTCCTCGTGCACGAAGCCCAGCCGCAGCGCCCGGTGGCGGGCGGTCACGTCGTCCAGGGCGAGGGCGAGCGCGTCGGTGTCCAGGGGGCCGCGCACGGCGAACGCCAGCTGGATGTTGTACAGCCCGGGCGCCCGCGAGAACTTCTCGTGCAGCCACATGGCCTCCTGGGTGTCCGACGCCAGGTCGACGCCCACGCCCGGCTTCCCGGCCGGGGCGGGCCCGGGGGCGGGGCCGCCGGGCCGCGCGGAGACGTGCCGTACGGCCCGGGCCAGCGACTCGACGGTGACGGACCGGGCGAAGTCCCGGCTGCGCAGCCGTACGCCGAACGCGGCGTTCACCCGGGCCACGACCCGCATCAGGGCCAGGGAGTGGCCGCCCAGTTCGTGGAAGTCGTCGAGGACACCGAGGGGTCCCCGCCCGGCCGGCAACCGCAGGACCTCGCCCCAGATCGCGGCGACGCGGCTCTCGGTCTCGTCGCGCGGCTCCACCGGCCCCGCGGCCCCCGGCGGCGGCCCGCCCGGCTCGGGAAGGCGGCCGTGGTCGGTCTTGCCGCTGCTCGTGCGCGGGAACCGGGCGAGCACCGTGAAGGACGCCGGTATCGCGTACGGCGGCAACCGGTCGAGCATCCCGGCCCGCAGCTCGCGGGTGGCCGGCGGGTTCCCCGGGTCGGCGGGCACCACGTACGCGGCCAGCTCCCGTTCCCCGCCGCGCGTGAAGGCCCGTACGGCGGCGTCGCGCACCGCGGGGTTCTCCTTGAGGACGGCCTCCACGCCCTCGGGCTCGACCCGGAATCCCCGGATCTTGACCTGCCGGTCGCGCCGGCCGAGGTGGTGCAGGACGCCGTCCGTCCCGAGGCGGGCGAGGTCGCCGGTGCGGAAGAGGGTGCCGCCCGTCTCGTCGGTCAGGAACCGGTCGCGGGTCAGCTCGGGCGCGTTCGCGTAGCCGTGGGCCAGGGCGGGCCCTCCCAGGCAGAGTTCGCCCACCGTGCCGTCGGGGACGGGCCGCAGGTCCTCGTCGACGACGAGGAGCCGGGTGCCGCGGATCGGCCGCCCGACGGGCACCCGCGCGTCCCCCGCGTCCCCGTCGGTGCCGAGGCCGGCGGTGTCGTACGTCGTCACGTCGGCGCACGACTCGGTCAGCCCGTACTGGTTCAGCAGCGTGCGCCCGGGCAGCGCGGCGTGGAACAGCTCCGCCACGTCCCGGTCGAGGGTCTCCCCGCTGGCCGTCCAGATGCCCAGGCGGGGCAGGCGGTCGCCCAGGTCCGGGTACGTGGTGAGCAGGGCCCGCAGCAGGGACGGCACCAGGCAGATCCGGGTGACCGCGTGCCCGGCGAGCACCTGGGTCAGCAGGTCCAGGTCGAGCGAGGCGTGCGCCGGCGGCAGCACCACGGGCACACCCCGGGCCAGGGCGCCCCACACCTCCCAGACGGAGTCGACGACGGAGGGCGCCGTGTTCTGCACACACACGTCCCGTTCGCCGAACGGCTGCTCCTCCCACATCCAGGTGCAGCGGTTGAGCGAGGCCCCGTGCGAACCGATCACGCCCTTGGGGCGCCCGGTCGACCCGGAGGTGTACAGCACCCACGCCGCGTCCCCGGGGCCGAGCGGCACCGGCACGAAGTCGCCGGGGTCCGGCTCCCCCGCGCCGGGCGTGCCGACCGGGCACACCTCCCGCCCCGTCGCGCGCCCGGCCGCCCCGTCGTCCGTGATCACGACCCGTACGCCGCTGTTGTCCAGGACGAACGCGCGGTGCCGCTCGGGCCCGGCCGGGTCGAGGGGCGTGTACGCGGCCCCCGCCTTCCACACGGCGAACGCGGCGACCACGAACGCGGCGGACCGCGGCAGCAGCACCCCCACCACGTCACCCGGCCGCACGCCCCGGCCGACCAGCCGCCGGGCCAGCACGCCGGCCGCCCGGTCCAGCTCGGCGAGCGTCAGCCAGCCCGCGTCGTCGCTCCCCACCGCGCGGGCGTCGGGGTGGGTCAGGGCGCGGGCTGCTACGAGATCCCGCAGATTCGCGGCGCTCTCCCGCATGGCTCAACCTCACTTCAGGGCTCTGGGAAGGGTTCGTTCAGGGCATGTACGGGGGGTCGTTCGGGGGCCCACAGGGGCGGGGCCGGAGGGACAGGTCAGGCGGCCGTGTCCGCGAGCCGCCGCACCAGCAGCGCGATCCGCCGGGCGTACTCGTTCAGCTCGTCGACCGTCACGTACTCCCCGTCGGTGTGGGCGCCGTGGCTGTCCAGGCCGCCGGGCCCGCAGATCACCGTGTAGTCGGCGGCGCCCTGGCCCCAGATCGCGTCGCTGGTGAAGGCCTCGCCGAGCTGGTCCCCGGCGAGCCGGTCGAAACCGCACTCCGCGAGGAGCGCCTCGTACGTCTCGGAGCGGTTGCGCAGCGACGGCAGGCCCTGCTTCAGCCAACGCCAGTGCAGGACACGGCCGAGGTCGCGGGCCCACAGGCGTCCGAAGCGGCTCGTGCCGTACTCCTCCTTCACCCGCTCCACCGTGGCGGTGAGGATCTCCTCGGCGCTCTCCCGCACCGCGGCGGCGGCCCCGGCGTCGCAGTAGGCGATGTTCACGAGGAGCCGTCCGCTGCCGTACACCCGGTTGTGCTGCGTGCCCGTGTGCAGGCCGGCGATGCAGCAGCGCACGTCACGGCCCTCGACGCGGTCCTTCAGACCGGACGCCAGACCCGTCGCGACGGCGCCCAGCACCAGCGTGGCGTTGGCGTTCTCGTACGGGAAGTCGTCCGTGCTGTCCGGCGCGTCCATGGTCACTTCGAGCGTCATCGTCGCGAAGGACGTGTCGTGGACGAGCAGCCCGGTCGGCTCGGCGAAGACCAGCAGCGACGCCTTGCCACGCCGCTCCAGGGCCGGCTTGGTGCCGTAGCACCCCATGGCGCCGCCCTCCTCGCCGGGCACGGAGAGCAGCGTGGTGCGCACCCTGCGGGCCAGACCGGGATCGTCCCGGTACGCCCGAGCGACCCCGCACAGCGCCGCGACCTGCGGACCCTTGTCGTCCACGGCGCCCCGCGCGCGGATGACCCCGTCCCTCAGGGTCACCGCCAGATGCGGGGAGACCGTGTCGACATGGGCGTTGATCACCAGGGTGCGGGGGGCGTCGGGGTCGCCGATGCTCGCGGCGACGACCGGCTGGTCGCTCAGCCAGCCGTCCAGGGCGGCCTTCTCGCGCACGAGCACCGGGGTGCGCGGGTCCGCCAGGACGCCGGCCGGATCGGCGACCTCCTGGGACACCGTGAAGCCCCGGCTCGCGGCGAACGCGCCGAACAGGTCCTGGGCGCGCCGCGTCTGGGCCGGATCGCCGCCTTCGAGGGGGCTCACGCTGGGCACGTCGAGGAAGCGCAGCAGGAAATCGATCGCGTCGTCGTCGATCACCGTGCGGCCTCCTCGGCACCCTCGGCGCGGTCCAGCAGGTCCGCCAGGCTGCGGACGCACGCGGCGACGCTGTGGCGCAGCGCCCCGGCGTCCCGGCACGTGATGCCGAGGTGCGGCTGCACCAGCAGATGCGGTTCGAGGCTCAGCGTCATGTCGGGGTGGGCGTCGAGGACGAGGGCGAGCGAGTCCGCGACGCGACCGCTGCCGAGGCCCGGCAGGCAGGGCTCGGCGCCGTCCGGGCGCGGGTGCGCGTCCTTGATGTGGACGTGCCGGACGTACGGCAGCACCGCCTCGGTCATGGCCACGGAGTCGTAGCCGTACCAGACGCCGTTCCCGGTATCCATGAGGAACGCGAGGTGCTCGTCGCCGACCTCCGCCATGAGCCGGCGCGCCGACTCGGCGTCCCGGCCGCCCCACCCGACGCAGTTCTCGTGCAGGAACCGGCGCCCGTGGCGCGCGGCCAGCTCCCGCAGCGCGAGCAGCCGCCGCACCGTCTCGGCGTGCCACGCCTCCGGTTCCAGATCGCCCTGCCCGTACGACATCACGCGCACCGACGGGGCCCCGAGCCGGCCGGCCAGCTCCAGCCAGCGCTCGGCCGTCGCCAGGTCCTCGGCCAGGGTGGTGTCGGTGATGCGCCCGGCGCCGACGGGGCTGTCCAGGGCGACCACGCCGACACCGGCGTCGACGAGTGCCCTGCCGAGCGCGTCGACCTCGTCCTGCCCGGTCTCGCCCAGGGAACGCCCGCCGACGTGACGCAGCTCGATGGAGCGCATCTCCAGCGCCTGGACGGTGGCGACCTGGTCCTGCCAGGTGAACCCGCACTCGTCGCCGATGACGGCGAGCCGCTCCCGCCATCCCCGGGCGCTCATCGCGTCACCGCGCCGGTGCCGGTGCCGGTCAGCCGGTCCAGCAGAAGGCCCGCCTGGGCCTCGTCCATCCGGTTGTTGAAGCCGACCTCGGCGTGCAGGTACGTGCCGAGACCACCCCGGCCGTGGTTGCGCAGCACCCGCAGCCGCTCGGCGACCGGCTCGGCGCAGACGACGATGCCGAAGTCACCGGCGCCGTACGAGTAGTCGTGCGGCCCGTGGACCACCAGCGCGTCGGCGGCGGACCGTTCGCCGCCCCCGCCGGGCAGGGCCTCGGCGGTGGACCGCTCACCGGCGTCCAGGAGGCCGAGCTGCCGTACGTCGATCAGCTCGACGATCCCGGCCGCGCCCGGCCCGGCCTCGGCCCCGCTGCCGAAGTCCCGCACCAGCACGGCCCCTTCGGGGCGGCGGCCGCCCTGCCACAGCACGCTCGCCCGCTGCACGAGCCTGCGCTCCGCCGCGACGATCGACCGGGCCCTGCCGCCCGCGTCCGGGGCGAGAGCCGAAGGCGCCCCGCCGAACTGTTCCTGGCGCACCAGCAGGAGCCCCACGGCGGCGCTGCTCACGCCGACCGCGCTGCGGCCGGTGACCTCGCAGACGTACTCCTCCAGGCGGCGCACCCGGGCGCCGACGATGAAGGACTCGTCGCGGACGGCGGCGTCCAGGTGGGACACGAGCGTGCGGGCCAGGTCACGCCTGGCGGTAGAAGTCGTGGACGATGTCGCAGACATGCGCCGCCTCCTCTTCCAGCAGATCCGAATAGAGCGGGAGGGCCAGCACCCGGGTGGAGGCCGCCTCGGCGACCGGCACGGGCCGCGTGCAGTCGGCCACGTCGGCCAGGCAGTCCTGCCGGGACAGCGGCATCGGGTAGAAGATCTCCGTGGTCACGCCGTGGGCCCGCAGGTGGGCCTGGAGTTCGTCGCGCCGGTCGAACTCGGCGACGTAGACGTATCCGACGTCCCCGGGCGCGAGGACCGGCAGGCGGCGCACGCCCCCGACGGGCCGCAGCCGCGCGTCGTAGTACGCGAACAGCTCGCGCCGCCTGGCCGTGAACTCGTCGAGCAGCGGCAGGCAGGCGCGGACGACGGCCGCCTGGATCTCGTCGCAGCCGTAGGTGGGCTCCCCGTCCCGCCCCGCCCCGTCGCGGCCGAGGATCGCGTCGAACTCCGCGAGCTGCCGCTCGTCGGTGGCGATGACGGCGCCGGCGTCGCCCAGCGCGCCGACGGTCTTGGCCGGGAAGAACGAGAACACCCCGCCCCGGGCCGCCGTGCCCGCGATGCTGCCCGCCCGGCTCATGCCGATGCCCTGCGCGCTGTCCTCGACGAGCAGCAGGTCGTGTTCGGCGCAGAGCGCGGCCAGGCGCTCCATGTCCGCCATGGTGGTGAACAGGTGCACGGCGAGGACGGCCCGGGTGCGCTCGGTGATCGCGTCGCGCACGGCCCCGGGGCAGACCGTGTAGCGGTCCGGCAGGATGTCCACGATGACGGGGCGGGCCCCCACGTGGGCGATCGCCGCGACGGACGCGAAGAAGGTGTACGCCGGGACGATGACCTCGTCGCCCGGGCCGATGCCCTGCTGCTTCAGCAGCACCAGCAGGGCGTCCGACCCGCTGGCCGTCATCCGCACCCCGGCGCAGCCGAGGCGCCGGGTCAGCTCCTCCTCCGTCTCGCGCACCAGGATGCCGTCGACGGCGGTTCCCTTGTCGATGCTGCGGGCGATGTCGGCCTCGACCGCGTCGCGGACCCGCTGCCACGTCGCCGAGTTCCTGAAGAACGGGACGCGTTGACGGCCTGTGGCCCTCGAAGGTGTGGTCACGGCACGCCCGCCTTCCCGCGCGCGGCTTCCAGTACGTCGATGCAGTGCACGTGCATGTCCACGTTGAACCTGGCCTGACTTTCCGCCGGTCCTGCCGTGTAGGCAGACACCAGGCACTCGGTGAGGGGTCGGTCGGGGAGGTCGAGGACCGGCCCCGCGCCGTCCTTGAAGAAGCTCGACGTCTCGTCCCGGGAGCACGGCAGGGCGACTTCCACGTCGCCGTCGGCGCACACGACGCGCAGTCGCCTGGTGCGCCGCTCCTTGTCGAGGTGGCCGACCAGCGTGCCGGTCAGCCCGCTGCTGTGCCGGACGACCAGGTACGCGCCGCCCGCGTGGGGGACTTCCCGGCCCGCGTGGCGCAGCGGCCGTGCCTCGGCGTGCAGGACGTCGGTGATGTCGCCGAAGAGCCAGATCGCGGCGAGCACCTGGTGGGGGAGTTCCACTTCGAAGGCGCTGGAGTGGCTCGTGTTGCCCAGGGTGCGCTCGATGCGGTTCTTGGACTGCTCGAACTCGTAGTGCAGCGGCCGGCGCCCCGCGTCGAGCAGTCCCCTGACACGTGCGACACCGGACGAGAAGGGCCACACGGCGACCGGGAACAGGTCGGCACCGGCGTCCGCGCAGAGCTTCGCCATCCGGCGTGCGGCCGGGCCGTCCGTGGTGAGCGGCTTCTCCACGACGATCCGCCGGCCGCCCAGCGCGACGATCTCCTCCACCACGGACCCGTGACCGGCCGGCGGCACCGTCACATGGAACACGTCGGACCCGTCGATGCCGGGGAGGTCACCGAGCGTCGCGTACACCGTCAGGTCCGGGCCCCCGCCGGCGCGTGCGGGGCCGGCGGGGTACGCGGGGTCGACGGCCACCATGTCCGTGACGAGACGTCCGACGACGGACTCCTCGATGGCCACCCGGTGCAGATCGCGTGCCGCGTGGCCGTAGCCGACCAGTACGGTCCTCATGCCGTCGCCCGCCTCAGCCGACGGGGGGCTGCCCCAGGGGCAGCGCGCAGAAGAAGCCACCCACGTAACGCCCGCCCAGGTCGGCCGCCCGGTCGCCGGCGGCCTTCGCCTCCATCTCCGCGGCGAACACCTCCGCGTCGTCCTGCGGCTCGTAGCCGATCTTCTTGCCCGTCTCCAGCGACCACCAGCGCCGCGTGTTGTCGGAGACGCCCCACACGAGGTGGTAGCCCTCGGCGTCGAGCGCCGCGTCCACCAGCCGTACGGCGTCGGCGGGGGACAGCCAGGTCGACAGGGAGCGCACGTCGAACGGCTTGTCGTAGCAGGTGCCGATGCGCAGGCAGACGACGTTCATGCCGAACCGGTCGTGGTACAGCGCGCCGAGCGCCTCCCCGGCCGCCTTGCTGAAGCCGTAGTACGTGTCCGGGCGGGCCGGCACGTCGCCGGGCAGCTCGCCCGTACCCCGCTCCTGGAATCCCACGGCGTGGTTGCTGGACGCCAGCACCACCTGGCGCACGCCCTCCAGCCGGGCGGCCTCCAGCACCGTGCGCGTGCCGTCGACGTTGACGTCGACGATGCGCTCCCAGGTGTCCTCGTCGGTGATGCCGGCCAAGTGCACGACGGCGGACACTCCGCGCATCGCGGCCCGCATCGCGTCCAGGTCGGTGACGGACGCCCGCGCGCAGCCCTCCTCGGGCACGCTGTCGGTGAGCCGCATCGGCCGCCGCAGCCCGTCCCGCAGCATCCGGCCCATGTTCCCGGCGGCGCCGGTGATGAGCACCAGTTGATCCATGCTTCCCGCACTCGCTTCGCTGTCTTGGGTGGTGGGGTGGTCGTTCGTGGAGAGGGCCGGTGGCTCAGTCCAGGTCGGTGTTCGCCCGGAACCACTCGTTGATCTCGTGCAGCCGCTTGACGACGTCGTCCTCGGTGGCGCCGCGCACCACGGCCTCACCGACGTGCACGTCGGAGGCGGCGGTGGGCGCCGTGATCACATGGCCGGGCCGGACCATGGGGCGGCCGAAGACCACCCCGTCCCGGGCGCGCATCTCCTCGGCACTCGGAATGCGGCGCACCGTGCCGGCGCCGGGCGCCATCAGCAGCACGTACCCGTGGACCTCGTCGGACGCCCGCACCGGCGCGGACGGCTCCTCGCCGAAGACGAGCTTCGCCCACTCCAGGTGCAGGTCGACGCCGAAGTGCGCCCGGACCAGTTGGTCGATGGGGCCGCCGCCCACGCGTCCGGCGCACTCGCTGAACACGACCCGGTCGCCGTCGGCGAAGACCTCCATGTGGAAGACGCCGTCCCGGTGCCCGAGGGCGTCGAGGGCGGTCCGCGCCAGGGAGCCGACCTTCTCGTACAGCGCGCCGTACGCGGCGGGGGCGAGCGCGACGCTCCCGGAGACGGCGCCGGAGCGCAGCTCGATGACGTTCTGCAGGTAGCGGCTGATGCCGAGGAAGACCGGTTCACCGTCGCGCACGATGCCGTCGACGTGGTGTTCGGCCCCGGTGACGAACTCCTCGACCAGGAAGGGACCGGTGAAGCCGTCGGCACGGAACCCGCCGAGCGCGTCGTCGAGCTGCCGCTCGTCGCGGGCGACGTAGGTGTGCGCGCAGGAGGCTCCGAGGATGGGCTTGATCACGACGGGCAGTTCGCCGCGTACGCCGTGCAGCGCGTCGGCGTCCGACAGGATCCGGCAGCCCGCCACGGGCAGTCCGGCCTCCGCGATGCGCCGCTTCTGCAGGTACTTGTCCCGCAGCATGACCGCGGTCCGGGGCCGGATCGGGCTCGCGTCGCCCGCGATGAGCGCGGTGGCGACCAGGGAGAACTCCTGCTGGCTGCACACGACGTCGAAGTCCTCGGGGCCCAGTCCCGCGCGCCGCAGTGCGCAGAGGATCTCCTCCACGTCGGCGCAGTCGGAGACGAGCACGGCGCCCTCGACGTCCGCCTGGTGCCCGAACCGCGCGTAGACGTCCGGCGTGGCGACGCACCACACCCGGGCGCCGAGCCCCCTCAGCGCGGCCAGAGTGGTGATCCTCCAGCCGATGAGCAGGACTTTCCGTCCCGCTGCCGCGCCGTCCGTCGCCGTGCCGTCCGTCGCCGCGGAGCGGGCTTCCAAGCCAGCGGCCACCACGTGCGTACCCCCAGTGTTGTCGGTGTGTTCCCGGTGCCGGTCCGTGCGGGGGCCGGTCAGTCCCAGGCCCAGTTGTCGAGCACTGCCCGCTGGGCGGTCCCGCCGGCCGTCTCCGCCCGGACAACGGCGGCGGACGTGGACGTCTGGGCCGCGGACGCCGATGCGAGGGCGACCACGGAATGGGCGACCAGTACGGAAAGGAGCGTCGCCCGGAGGACATTCTTCATGTACGGATTCACCCTCTACGTCGCACAGATGGACGGGCGGCAATGGACGGAATTCCCGTCCGCCGTGCCGCACCCCGGCCGGTGGGCCCATCCTGGCCCCCGAATAACGCGGCGTCACTCGTTTCGACTGGCACCTCCAGGCCATGGCCGCCACATGCCATACGGCGGCCGTCCGTGCGCCCTCCAGTACGCCCCGGCGCCGACCGGCACGCAACAAAAGCACAGGTGACCGCCATGAGGGCCGCTCGTACGTGGCCTGTGACGGCCATGGCCTACAGGTGCCAGCCGGAAAGAGTGACGCAGCGCCCGGAACCGTTCAAAATGAGGGCCGCAACGAAACCGATTTTCTGACAGCCCCCACAAACTGACAGCCATGCCGAATTGACAGCTCTTCCGAATCGATTCATTTTCTCCGCATCCCCTCGCGGGCGGTGAGCGCGCATCACTTCCGTAGGTTTTTCCTGAAGGGCTTCGGACGGCTCCCACAGGCCCGTGCCCATTCCGCGCGCATGCCACGTCCCGCGGCGCCTCCGCGGCCCCGGAGCCTTGCCCTCCGCACCGCGGCCCCACCGCACCGCACCGGTGAGTCCTCCCGTCCGCGCCACGCCGAGGAGCCCTCGGGGGCTTCGACGGCCCCGAACTCCTCCTAGGACGCCTCGTGAGCAACGCCCTCGAACCCGAGCCCGGCCGGCAGGACGCCCCCGGGTCCACGTCGTTCTGGCAACGGCACCGCACCGCCTGGGCGGAACCCACCGCGCTCGTCCGCGACCACCTGCGGGAACACGCCGCGGCCCGCCCCACCGTCACCGCGACGCTCCCCGGCGCGACCCTCTCCGCCGCCCGCGACCTGACCCGCGCCGAGCCGCTGCGGACGCGGACCCTCGGAGCCGCGGTCCTGGCCCTGCTCGCCGCCCGCGCCACCGACCGGGACGAGGTGACGGTGTTCGTCCCGCTGTCCCCCGTCGCGCGTCCGGACGAGACCCTGGCGGTCCCCGTCACCGCGACGTTGACGGCCGCGGCCACCGGACACGACCTGCTCGACGCGGTGCACGAGGCCTGCGTGACGGCCTCCGCCCACCTGGACGTCCCCCCGCACACCCTGCTGGACGCGGACGGCATCCGGCCCACGGACCTCATGCTGGCCGTCGGCGCGGACCTCACCACCGACGACGCCGACGCCCGGGGCTGCCCCCTCCTGCTCGACCTGCACCTGACACCGGACAGCGGGCCGGAGGGCACCCCGGGTGTCCACCTCGCCTACGACGCCCGGCTGTTCTCGCGGGACACGGCCCGGCGTCTCGCCGAGTCCTTCGCGGACCTGCTCGGCCTGCTGCTCAAGGACCCGGCGCAGCCCCTCGCCGCCCTCCTCGCCCCGGCCGACGCGGAACGCGCCCGCATCACCGGCGAGTTCAACGCCACGACCGCGGACTTCCCCGCCGACCGCACCCTGCACAGCTTCCTCCAGCAACGCGCCGCCGAAGCGCCCGACACGGTGGCCCTGGCCGACGACGGCACGACCTACGCCGCCCTGAACGCGGCGGCCAACCGCCTGGCCCGGGTGCTGCGCTCGCGCGGTGTCGGCGCCGGCGACGTCGTCGGCGTCTGCGTCCCCCGCTCACCGGGCATGCTGGTCGCGGTGTACGCCGTCCTCAAGGCGGGCGGCGCGTACCTGCCGATCGACCCGGCCCTCCCCGCCAACCGCGTCGGCTACATCCTCGACCACAGCGGTACGTCGCTGGTCGTGGTCGCCGACGACACCGCGCACGTGGTCACCGGCCGGCGGACCGTCGCCGTGACCGACCCGGAGACCGAGACCGCGGACCCCGCCGACCTGCCCGCCCTGAGCGGCCCGGAGGACCTGGCGTACGTCATCTACACCTCCGGCTCCACCGGCCGTCCCAAGGGGGTCATGGTCGAGCACCGGGCCATCGTCAACCGCCTGTGGTGGATGCAGCGCGCCTACCCGCTGGGCCCGGACGACGTGATCCTGCACAAGACGCCGATCACCTTCGACGTATCGGTGTGGGAGATCTTCTGGTGGTCGCTGGCCGGGGCCCGCGTGGCCACCCTGCCCGGCGGTGACGAGCGTGACCCGCGGCGCCTGGCCGGGCGGATCGCCGGGGCCGGGGTCACCACCATGCACTTCGTGCCGTCGATGCTGCACGCCTTCCTGCAGTACACCGCCCTCACCCAGGACACCGGGGACCTCTCCTCGCTGCGCCGGGTGTTCGCCAGCGGCGAGGCGCTCGCGGCGAGCCACGCGCAGACCTTCTCGCGGCGTCTGGGCGCCTTCGCCGAACTGGTCAACCTCTACGGCCCGACCGAGGCCGCCGTCGACGTCACCTGCCGGCCGTGCGGCGACGTCGACACCACCCGGTCCGTCCCGATCGGCCGCCCCATCGACAACATCCGCGTCTACATCCGGACCCGCTCGGGCGCCCTGGCCCCCGTCGGCACCCCCGGCGAGCTGTGCATCGCCGGCACCGGCCTGGCCCGCGGCTACCTCAACGCCCCCGACCTCACCCGGGAACGCTTCGTCCCGAACCCCTTCGAGGAGGACGGCGTCCTGTACCGGACGGGCGACCTGGCCCGCTGGCTGGACGACGGCACCCTCGAGTACCTCGGCCGCATCGACACCCAGGTGAAGATCCGCGGCTACCGCATCGAACCGGGCGAGATCGAGCACGTCGCCGCCACCTGCCCCGACGTCCTCGACTGCGCCGTCACCACCACGGCGAACAGGGCGGGCCACCCGGCACTGGTCGCGTACGTGGTCCCCGGCCCCGCCTACACGCGCGACCGCCTGCGCGAGGCACTCGCCGCCGAGCTGCCCGCGTACATGGTCCCGCAGCACCTCGTCGAGGTGGACGCCATCCCGACCAGCCACAACGGCAAACGGGACCTGAAGGCCCTCCCCGACCCCCTGCCACGCCCCCGCGGCTCCCGGTAGGGCACCGCACGGCGAAAGCGCCGCCTCCGACGCACTCGCCGGGCGCCGGAGGCGGCGCTGCGCCGCGCCGCGTCCACCCGTCTGCTCAGGCCGTACCGTCGTACGGGGGGTCGGAGTACAGTTCCGCGGCCGCCATGACCCCGAGCGGCAGATCGCCCGCGCACGAGTAGAGCCGCCACCCCGTCGGCCAGGTCCGGGTGAGCCACGCGGTCCATGCCGTGAGGGCCAGACACTCCGCCTCCAGCAGGTCTCGGGCCGACACGAAGGTCATCGCCACGACACGGGGAGGGCTCGAGACCAGGGTGATGTGCTCCGCCCCCCGCTGCGGGTCGCCCCGGAGCAGGGAGGCCGCCACGTCGCAGGCGCGCTGCTCCATGACAGGAGTGCTCTCTTCAGGCTCCAGGACGACCTTGATGGCGTACACGGAAACAGCCTAGGAGCCACGGACCCGCCGGTGCGGGACGGCGCCCGGCCGCCTGATGCCATGTCACGGGGAGGCCACCCGGAACCGGCCGGGAGCGGAACGCGATCCGGCCCCTCAGCCGCCCGGGGTGATCGGTGAGGGCAACATCACAGCCCGTGCCCACACCGACACGGTTGATTGCCCGCCCCGACGGGACGACAGTTCCCCTGTGACCCAACACTTTGACGTACTTGTTCTGGGAGCGGGACCCGGCGGCTACACGGCAGCGGTGCGGAGCGCGCAACTCGGCCTCTCCGTCGCCGTCGTCGAGGAACGGTACTGGGGCGGCGTGTGCCTCAACGTCGGATGTATCCCCTCCAAAGCCCTGCTGCGCAACGCCGAAATGGTGCAGTTCGTGGCGAACGAAGCCAAGGCCTACGGGATTCATGTGGGCGGCGAGGTGTCGGTCGACTTCGGAGCCGCGTACCAGCGCAGCCGCAAGGTCGCCGACGGCCGGGTGAAGGGCGTTCACTATCTGATGAAGAAGAACGCCATCACCCAGTTCGACGGGCGCGGCACCTTCACCGACGCCCACACCCTGGAGGTGGCCCTCTCCGACGGCCGCACGGAGACCGTGACCTTCGGCCACTGCATCCTCGCGGCCGGCGCGAGCCCCCGGCTGCTGCCCGGCACCTCCCTGTCGGACCGGGTGGTCACCTACGAGAGCCAGATCCTCAGCGAGACGCTGCCCCGCAGCATCGTCATCGCGGGCGCGGGAGCGATCGGCGTCGAGTTCGCCTACGTGCTGCGCAGCTACGGCGTGGACGTGACCATGGTCGAGTACCTCGACCGCATGGTCCCGATGGAGGACGAGGAGATCTCCAGGGAACTCGCCAGGCACTACCGCAAGCTCGGCATCGAGGTCCTGACGGGGACCGCCGTGGAGAGCATCGACGACTCCGGCGAGCGGGTCCGGGTGACCATCGCCAAGGGCGGCGAGCGGCGGACCCTGGAGACCGACAAGATCCTCCAGGCGATCGGCTTCGCCCCGAACGTCGCGGGCTACGGCCTGGAGAACACCGGTGTCCGTCTCACCGAGCGCGGCGCCGTCGACATCGACGGGCGCTGCCGCACCAACGTGCCGCACATCTTCGCGATCGGGGACGTCACGGCCAAGCTGATGCTGGCCCACGCCGCCGAGTCCATGGGCATCGTGGCCGCCGAGACCATCGCGGACGCGGAGACCATGGAGCTGGACTACACCATGATTCCGCGGGCCACCTACTGCCAGCCGCAGATCGCCAGCTTCGGCTGGACGGAGGCCCAGGCACGCGAGCGTGGCTTCGACGTCCAGGTGGCCAAGTTCCCCTTCACGGCCAACGGCAAGGCGCACGGCCTGGGACACGCCGTCGGCTTCGTGAAGATCGTCAGCGACGGCACGCACGGCGAACTGCTCGGCGCCCACCTCATCGGCCCCGAGGTCACCGAACTGCTGCCCGAGCTGACGCTGGCCCAGCAGTGGGACCTGACCGTCCACGAGATCGCACGCAACGTCCACGCGCACCCCACGCTCGGTGAGGCGGTCAAGGAGGCCGTTCACGGCCTGGCCGGACACATGATCAACATGTAGCGGGCCGACGCTCGGGCCGCACAGCGGACCGCGTGCCGTTCTTTTGCGGAAGTCGGGACGGCGCGTTCGGCCTTCTGGTTAACTGCGCGCAGTCGATCAACTGTGCGGGGGACAGAATTGGGTCGAACAGCGGCACGCGTGTGCCCCTTGTGCGAGGCCACCTGCGGCCTGAGCGTCACCATGTCGGACGAACACGTCACCCGTGTCCGGGGCAACCCGGACGACGTCTTCAGCCACGGCTACCTCTGTGCGAAGGGCGCCTCGCTGGGCCGGTTCGACAGTGACCCCGACCGGCTGACCGCGCCGCTGGTGCGCCGGCCCGACGGCGGCTTCGACGAGGTGGGGTGGGCGGAGGCCTTCGAGGCCGTGGACCGCGGTCTGCGGGCCACGACGGACCGGTACGGCCGTGACGCCGTGGCCCTCTACATGGGCAACCCCGTCATCCACACCCTGGCACTTCCGCTGTACATGCTGGTGCTGCGGGAGCGGCTGGGCACCCGGAACATCTACTCGTCCACCACGCTCGACACCATGCCCAAGAGCGTGGCCTGCGGATGGATGTACGGAGATCCGCTCGCCTTCCCGCTGCCGGACATCGACCGCACCCACCACCTGCTCGTCCTCGGCGCCAACCCGGCGGAGTCCAACGGGAGCCTGTGGACGGTGGCGGACCTGCCCGGGCGGCTCAAGGCCCTCAAGGCCCGGGGCGGGCGCCTGGTCGTCGTCGACCCGCGCCGGACCCGCACCGCCGACCTCGCCGACGAACACGTCGCGCTCCGGCCGGGAACCGACGCCCTGCTGCTGCTCGCCATCGTCCACACCCTGCTCGACGAGGACCTGGCGACCGACCCCGGCGAGGGCTTCGCCGGATTCGGTGAACTCGCCGGCCTGGTGAAGGACTTCGGCGCCGACGAGGTCGCCGACGCCTGCGGGGTCCCGGCCCCGACCGTGCGCCGGCTCGCCCGCGACCTGGCAGCGGCGCCCACGGCCGCCGTCTACGGCCGGCTCGGCACCTGCACCACCGAGTTCGGCACGCTCACCAGCTGGCTGGTGGACGTCGTGAACATCATCACCGGCAACTTCGACCGTCCCGGCGGAGTCCTCTTCGGCGAGGCGCCGCACGCCACGCGCCGCCCCGCCGAGCCGTTCCGCACCGGCCGCCTGCACAGCAGGGTCCGGGGCCTGCCGGAGGTCAACGGCGAACTGCCCACCGCCACCCTCGCGGACGAGATCGAGACGCCCGGCGAGGGCCAGGTGCGGGCCCTGGTCTGCATCGCCGGGAACCTGGTTCTCGCGGCCCCGCAGGGCGAACGGCTGGACCGGGCGCTGCCCGGCCTGGACTTCATGGTCTGCGTCGACCCCTACCTGAACGAGACCACCCGGCACGCGTCGGTCATCCTGCCGCCGCCGAGCCCCCTGCAGTCGCCGCACTACGACGTGGTCCTGGCCAGTCGTTCGGTGCGTCGCAACGCCCGCTTCTCGGCACCGCTGCGTGACCTGGAGCCGGGCCGGCCCAGCGAGGCGGAGATCCTCGCCCGGCTGGTCCTCATCGCCTCCGGCGCAGGACCCGACGCCGATCCGGAGCAGGTGGACGAGCAGCTGATCGACCTGACCCTCAGGGCGGCCTGCGCCCGTCCGGGCACCCCGCTGAGAGGACGCGAACCGGCCACGCTGAAACAACAGCTGGACGGGGACGACGCTTTGGAACGCCGGCTCGACCTGATGCTCCGGCTGGGCCCTGCCGGTGACCTGTTCGGCGCGCGCGCGGACGGCCTGAGCCTGTCCCGGCTGAAGGACTCCCCGAACGGGATCGACCTCGGGCCGCTGCGGCCCCGCCGCCGCGAGGTGGTGATGACCGCCTCCGGCCTGGTGGAAGTGTGCCCGCCAGCCGTCACCGCGGACCTGCCCCGGCTCGCCGCGCGGATGCGGGACCTCCACGACGGCGGTCTGGTGCTCGTGTCGCACCGGCAGCTGAAGTCCGTCAACAGCTGGTCCCACAACATCCCCTCGCTGTCCGGCGGCACGAACCGCTGCACCCTGCAGATCAGCGAGGAGGACGCCCGCCGCCTCGGCATCGCCGCGGGCGACCAGGTCCGCGTCCGCAGCCGGGTCGGCGAGGTGGTGGTGCCGGCGGAGCCCACCGACCGGCTGCGCGACGGCGTGGTGAGCCTGCCCTACGGCTGGGGCCACGGCCGGAAGGGCACCCGGCTCCGGCACGCGGCCACCGAGCCGGGGGTGAGCGTCAACGCCCTCACCGACGGCGCGACGGTGGACCCGCTGTCGGGGACGGCCGTCTTCAACGGGGTGTCCGTGCGCGTGGAGCGCGTGGCAGGCACCGACGGCGCGCCGGAGACGGGGAACGCCCCGTAGGCAGGACACCGGGACGGGGAACGCGGGGGTAAAACGGAGAGCGGAATTCCGACTCGCGGGTAATTCCACACTTCACCGCAGACGAAACTCCTGGCGATTGATCTGGCCAAAAACTTCCCATTCCAACGGGCCACCTCTAGACTGCAGAAACAATCTCGCCAGGGGAAACAACGGGGGGAACCATGAGCCGTATCCGCAACATCGTGCTGTCCGCCATTTCGCTCGCCCTGCTGGCCGGGGTGACGACGGCGGCGAATGCCGCCGATTCGCCCAGCACCAGCATCAAGGACACGAGCTGCTCGCCCACGCAGCCCGCCATTCTGGACGTCCCGCACAGACTCTTTGCGGCCTGGGACAAGGGTGACGCGAGCGGCGTGGCCGCGCAATTCACCACCGACGGCCACATGATTCCGAACAATGGCGTCTATCTCACCAGCAGCAGTGCGATAGCCAGCTACTACAAGGCGGCCTTCGGCGGGCCGCTCAAGGGCACCCGGATGATCGGCAAGCCGCTCAGCGTGCGCTGCCTGTCCAGCGGCACGGCCGTGATCGACGGGCTCGGCGGCCTGCTCCTGCCCGGCGACACCTACACCGACCCGGAGCAGGTGCCGATCGGCCAGCGCATCATCGTCTCCTGGACCGCGGTGCGGATCAACGACGTCTACTACATGAAGGAATTCCAGAGCACCCAGATCCAGAGCTGATTCAGCGACGGGTGCCGCACACAGGAACCGAGCGGGAACGGAGCATGTGGTTGCCACGCACAGTGCTGGTCACAGGGGGCAACAGAGGAATCGGCCGGGCCATTGCCGAGGAATTCCTCGGCAAAGGCGACCGAGTGGCCGTCACCTATCGCAATGAGCCACCGGACGGGAAAATGCTGGGCGTCCGCTGCGACGTCTCCGATCCGGAACAGGTCGACGCGGCATTCACCGCCGTGGAGCAAGAACTCGGCCCAGTCGAGATTCTCGTCTCCAACGCCGGAATCACCGACGACCGGCCCATGCTGCGTATGCGGGAAGAGCAATTCTCGCGGGTCCTCGACACCAATCTCACCGGTGGCTGGCGCTGCGCCAGGCGTGCCCTGCCCAAAATGCTCAGGGCCCGGTGGGGCCGCATCGTGTTCCTGTCGTCCGTCGCCGGGCTGCGTGGCAACCCGGGTCAGGTCAACTACGCGGCCAGCAAGGCCGGGATGGTCGGCATGGCCCGTTCGATGGCCCGCGAGTGCGCCGTCGCCGGCATCACCGTGAACGTGGTGGCACCCGGCCTCATCGAGACCGACATGACCGCCTCCCTGCCCGCAGCCCGCAAGGAGGCGCATCTCAAGGAGATCCCGGCGGGCCGGGCGGGCAGCGCCGAGGAGGTGGCCGCCACGGTCTCCTGGCTCGCCGGGGAACGGGCCGGCTACGTCACCGGCGCGGTGATACCGGTCGACGGCGGCCTCGGAATGGGGCACTGATCGCATGACCACGACGACCCCCGCCCCCCGCGACCGTCCGGCCCTCGGCGCCCGTCCGGCCGCCGGGGGCACCGGCCTGCTCGCCGGCAAGCGCCTGGTGATCACCGGTGTGATCACCGAGCGGTCGATCGCGTTCGCCGTCGCCCGCCTCGCCCAGCTGCAGGGCGCCCGGATCGTGCTCACCGGCTACGGCCGGATGTCCCTGGTCGAACTGGTCTCCCGGCGCCTGCCGGAGAAGCCGCCGGTCGTGGAACTGGACGTGACCGACCCGGCGCACCTGCAACGGCTCCCGGACACGGTCGGCGAACACCTGGGCGGCGTCGACGGCGTGCTGCACTCCGTCGCCTTCGCCCCGCCGAGCTGCCTCGGCGGATTCCTCACCGCGCCCTGGGAGGACGTGGCCACCGCGGTCCACACCTCCGCCTACTCCTACCAGTCGCTCGCCGTGTCCCTGCTCCCCCTCATGGGGGACGGCGGCTCGGTCGTCGGCCTCACCTTCGACGCCACGAAGTCCTGGCCCGCCTACGACTGGATGGGCGTGGCCAAGGGAGCCCTGGAGTCGGCCAATCGCTACCTCGCGCAGGAGCTCGGCCCACGCGGCATCCGGACCAACCTGGTGGCCGCCGGTCCGCTGCGGACCACCGCCGGCAAGGCCATCCCCGGCCTCGCCCGGACCCAGGACGACTGGGCCGCGAGAGCGCCGCTGGGCTGGAGCGTCTCCGACACCGAACCCACCGCCCGGGCCTGCGTGGCGCTCCTGTCCGACTGGTTCCCGGCGACCACGGGCGAGATCGTGCACGTCGACGGCGGCTATCACGCCGTGGGCGCCTGACGGGCGCGTCAGGCTGCTGCCCCGGTCCCCTCGCGGGGGCCGGGGCAGCAGCCTTGCCGGGACACGGCGTGTCAGCCCGGCCGGCGCGTCACAGCGCGACGCGGCTGCCCGCTCCCGGTGTCACCAGCCGCTCCGCGCCCAGGGACTTGGCGAAGGACGCGGCGACGGCGTCCTGGCCCTCCGTGAAGTGCTCCCAGCCGTCGTGGTGCACGGCGAGCACCTTGCGCGCGTCCAGCAGCCGGGCGGCCTCCGCGGCCTGGTCCGCGGTCATCGACAGCAGGGTCGGACCGAACGGGGCGAGCTGCGCGGCACCCATGTGCAGCACCGCCAGGTCCACGCCGTCCCCGCCGAGGCGCTCCGCGAGCGCGCGCACCGGCTCCAGGGACACGTTGTCACCGCTGACGTACACCGAGGGCAGGCCCTCGCCGGTCAGCAGGAAGCCGGTGACGGTGCCGAGCATCTGCTCGGTCCCGTCCGGGCCGTGCTGGGCCGGGACGGCGGTGACGACCACCCGGCCGCCGTCGGGGCGCCGCAGCACGTGCTCGGCCCAGGGGGCGAGGCCCGTGCCGCCGACCCGCTCGGCGGCCTGCTCGGTGGTGAGCACCAGCGGCGCCGCCTTGAGGAAGGCGCGGCCGGCTCCGTCGAGGTTGTCGGGGTGCTGGTCGTGCGACAGCAGAACGGCCGCCACGTCGCCGACCTCGTCCGGGGTGAGCGCCGGGTCCGTCAGCTTGCGCAGGGCCACCGGGCCCATGCTGTAGGCGGTGTCGGCGGCGTCGAACGTCGGGTCGGTCACGAACCGCAGCCCGCCGAGGTCGATGACCACGGTGGGCCCGCCCACCGTGGTGACGGCGAGCTGGTCGACGGCGTTCTCGGAGGTCATGGAAGTGCTCCTTGTGCATCGGAGGAGAGGGGGAAGGGGTGGGGGAATGGAGGGGGGCCTGCCCGTCCGGCCGGTGGCACGACGACCAGGCCCCCGGTGAAACCGCACGGCAGCCGCAGGGGATGCCAGGCGTGGCCGACGCCCTGTTCCGGAGCGTCGGCGAGGGTGAGGACCCCGGTGCCCAGGGCCTTCACGTACGCCTCCCTCCTGGTCCAGATGTCCAGCCAGGCGGCGTCCTCGGCCGGGCCCCGGGCCGCGTCCAGGAGGGCGCGTTCGGCAGGGGAGAACAGGCGGCGGGCCAGCACGTCGGCCCGGGGCACCGGCCGTATCGCCTCGATGTCGACGCCGACGCGGGTACCGGGAGCGAGCCCCGTCCCCACGGCGACGGCGACCAGGCCGGCGGTGTGCGCGACGTTCACGTCCACGTCCGGCTCGCCGGCCGTCCAGGGCCGCCCGGCGCCGTCCACGGCGAGCGGGACCCGGTCGGGCGGCAGGCCGAGCACCCGGCCCAGCGCACCGCGCAGCACCCACCGTGCCAGCACGAACTCGGTCCTGCCCAGCGGATCGGACACGGCGTCGTACCGCCGGCGCTCGTGCGGGGGAAGCGTGGTGGCGGCGAGCTCCGCCACCACCTCGGCCGTCAGACCACGCCCGTCGGCCCACCACGCGTGGATGCCGCCGGCCCCGTCCGGGACGTGCGCCGCCAGGCCGGTGACCGGACTCGGGCCACCCCCGCCGACGCCGCAGACGCAGCCGACGGCGTCGTGCGCCGGGACGTCGGGCGCCGCGTCCGATCCGCCGTGTGTCACTACCGGCCGACCGCCTGAACCCGGTCGGCCAGCTCGTCCTCGGTCATGTCGAAGTGCGAGGTCAGCGCGCTGATCCAGCGTTCCAGCCCGAAGGCCACGCAACCGGTGAACGCCGGCTCGCCGTCCGCGGTGCGGATCTCGCAGCGCTCGCCGAAGAAGTTGCGGTGGAAGTTGAGCGACCCGATGGCCAGGGAACCGTCGAAGACGAACTCCTCCTTGACGGGGAAGAGTTGCGCCATCAGGGCCCTTCCGGCGCTCGCGTCGAAGAACGGGTCGGTGGCGGACTGGATCTCGACCGGCAGCCCGAGGTCCGCCAGGAAGCCCGACACCCGCTTGCGGAACACCTGGAGGTGGTCCAGCACCTCGTCCCGCCCGCCCACGCAGACGATCTCCCGCATGCTGAAGCCCAGCAGCCGCCGCAGGCCGTCGTAGTGGTCCTCGCGGCGGAAGCAGGTGGCGACGGTGGTCACCTTGTGGGCGCCGTCCAGCGTCCGGCCCGCCGCGTCCAGGTAGATGTTGTAACAGGCGGCGGACGGCAGCGCGTACGCCGCCTCGGTCAGCTGACCGGCCGGCACGGCCGGCGGCCTCGGCTTCCCCGTGGCGTACTCCGGGGCAGCCTCCTGTGTCAGGGCCGCCCCGAGGATCGCCAGGTGGGGGAAGTTCTGGAAGTAGTCGAGCCGGTGCAGGTCCTCGACCCGCATCAGCGGCGGGTACTGGACCTCGTCGGCACCGGCCTCGGCCGCCCAGCGGGTGAACACCGCCTCGAGCGCGGCCCGCAGCCGGAGCGCTCCGGGCCCCATGGTGGCGAGACCGCCCCGGATCGCGGCCGTACGACCCGCCTCAGTGCCCGGACTGGTCGGGCTCATGGAAAAACCTCCTTCGAATGGCGTTGATCGTGCGGAAGTCGGACGGCCGCACGTTCTCCATCAGGATCTCCTCGCCCGTCTGCTCCTCCAGCACGTAGAGGAAGTCGACGAAGCCGAGCGAGTCCAGGATGCGGTTCTCGACCAGGTCGAGTTCCGGGTCGATGGAGGTGAGGTCCGGGCGCTTCTTCAGCAGGTACCGGACCACCGCGTCGACACCGGCCGAGGTCTGCTGCTCCACATCGCTCATGAGCGCGGCAGGACGTCGTCGGTGAAGATGCCCTCGCTCACCAGGAAGCTCATCGAGCGCTTGAGCATCTTGCGTTCCAGCTCGTGGAAGGCCGGGTCGGCCAGCACCTCGTTGCGCACCTGGTACGGGTTGGGGATGCCCGCGTCCTTGAAGGCGTGCGGGTTCACCAGGCCGTCCACGGACTTGCGCAGGTACCGCTTGAGGTACAGCTCCAGCTCGGCCAGTTCCTCCTTGCCGAGCTTCTCCCGCAGCTGCCGGTGCAGCAGGGAGACGATCTGCCGTCCGAAGGCGACGTGCCGGGACTCGTCCTGGTGGTGGATCGCGTTGATCTGCCGGACGGTCGGGTGCAGCCGCTCGTCGTCGCCCATCCTCTTGTTGAAGAAGTCGACGATCTCCTCGAAGAGCAGCAGCCGTGCGAAGACGAGGAAGTGGGCCGACTCGCCCTCGGACTTCATCTCCAGCTGGACGCCCTTGTCGGGGTAGACCTTTCCGCCGTACTTCAGGCAGAACGTGGCGAAGAACCACATGTGCTCGTTCTCTTCGCCGATCATGTGGTGGAAGTACTCGGAGGAGACGGCGAAGTCCTTGGTGTGGATGCGCGCGATGATCTCCGTGATCAGGTCACGGATGCCGTCGACGTTCAGGCTGTAGAAATTGACGCTCTCCCACTTGCTGATCGCCCACATCTGCTCCTCGGTGAACGACTCGGCCACCTTGGTCCCGTGGACGGACATCAGCTCCGGTGACATCCAGTACTGGTTCTCGGGCAGTGAGTCGGGCCACTGGAACAGCTTGTAGGGGTCGTAGTAGTCCCGCTCGGACATCGACACGAGCCGGTCGAGTATGGTCTGCAGCTGCTCGTCGGCCTGTAGTACGGCCATGGGTCTTCCTCCCTTATTCGTCGGCGCCGTTACCGGCACCGTTCGCCTCGGACAGGGCGGGCTGCTCCGCCGAGAGCTGGATGTCGGTCTGGTGGCGCGGGTGCATGAACCTGCCGTCGCGGCGGTATCCGTTCACGGGTTCGTCCGCGTGGTGGTCCGTGGGCATCAGACGGTTCAGCAGCGAGCCGTTGAAGGCCTCCGCGACCGCCGGATGCGGCATCTCGGCGTGGTGCCCGGCCAGGATCACGAAGGCGGGGTCGACGGTCTTGACCAGGCCGTCCTCGTCGACGACCTCCAGCCACGAGTGGGCGAGGTCGAGCATGCCCATGATCCAGCCGCGCCGGGTACGCGCCTCGAAGCCGGCGGCCCGGCACCGCTCGGTCAGCTCCAGGCACACCGAGATGCAGGGGGCGTAGCCCTGGGACAGGACCACGTCCTTGCGCCACTGCATCTCCTCGGGCATGCGGCCCCAGCGGAACTGGTCCGGCCCGAACGACGTCACGATCTCGCGCAGCGTCCGCGAGCGGATCTCACGCCGCTCGCCCGACGTCACGACGACCCCGGACGCCGTCAGCCCGGTCGTGCCGCGCACGGTGATGTCCTTGTCACCCCGGACGGCACCCTCCGGGCCGACGGACAGCGACTCGACCCAGCCGCCGTGCAGCTCGGGGCGGGGCGTGGCCAGGTTCCACTCCATGTGCGCCGGGTCGGCGTCCTCCTCACCGGCCGGCGGTGTGAGCGCCACCGAGCAGTCCCAGCGCTGGGGCCGGAACAGGGTGCCCGGGTCGGCGTGCATCCAGCGCAGCGCGAAGCGCATCGTCTTCTCGGGCACGGACGTGCCCGACCCCGAGTAGAGCGCGAGGTTCACCAGGTCGAACCGGTCGAAGAGCTCGGCCCCCGGCTCCCCGCCGTGCGGCAGGCCCTCCCGCAGCAGCAGGTCGAGGGTGTCCGGCCCGCACTGGAGCATCTCCAGCGCACCGGCCCGCGTCACCCACTCGTCGCGCAGGTCCTGCGGGATCACCAGCAGGTTCCGCAGGGACTCCAGCCAGCCTTCCAGGCCCAGCGGCTGCGCGGGGCGGCTCCACGGTTTGGCCTCGGTGTTCATGCCTCGCTCCTGAGGGGTGTCGGGCCGGTGGGTGCCGGGCCGGTGGGTGTCGGGCCGGTGGGTGCCGGGTCGGCGGGTGCCGGGCCGTCGGGTGAGTACAGGGCGCGCAGCGCGGCCTTGTCGGGCTTGCCGTACGACGCCGTCGGAATGTCCGTGACGAACGCGAACCGTCCGGGCACGTGGGCCGGCCCCAGGGCGTCGCGGACCAGGGCGCGCAGGGTGTCCTCGACGTCGGCCGGGGCGTCCTGCGCCGGGACGCACACGGCGAGCAGCGCCTCGCCCGTGCGCGCGTCGGGAACTCCCACGACGGCGGCGTTCCGGACGGCCGGGTGGGCCGTCAGCACGTCCTCCACGGCCTGCGGATGGCAGTTCGTCCCGTCCACGATGACCAGGTCCTTCTCCCGCCCGGTCAGGTAGAGGTAACCGTCCTCGTCGAGCCGCCCCAGGTCGCCGGTGCGGAGCCGGCCGCGTCGCAGCACCTGCTCGGTCAGGTCGGGGCGCTGCCAGTAGCCCGCCATCACCGTGGGGCCCGACACCTCGACCGCGCCCTCCGCACCGGGCGGCAGCGGGTGGCCGTCCGCCCCGGTGATCCGGACGGTCACGCCGGGCACCGCACGGCCGACGGACGAGAACAGCTCGGGCCGGGACGCCGCGGCCAGGGCGTGGTCCTCCGGGCCCAGGCCGGTGATCGCGATGGCCTCGGTCAGCGCGTAGCTCTGGCGCAGCCGCGGGCCGAGGAGCCGCACCGTCTCGGCGAGCCGGTGCGGGGCCACGGGGGCGCTGCCGTAGCTGAGGGAGGCGAGGCCCCTCAGGTCCGTGTGCGGCAGCTCGGGGTGGTCCAGGAGCCGGTAGAGGTACGGCGGGTACAGGTACGTGCTGACCAGTCGCCCGGCGTCGGACGCCCGGGCCACCCGGCGCAGCAGCACGCCGGCGTCGAAGCCGTCGAACAGTTCGACGCTCACCCCGTGGCGCAGCAGACCGAACGCGATCGCTCCCGCGGCGTGCGCCATGGGCGTCATCGCCAGGAACCGCAGCCCCGGCGGCGGCGCGGCCCCCGCCCAGGCTCCGGCGGCCGCGGCGAGCGCGCCGAAGGTGTACGCCACGCCCTTGGGCTGTCCCGTGGTGCCGCCCGTGTACAGCACCCGGGCGACGTCGTCCTCCTGGGCCGCCACGGGGACGGGGTCGTCCGTCTGGTCGCCGGCCGCGGCGAGCAGGTCCGTCACCTGCGGGTCCGTCACCTGCGGGTCGGTGCACGGCCCGAGGGTGAACAGCAGCCGCGCCCCGGCCGCGCGTGCGGCCTCGAGGGTGCGGTGCGCCGTCCCGGCGGGTCCGGCGCCGGCGACGACCACGGCGCTCGGGGCGGCGTCGCGCAGGATGTGCTCGGTCGTCCGGGCGCCGCCGCTCGCGTACACCGGCGTGTAGCAGATGCCGAGGATGTGTGCGGCCAGCCCCACGGCCGTCATCTCCAGCGGGTTGGCGGCCAGCAGCACCAGCCCGTCCCCCCGGCCCAGGCCGCGGTCCCGGAAGACCCGGGCCGTGCGGTGGGTCAGCGAGAGCAGTTCCCGGAAGCTCATGCTCCGCTCGCCGTGGACGAGAGCCGTGCCGTCGCCCCACCCGGTGAACTGCGCGACGGCGCTGGTGACGTACGCGGCGGGCGCGTTCGCGGTCCGGGCCGTCACAGCGCACGCTCCGCGGCGGCGTCGCCGGAGCCCCGGGGCACCGTGCAGGACTGGAAGCGGCAGGCGGTGCCGCCGGTGCGCATGCACTCCACACGCCGGTCGCGGACCTCGGTCCGCAGGCCGTCGAACCAGCCCTCCCGCATCTGCGGACACGGACAGTCGTAGCCCTCCAGCGTCCCGGCCCGCGCCAGCATCTCCAGGGCGAAATTGCGCGAGACCACCGTCTCCCAGGACTCCTCGCCGGTGACCTTGTTGGCGGCTTCCACGGCGTTGCCGGTCATCAGGTGCGAGATGCCGGTCAGCGCGGAGGCCAGTTCGGCGGCGGAGAGCCCCGGACCCAGCCCGTTCTCCCGCGCGTAGGCGGCGGCGATCCGCCGGGCGACGAACCGCATCGCCTCGGCGTTGATCTCGTTGGCCGCTTCCTGGCCGAAGCGCTTCGCGACCCCCTGGTACCAGCGGGCGTCGTGCAGCCACCAGAACTGGCGCAGCAGGTCGGCGGGCGACTCGTCCGGGCTTGCCGGTCCGGGCGGCCGGGGTGCGGAACTGGTCACGGTGTCCTTGTCCTTCCGGGGTGGGAGTGGGTGGATACGAGGTGCGTCAGGCCGTTCCCCGGGGCCGTCCGAACACGAGGCTCACGTTGTGGCCACCGAACGCGAAGGAGTTGGACACCGCTGTTTCGGGGGCCGCCGCCCGGGGCGCGCCACGGATGTGGTCGAGCGCGCACTCCGGGTCCGGATGGTCGAGGTTCGCCGTCGCCGGGAGGCTGCCGTCGCGCAGCGCGAGCACCGTCGCCGCCGCCTCCACGGCCCCGGCCGCGCCCAGCAGATGCCCGATGGCGCCCTTGACCGAGCTGACCGGCGGACCGTCGTCGCCGAAGACGGCGCGGATGGCCCGCGCCTCCGCCACGTCCCCGGTCCTTGTCCCGGTCCCGTGGGCGTTGACGTAGCCGACGTCCCCGGCCGACAGGCCCGCGTCGGCCAGGGCCAGGCGCATCGCCGCCGCCGCGCCGGACCCGTCCGGCAGGGGGGCGGTCGGGTGGTGGGCGTCGGTGGTCGCGCCCCACCCGAGCACCTGCCCGTGCGGGGTGGCGTTCCGGGCGCGGGCGTGGCCGGCACGCTCCAGGACGAGGATGCCCGCGCCCTCGGCCAGGACGAACCCGCCGCGGTCCCTGTCGAACGGGCGGCTGGCCGCCGCGGGGTCGCCCTCCCCGGCCCGTCCGAGGGCGCGGGCGTTGCCGAAGGAGGTGGCCACCGAGGGAGCCAGCGCGGTGTCCGTGCCGCCGCACAGCACGACGTCCGCGACGCCCTCGCGTATCAGCCGCAGCCCTTCGGCCACCGACATGGCACCCGACGCGCAGGCCGTCGCGATGGAGCTGCTGACTCCGCGGACGCCGTGGCGGATGGCGATGCGCGCCGCCGCCATGTTGGGCAGCATGCCGGGGAGCAGATACGGGCTGACGGCGACCCGGCCGCGAGCGGCCCGCCCGACGGCCTGCTCCTCGTACGTGCCCAGACCGCCAGCGCCGGTGGAGACCACCACCGCCGTGCGCTCCGCGGCCACGTCCCGGCCGATGGTCAGCCTGCTGTGCCGCAGTGCCTCGTCGGCGGCGGCCAGGGCCATCAGCACGAACCGGTCGACCGAGCGGGCCTCGGTGCGGGGCAGGACGTCGGTGGCGGGGATGTCGGGGGCGACGCCGGCCACGTCGGCTCCGGTCGCGGCCCACTCCTCCCCGTCCAGACGGCGCAGCCCGGACCGCTGCCCGGCCAGCCCGTCGGCGAACGCGGACACACCGAGCCCCAGGGGGGTGACCAGGCCCATGCCGGTGACCCAGACCTCGTGCGGCCGGTTCACGACGTGACCTCCCCGGCGCCCGGGGCGGGCCGTACCAGCAGGGCTCGGGCACCGCCCGCCTCGCCGTCCGGGCCGATCTGCTCCACGAGCAGCACCAGCGCCTCGTCGGCGTCGCCCCCGGCGACCAGGGAGCGGGCGACGTCCACGGCTTCGCCGAGCGGGTCGCCGAGCGTGTCGTCGGGGCTGAAGCAGATCACCGGACCGGCCAGCCCCCAGCGCTTGGCGACGTGTCCGACCACCGCGTTGGGCACGGACTGGAAGAACAGCAGGGGCGCGGCGGCCTTGCCCGCGTCCACGGCGGCGGCGGTCGCGGTGTGGGTCTCGAGGTCGCCGCCCCGGCTGCCCAGCACGATCGCGGTGCGTTCCGCCCGTCGCCGCATCGTCCCGTCCTGCGTCCGGGGTGCTCCGTGGACCTGTTCCAGGCAGCGGTCGGCGGCCGCCGCGGCCATCGGGCTGAACCCGGACACCACGAACCCGGTGAGCGGCGGTGGTGGTCCGGTGTCGGCCGGGCCGGGCCAGTTGCCCCGGGCCAGGATCTCTGTGTCCGCCAGGTGCGGGGAGTGGGTCATGGCGCGCTCACCACCAAGGCCGTGTTGGCTCCTCCGAAGGCGGCGTTCAGGCTGAGGACGTGCCGTGGGTCGGCCCGGCGGGGCTCGTCGAGGACGAGGTCCAGGCGGCAGTTGTCGTCGGGTCCCGCGTAGCCGGCGTTCACCGGCAGCTCGCCGTGCCGCAACGCCAGGACGCTCACGGCGAGTTCGAGCATTCCGGAGGCCTCCAGGGCGTGGCCGTGCAGGGACTTCGTGGAGCTCACGGGTGTGGTGTCGGCCGCGTTCCCGAGGGCCCGGCGCAGGGCGGCGGTCTCCGCCGCGTCGTTGTGGGGCGTGCCGGTGCCGTGGGCGTTGACGTAGCCGATGTCGCCGGGCTCCAGTCCGGCCTTGGCCAGGGCGGCGCCGATCGCGCGGGCCATGCCCAGGCCTTCCGGGTGCGGTTGGCACACGTGGTAGGCGTCGCCGGCCAGGCCCCAGCCGGACAGCACCGCGAGCGGGTGCGCCCCGCGCGCGGCGGCCCCCGCCCGGGACTCCAGGACCACCGCGGCCACGCCGTCGCCGAGCAGGAGTCCGCGCCGCCCGGCGCTGAAGGACCGCAGGACGCCGTCGGGGGCCAGCGCCCGCCCGGCGGAGAACAGCGCGAAGTTGTCCTCGTCGACGAGGTAGCCGGCGGACACCACGACGCGGTCCTCCCGGCCGCCGCGGATCCGCACGGCGGCCTCGGAGAGCGCGGTGCTCGCGGCGACGCAGGCGTTGGTGTACGTCCGTGCGGCACCGCGCAGCCCGCAGCCGTGCGCCAGGTGGGCCGCGGTGTCCGAGATGGCCGTCTTCCCCTGGGCGGACAGCGGCCTGCGGGCGACGGCGGGGTCGGCGTGGCGGCCCAGCAGCAGGGGTGCCTCCGCCCGTTCCGCCGCGCTGAGACCGGCTTGGTCGCAGGCCCCGGTCACGACCCGGCGCAGTTCTTCGTCGAGGTCGGTCGCCTCCGGCAGCGCGGCGGCGACGCCGGTGCGGTACCGGTCCGTCGCGAACCGGCCGACCGGGGCGAACGCCGCCCGGGCGGTGGCCAGCCCCTGCCGGAGGGCGTCCGTTCCGCGGCCGAAGGCGCTGACGACGTCGAGCCCCGTGATGACGACGTCCCGGTCCGGGCCGGTCATGTGGCGCCCCTGTCGGGTGCCGCGCCGGTCATGGCGGTCCCCAGCACGGCCACGGCGCCCTCGACGGTGTCCATGGCCTCCAGCTCGTCGTCGTCGAGGTCGAGCCGGACGCCGTACCGCTCCTCGACGGCATGCACGAGCCATGCCAGTTGCAGCGAGTCGATCCGTTCGCCCACGGCTTCCGGGGCGCACTCGCCCTGTTCGGCCAGCAGGGCGATCACGTCCTCGCGGCCGGGCGCGAGAGCGGGGCCGCTCATGCCGAGCCCGCCTCGGCCGCGACCTGCGTCAGGCGCCGCTCGACCTCTGCGACGAAGTCGCCGACGGTCATGGTCTGCATTCCTTCGACGTCGTCGTCGGAGAACTTGACCCCGTACTCCTCCTCGACCTGCATGACGAGTTCGGCGGTGGTGAGCGATTCCAGCTCCATGCCACCGTCGCCGATCGGCGTGCTGTCCGTCACGTCGGAGGTGTCGAGGTTCATGGCCTCCAGGGTGTTCACTACGAATGCGCGCACAGGGGTGCTCATGGCCTGGCTCCTTGTTCGGTGTTCGTGTGGGCGGGGCGCGGCTGTTGCGGCCTCTGGGACGGGTGGGGGCGGTGTTGTCTCGGGTCGAGGTGTGGCTCACGGTGCCGGTCGGGGACCAGCGGCAGCACGCGCGTGCCGTGCTGCGGCGGGCCGCAGCCACCGTGCTGGGGGTGGGTGCCGACGACCTGGTCGTGGCACGGGAGCGGGACGGACGGCCGTATGTGCTGCTACGTCCCGGGGGGCCCGATCACCGGTCGGCGCCGTCCGTGGGTGTGAGCGTCAGCCACACGCGCGGGCTGACGGCGGTCGCGGTGGGCACGGACGGTGCCGTGGGGGTGGACGTGGAGGCGGTGCGCGACCTTCCGGCGGTGCCTCTGGCCCGCCGCTGGTTCGGCGACGAGGAGGCCCGCTGGATCGAGGCCCATGACGCCGCCCTGCGGTCGCGCGCCCTGCTGTGGGTGTGGACGCACAAGGAGGCGCTGGGAAAGGTGCGCGGGACCGGGCTGGCCCGCGGCGGCCGCCTCCTGCCGGTTCCCCTGCCCGCCGGCGGTGTGGCCCGGCAGCGTGCGGGGCGTCCGGTGTCGCTGCGGGAGGTCGTCCCCGGTGCGGAGCTCACCAGCGCCGCACCCGGGGCCCCCGACGGCTACGTCCTGTGCGTGGCGGGCGGCCGGGGAACCGACGGCGCCGCCGTGTCCGTACGCCGTGTGGAGGGCTGAGCCGGCGCCCGGCGCCGCCCCCCTCATACCTGCTCCAGGGCCATGGCCCGCAGAGCGGCCGGATCACGCACCGGTTTGCCGGTGGTGGTACGGGGCAGGTCGGGCAGCGCGTGGATACGGCGCGGCAGCTTGAATCCGGCGACGTGCTCGGCCAGCAGCCCCTCCACGGCGCCGGTGGTGACGCCCTCGTCGAGCACGGCGTAGGCCTGGATGGCCCCGTCGTGGACGACCACGGCCTCCCGTACCCCGGCCAGTTCGGACAGGGCCCACTCGACCTCGGTGAGGTCCACTTTCAGGCCACCGACCGACACCTGGGAGTCCAGTCGGCCGAGGATGGTGAGCAGGCCGGTCTCCGGGTCGAGTTCCGCGGCGTCCCGGGTGCGCAGCCAGCCGTCCGACCAGCGTGCCGGGTCGGTGAGCCCGAGGTACGGATTGGTGGGCCGCCGCACGAGGAGTTCCCCGTCCACGACCTTCACGTCGATGCCCGGCGCCGGCCACCCCGTGGCGGGGCGGTGGGATCCGGACAGGTCGGTCGCGATGACGCCCATCTCCGTCATGCCGTACACCTCGCCGAGCGGCACTCCGTACCGTGCGGCGAAGGCGTCGGCGGCCCGGGGGCGGACCAGTTCGCCGGCGGAGACGGCCCGCACGAGATGCGGCAGAGCGGGAGGCGAGGAGACGGAGCCCAGCAGTTCGGCGTGGAAGGGCACGCCCATGATCACGGTGGGCGCGGTCCGTTCGGCCACGGCGGCGAGGATGCCGTCGGCGGTCATCCGCTGCGGCAGCACGATCTCGATGCCCGCGTGCAGGCTGTGCAGCAGTCCCGCCATCAGCCCCATGGCGTGGATCAGGGAGTTGAGGACCACGACACGGTCGCCGGGCCGGGGCATGCCCTCGATCCGGGTGTAGCGGTGGACCTCCGCGACGAGTTCCCCGGCCGTGCGCCCGATCACCTTGGAGGGGCCGGTCGAGCCGGAACTGAGCTGGACGAGCGCGTGATCGGTGGCGGCCGGGCGTCCGTCGGCGTACGGCTCGACGGTGGCGTCGACGGCGTGGAAGCCGCGCAGACTGCCGCGCCGTACCGGACCGGCCGGGCGCACGACGAACTGCGGGCCGACCCGGCGCAGCGCCTGGTCGGTCTCACGGCCGGTCAGGCGGTGGTCGAGCAGGACCACCTGGGCTCCCGTCCGCCAGGCGGCGAGCATGCCGGTGAGCAGGGCGAGCGACGGCGGGAGCTGCAGAGCGACGGACCCGCCGCGGCGCAGCCCTGCTTCCGCCAGCCGGGCCTGGTGGGCGCCGACCTCGCGGCGGAATGCGGCCCGATCCAGCCGCTCACCGATGTGCACCGCGGGAGCGGTGTCGTCGGCGACGGTGTGCAGGAGCAGTTCGTCGACCCAGCTGCCGTCATGCGGTTGTGGTTCGGTTATGTCCGGCTCGGGGCCTGCGGAATCGCTGATCACGAACGAACATCCCCCCGTTGTACGACCTAATTCAGCCCAACTGGCTGACTCAGCATCACTGCATCATAGGAAAGATCACGCCGTTGATGTCAAGGTTTGGAGGGACAACGCCACGGCGGCTATGCGGAATGATTAATTCCCACCGGGTGGACCTCGGCCGACGCTGGAGCGGAATGATTAATTCCTTTCCGGCCTGCTCCGATCCATTGCAGGAAACACGACCCGGAAACCGATTGACAGGACCGCCAAGCCCTGTACGGTCTCCCAATGTCGAACGGAGACCGGGTTGACGCCCGTCTCCGGTTGCGAGGAAGCGGGGGGACGTGTCGATCATGCGAAGCGGGCTGACATTCGTGTGCCCACGAGCGGACGGATGCCACAAGGCGTCCAGGAACAGCGGCTGTTGATCCGTCGCGTGCCGCACGCCGCCCCGTCGCGAGCGCCCGTCCGAAGGGCGCCGACATCCGGACGGGCCGACATCGTCTGATTTCCGCCCTTCATTCGGCCCCACCCGTTTATTCCTGGTGCGCGCCAAGACGTGCCGCCTTGGCATGGCCGGACTTCGACACTTGGCTCGAATACGTCCTCCCATGACCTCGTGAGGTGAGTATGCGCACTCTCCTGGTGGACAATTACGATTCCTTTACCTTCAATCTCTTCCATCTCCTGGCAGAGGCGAATGGGCAGGATCCTGTGGTCATCCGCAATGATGAGCCAGGGTGGGGAATCGGCCATCTGGAAGGCTTTGACAATGTTGTCCTGTCTCCCGGACCCGGGACCCCGGAGCGCCCGGAGGACTTCGGTATCTGCCGCGACATCGTCCGCTCCGCACGGCTCCCGGTCCTCGGCGTGTGCCTCGGCCACCAGGGCATCGCCCTGCTGAGTGGCGCGACCGTGCGCCGCGCGCCCGAACCCCGCCACGGACGCGTGTCGGCGGTCGAGCACTCCGGGACGGATCTCTTCGCGGGGATTCCCTCACCCTTCGACGTCGTGCGCTACCACTCCCTCACGGTGACCGACCTGCCCGACGACGTCCTCGAGGCGACGGCATGGACGGCTGACGGCATTCTGATGGGCCTGCGCCACCGGGAACGCCCGCTGTGGGGGGTGCAGTTCCACCCCGAATCCATATCCAGCGAACACGGGCTGCGGCTGATGGGGAACTTCCGCGACCTCACGGCACGGTGGTGGCAGGACAAGGACCGCCCCGCGCCGTCGGCCGGGCCCGCCGAGCCCGCCGACGCCGTCCGGGCCCCCCAGCCCGCACCGCGCCGACGGCTGCGTGTCCTCACCGAGCAGCTCCCCACCGAGTGGGATCCCGAAATCGTTTTCGACGCACTGCTGCGCGGCGGAAACCATCCCTTCTGGCTGGACAGCAGCCGCACCGACGGCGACCTGGGGCGGTTCTCCGTCATGGGCGACGCCTCCGGCGACCTGGCCCGCGTCGCCACGGCCGACGTGACGGCCGGCACGGTCACCGTCATGTCCGAGGAGGACGGTGTCCGCAGCACGCGGGTCGACCGGCGGCCCTTCCTCGAATGGATCGACGAGGACCTGAAGTCGACGCACGTCGAGGTACCCCCGCTGCCCTGCGACTTCGCGCTCGGCTGGGTCGGATACCTCGGGTACGAACTCAAGGCGCAGTGCGGAGCCGGCCCCGGCGTCCACCGCTCCGAAGAACCCGACGCCACCATGGTCTTCGCCGCCCGCGCCCTCGTCTTCGACCACCTGACCGGCACCACGCACCTGCTGGCCCTCGCCCCCGCGGACGCGGCGGACGACCCGGCCGCGGACGCCGTCGCCGCATCGGCCCGCGGCTGGCTGCGCACCACCGCCGAGCAGTTGCGCGCCCTCGCCGGACAGGCCGCGGACACCGACGTCGCCGCGCAGCCCTCCGGCCTCGCCGACCTGCGGCTGCGGCACGACCGGTCCGCCTACCTCGACCGCATCCGGCGCAGCCAGGAGGACATCGCCGCGGGCGAGACGTACGAGGTCTGTCTCACCAACATGATGGAGAGCGAGGCCAAGGTGGACGCCTGGGAGGGATACCGCTTCCTCCGCCGCACCAGCCCCGCGCCGTTCGCCGCGCTCCTCCTCTTCGAGGACCTGTCCGTGCTCAGCACCTCGCCGGAGCGGTTCCTGCGCATCGGCGCCGACAGGCTGGCCGAATCGAAACCGATCAAGGGCACCCGGCCGCGGGGCGCCACCCCGGAGGAGGACGAGGCGCAGCGGACGGACCTGCGGAACAACGAGAAGGACCGTTCCGAGAACCTCATGATCGTCGATCTCGTCCGCAACGACCTCGGCCGGTGCGCGGAGGTCGGCTCGGTCCACGTGCCCAGGCTCTTCGACGTGGAGAGCTACGCCACGGTCCACCAGCTCGTCAGCACCGTAAGGGCCCGGCTGCGGCCCGGCGCGAGCGCCGCGGACTGCGTGCGCGCGGCCTTCCCCGGCGGCTCGATGACCGGCGCCCCGAAGATCCGCACCATGCAGATCATCGACGAACTGGAGGAGGGCCCGCGGGGCGTCTACTCCGGAGCGATCGGCTACTTCTCGCTGACCGGTGCCGCCGACCTCAGCATCGTCATCCGCACCACCGTCGTGACCCCACGAGGAGTCCGGTACGGCGTGGGGGGCGCCATCGTCGCGCTCTCCGACCCCGACGCCGAATACGAGGAGACGATCACCAAGTCGGCTCCCCTGCTCCGACTCCTCGAGACCGGGTTCCCCGGCCGGGAACCGGACCCCGGCGCCGTCCCGGCCGATGTCACCGCGACCCCCGTGTCCCGTTGAGCGCGGTGCACGCGCCGGGCCACGGCGAACGGCTCTTCGCCCTCGCCCACTCCGGCGACCTGCGCGAACTCGGCGACCGGGACGCGGCCTCCGGCACACCACTGCTCGCCGCCGACTCCTGGCTGGTCGCCGACGGCACCGTGCGTGCCCTGGAGCGGCACCGGCACCGCTTCACCACCACCTGTGCCGAGGCGGCGGGAGTCCCCGGCCCGCTCCTGGACCTCTTCTGGGCCGCCGTGGTCGATCTGCTCCCCCGGGAGCCCGGTTCCTGGTTCCCGCGCGTCGAACTGCGGGCCGCGGACCCGGACGCCCCCGCGGACACGGTCCACCCCGGCGGCCACCGGCTGCTGTACCGGCTGCGTCCGGCCCCGGCGCTCGGCAGCTCCGTCCGGCTCTGGGGCTGGACCGTCCCCGACCCGCGACGGATGCCCCGGCACAAGGGACCGGACCTCGACACGCTGGCCGGCGTCCGCCGCAAGGCCGCGGCAGCCGACGCCGACGAGGCGCTCCTGGTCACCGCGGACGGGGTGGTGCTCGAAGGCGCCGGCTCCTCCCTCCTGTGGTGGGAGGGGGACGTGCTGTGCCGTCCGGCCCCCGAACTGCCCGCCCTCCCCGGCGTCACCGCCGCGCTGCTGACCGAGCACGCCGAGCGGACGGGCATCGAGGTACGGCCCTGCCGCCGCCGTCTGTCCGCGCTGGCCGGGCGGGAGGTCTGGGTGACCAACGCCCTGCACGGGCTGCGCCCCGTCACCGCCTGGACGGAAAGCTCACTGCGGGCCAAAGAGCCCGAGCGGGCCCCCGTGTGGCAGGCATGGCTGGAGGGCCTGCGCACCCCGTTGTCGTTCTGACCCTGGAGCCTCGCGAAGAAAGGGAGTACTCCGATGTCCTCGCCGCAACAGCCCGTCCTCGCCTCCGAGTCCGACGCCATCCACGCCCGCATCGCGGAGATCGACGCCGCCGTCATAGCCCTCGTGCGTCGCCGTGCGGCAGCCATGGCCGAACTGGACGGGCTGCGAAGGGACGGCCGCGTGCCCCGTGTCGAACTCACCCGCGAGAACGCCGTGTTCCGGACGTACGAAGCGGAGCTCGGCCGCCTGGGCACGGGGCTGGCGACGCTGCTCACCAGGGCGTCGGCCGGCCGGGCGACCGCCGACGACGGCACATGAGGCGGCCCTCGCGCCCGCCGGTTCGCACGCCGGCGACGGCGACCGCGAGGCGTGGCGTGCCCGGACGGCAGCCGCCCGCGTCCCGGCGGTACGCGCCCCCTGCCGCACCCGGCCGCGCCGGCCCGGCGGGCGGGGGGATGTCACGCGCAGGCGCCGGGCTCCGGCCGGGGAAGACACCCCGCAGTATAGGAGCCGGCCTCGAACGCGGCCTGCTCGCTGTCGCCGGCCCGGATCGCCTCCACGAGCCGGGCGTGGTCCTGGTACTGATCGGGACGCAACGCGTCACCGAAGTGGTCGAGCAGCGACTCCCGGATCATCTCGCCCAGATCCGCGTGCAGTTCGACCAGCACCACATTGTGGGACGCGGCCACCATCGCCAGGTGGAAGGCGGCGTCCGCGTTGACGAAGGCGATCCGGTCGCCGGACGACCACGCCTTCTCGCGCTGCGCCAGCGCGGCGTCGAGCCGCCGCAGGTCCTGGGGGTTGCGCCGGACGGCCGCGAGCCGCGCCGCCCTGGCCTCCAACGCGCCGCGCACCTCGGTCACGTCCTCGGTGGCGGTCCCGGCGAACCGGCCGCGCATCACCCCGGCCAGCTCACTGGTCGCCCGGACATACGTCCCCGAGCCGTGCCGGATCTCGAGCAGGCCGGTGTGCGCGAGGGCCCGGACCGCCTCCCGTACCGTGTTGCGCGCCACACCGAGCTGCTCGACGAGCTCCGACTCCGCGGGGATGCGCGCCCCCACCGGCCACGCCCCGGACGTGATCTGCCCGCGCAGCCGGGCGATCACCTGGTCGGAGAGCACCTCACGACGGACAGGGTCCAATGCCATCCCACAATTCTAGTGGGATGACTGGACGTAGAGTCATCCCATGAGTCTACGATTGGCCCATGGCGAGCGATGAGCTGACAGGCCGGCGCGGTGCGCACGACGGCCAGGACCCACCTGCCGGCTCCTCGAAGGGGCTGCGACGACTGGCGGTGGTGGCTCTCGTCCTGGCCGCGCTGAACCTGCGCCCGGCGGTCACCAGCCTGGGACCGGTGCTCGAGGAGGTCCGCGCCTCCCTGGACATGAGCGGCACCGCCGCCGGGCTGCTGACCTCCGTCCCGGCCATCTGCTTCGCCGTGATCGGCTCGTCGGCGCCCCGGCTGGCCCGTCGCTACGGCACGGCCGGTGCCGTGGCGCTCGGCGGCGTGGTGCTGACACTCGGGCTCGCCCTGCGTCCGCTCGCCGCCGGCAGCCTCCTGTTCATCGTGCTCAGCACCCTCGCCCTGGCCGGCATCGCCATCGCCAACGTGCTGCTGCCGGCCGTGGTCAAGCAGCGCTTCCCGGACCGGGTCGGCGCGATGACCGGGCTGTACTCCATGGCGCTGAACGCCGGCGCGTCCTCGGCCGCCGCCGTCACCGTGCCGCTGACCGAGGCGTTCGGGGGCGACTGGCGGTTCGGCCTCGGGGCCTGGGCGGTCCTGGCCGCGCTGGCCGTGCCCCCCTGGATCGCCCTCTCCGGCCGCCGCGACCGGCCCGCCGACCCCGAGGCGGCCACACCGGAACAGGAAGCCCCGGAACAGAAGGCACCGGCACAAGAGGCACCGGAACGGCAAGCGCCGGAACAGGGGGCCCCGCGGCCAGAGGCCCCGGCGGACCACCGCATCAGCCGCGACCCCACGGCCTGGGCGCTCACCGCCTATTTCGGCCTCCAGGCCGGCTCCGCGTACATCATCATCGGCTGGCTGGCGCAGATCTTCCGGGACGCCGGGCTGTCCGCCGGGACCGCCGGGCTGCTGTTCTCCGTGACCTCGCTGCTCGGCGTGCCCCTGTCCTTCGCCCTGGCCGCCGTGGCCGGGCGGCTGTCCCACCAGAGCGGGATCGCCGCCACCCTCGGCGTGTGCGGCCTGGCCGGCTACGCCGGACTCTGGGCGGCTCCCGCCGGCGCCCCCTGGCTGTGGGCCGTGCTGCTCGGCGTCGCCAACTGTTCCTTCCCCCTGGCCCTGACGATGATCGGCATGCGCGGCCGGGACAGCGGCACCGTCGTCCGGCTGTCCGGCTTCGTGCAGAGCTTCGGCTACCTGCTGTCGATCCCCGGGCCCATCCTCGTCGGCGCCCTCTACCAGCACTCCGGCGGCTGGCGGGTGCCGTTGCTCTTCACCATGCTGCTGATGCTGGCGCAAATCGGAGCCGGCCTGCTGGCCGGACGCGCCCGCCAGATCGGCTGACGGACGGTCACGGCACGAGCAAACAGTTTCGCGGATCTTGTTGACCGGACAACCCGCCTCCCTTACGGTTTCATCTGGTCGATAGAACCGCAAAAAGAGGCCGAGAAACCTTTATCCGTCATCGGTTCACCCTACGTCCGGAGATATGGGCAGCAGATCTTCAGCACACCGATTGGCCCCCGTTTTCACCTTCTTTTCGATCGACTCCGCGTCCCGCACCTTTCTCCGGTCGACCCGAGGCTGACGCCCCCGAGGAAAAGCGCCGTATTCCTGTCAGGAGACACAGGGAAACACATGAGCGCAAACGAGACATTCCCCAGCCGAAGCAGCTGTGACCTGGGCTTCTTGCCCAAGCAAGCAGGCGTGACGCGAGGTGACCGTAGGCGAGGTCCGGCCACCCCCGCAAGAAGAGCTCCGCATGCTGGAAGTCATCACCGGGCTCTGCCCGTGAGCAGGTTGCCGAGGTGCGGCACGATGGCGGCGAAATAGGCGGCGGAAAAGTACCCAGAAGACCCCCACCCGTGGTGACGCCAGACCGGGGCAGACGTTCAGCCCCCGGTCCGCGGAAGCAGGGTCGTGACGGGCGGAGAGAATCCCTTTCCCCGGCACTCCGACGCGGTGCCGTACGGCCCGCCCACCCGCGGTCCGTGTGCCGACGGCCGCCGGTGCCCCACGCCCGCCTCCGGCACGTCCCGCTGCCCGTCACCCGTGAGCGGGAGGTACGGAGCGAACGCCCGCCTCCCCGAAACCGTTCCGAGCGCAAAGGCCGACCCGGCAAAGCGCCCACCGACCGCCCTCCGGCCCGGAAGGACCCGACATGACCGCACAGTTAGGCGCCCGCAGCCCCGTGCCGCTGGTGTTCACCGACGAGGTGGCAGCCGCGCTCACCGCCGGCGACCCCGTGGTGGCCCTGGAATCCAACGTCATCACCCACGGCCTGCCGTACCCCGACAACGCGGCCACCGCCCGCAAGGTCGAACAGGCCGTCCGGGCCGGCGGCGCGGTGCCGGCCACGCTCGGCATCGACGACGGCCGGATCCTGGTCGGCATGACCGACGAGGACATCGAGCGCTTCGCCGCCACACCCGGCATCCCCAAGGTGAGCAGCCGGGACCTGCCGGTCGTCCTCGCCTCCGGGGGCATGGGCGCCACCACCGTCGCCTCCTCCCTGGTCGCCGCGGAACTGGCCGGGATCGCCTTCTTCGCCTCCGCCGGCATCGGAGGAGTCCACCGCGGGGCCGAGACCAGCATGGACATCTCCTCCGACCTGATCCAGTTCACCCGGTCGAAGGTGGCGGTGGTCTGCGCCGGCGCGAAGAAGATCCTCGACCTCGGCCTGACCATGGAGTTCCTGGAGACGTACTGCGTCCCCGTCATCTCCTACGGGTTCGACGACTTCCCCGCCTTCTACTGCCGCTCCAGCGGACTGCGCGCTCCGCACCGGCTGGACGACGCCGCGCTGATCGCCCGCGCCGTGGAGACCCACTGGCAGCTGGGCAACGACGGTGCCGTTCTCCTCACCAGCCCCACCCGGGAGGAGGACGCCATCGACGGCGAGGAGGTCGAGGCGGCCATCGTCCGGGCCCTCGCCGACGCCGAGCGCGACGGCGTCCGGGGCGGCGCCGTGACGAAGTACGTCATGCGCGCCGTGGACCGGGCCACCGAGGGCAAGTCGGCCCGGGCCAACATGGCCGTCGTCGTCCACACCGCGGAGGTCGGCGCCCGGCTCGCCGCCGCCCACGCCGAGTACCGGCGTCAGGAGAACCGATGACGGATCACCGGGACGTCCGTACGCACAGCAGCCGAGAAGGGGCAGAGATGACACGCGTGGCGATATTCGACCTCGACGGGACACTGGTGGACTCGCCGCGGGCGATCGTGGAGACGTTCGCCGCCGCGTTCGACGCGATGGGCGTCGAGCCCCGAGACCCGGCGGACGTGCGCGCCACCATCGGACTGCCACTGGAGGAGGCCTTCGGCAGACTGCTGGGCGTCCCCCGGGACGACGCCCGTGTCCCCGAGGGCGTGGCCCGCTACCAGGAGGCCTTTCGCACCGTCATCCTGCCCAGGGCCCGCTCGCTGATTTTCCCCGGAGTCCCCGAAGGACTCGGTGAACTGCGCCGCCGGGGCATCGAGACGGCCGTGGCCACCAGCAAGTTCCACGCCAGCGCCGACGCCCTGCTGAGCGCCGCGGGACTGCGCGACCGCTTCGCGGTCCTCGTGGGCGCCGACGACGTCACCCACCCCAAGCCGCACCCCGAGTCGGGACACGCCGTCCTCGCACAGAGCGGTGCCGAGCCGGAGCACGCGGTGATGGTCGGCGACACGACCCACGACCTGCTCATGGCCCGGGCGGCCGGCATCCGCTCGGTCGCGGTCACCTACGGAGTGCACACGCGGTCCGAACTCGCCACGGCCGAGCCGTCGCACATCGCCGACAGCTTCGAAGAGGTCGTCGCGTACATCCTCAAAATGCTGCCGCAGGGCTGACCCGGCCGGGGCGCCCGCGCCCCGGCATCCCCGCCTCCAGCACAGGACCCCGGACGAGAAGGGCAGGCCACGCATGGCCGACACCACCGCAGCGCACACCGCACCGGCGGGCACCGGACCGATCCACTCAGATGTGGTCGAGCGCCTGCTGGACGACCGCACCCACCACATCGAGTTCAACGGCCACCTCACCAACCACGTCAAGCACGCCGTGGTGGCTCTGGCCGGCCTCGGGGTGGATCCCGGACGCATCAGCGAGTACCACGACAACTACGTGACCCTCACGCCGTACGGCTGCGCCGTGGAGCCGGCCCGGCAGGCACAGCGCACCGTCACCGACGACAACTGGCTCCACCTCCTCGGCAGGCGCACCGACTTCGCCGCGTACTGCGACTTCTTCGACCGCCGCGAGCGGGAACTCGGCCTGCCGGAGGTGCTCCGGCGCTATCTGCCCCACCTGCTGCCCGGCTGGGCCGGAGCGCTGCAGCACGCCACCATCCACCTGGGCTGGGCCCTGGACGCCGGCAACCGCTGGATGGCCGTCGAGGGCCTCGCCTACCTCACCTTCGCCCACGTCTCCTGCCACCCCGAACGCACCCGCCCGGCCACCGGCCGCACCGGGGAGAAGCCCTGGGACTCCCTGCTGCGCATCGCCGGCGTCTGGGAGGAGAACCGGCAGGAACTCGGCACCTGGGTGGAGAAGCTGGTCGACGACACCACGGCCGCGCCAATCGCCGACATCCACCCCGAACTCCGCCGTTCGGGACTGCAGTACCGCATCGCCCGGATGCTCGGCGAGGGCCATCCGCTGATCCACGAGACGCCCGCCTGGGTCACGGACCAGGACCCCGCCACCAGCTGGGACGAACTCACCGTCCTGGTCACCCTGCTGTACCTGGCGGAGCCCGGAGACTTCCTGCTGCTGCACCTGATCACCTCCCTGCACGCGATGCGGCACATCGCGGACGCGCTTCCGGCCGACCAGCGCCACGACGTGGTCCGGTGCTACTGGACGGGCATCCTGGGCGTGCTGTTCTCCCGCGGGCACTTCCCCAAGCCGGGGAAGCTGAGAGCGCTGAGCTCCCTCTTCGACACCGCGCTGGACGACGTGGACGACCCGCGGTGGGCCCGGGAGTGGGACTGGCTCGTCGCGCGGGCCGTGGAGGAGGAAGAGGAGCACAACCCCAAGCTGGTGTACGTCATGCGCGACATGTGGCGCAGGAGCGGCGGCATGTCCCTGTACCGCGTCGCCGCGGGCCAGTTCACCGCGACGCCGGAACTCCCCGCCACCTTCGAGCAGCCGCCGGTCGAGTAGCCGCCGTGCCGCCCCGTCCGCCGGGCAGCGTCAGCCCCTGATACCCGTGCAGGAGACCCCTATGACCGCTCTCACCGCGCCGTCCATCGGCAAATACCTGGGAACGAACCTCCACCTGCTGCCCCAGACCGACCAGCTGCGCGCCTTGCACACGGTGATTCGCGACCGGAACGCACGCCGTGAGGACTTCGTGTTCCACTCCGGCCGCATCATCCGCCTGTTGATCGAGGCGGGCCTGAACCTGCTCCCCTACGAACCGCACGACGTCCGTACCCCCGTGGGCAGCGAGTACCACGGCCTGCGCCTCGCCGCGAAGCTGTGCGGCGTGCCCGTCGTACGCGCCGGGGAAAGCATGGAGAGCGAACTGCGCGCGGTGTGTCCCGGAATCCCGATCGGGAAGATCCTCATCCAGCGGGACACGACCACCAAGCTGCCGAAGCTGTACTACACCAAGCTCCCCCGCGACATCGACGAGCGCCATGTCCTGCTGCTCGACCCCATGCTGGCGACCGGGGGAACCGCGCTGGCGGCCATCGAGGTGCTCCTGGAGCGCGGCGTCGCCGAACAGAACATCATCTTCGTCAACTTCATCACCGTGGCGGAGGGCGTCAGCGCCGTGTGCGAGAGGTACCCCCGGGTGAGGATCGTGACCTCCTCCATCGAGGAGCGGCTCAACGAGAACGCCTACATGCTCCCCGGCATCGGCGACTTCGGTGACCGCTATTTCGGGACGGACGCATAGCCGCAAGCGTCCTGGCCGCGGCCGGGTGCCCCGGGGAGGGCACCTGCCCGGCCCCGCCCGGGCCGAGCACCCGGGCACCCGGACCCTCGCGGGCCACGCCACCGAGCCGGAACACCCCGGCCCGGCGTGTGAAACCGAACACACCGAGTACGGGCGACGACGATCAACGACCACAACGAAACGGGCTCATCGTGATTACGATGAGCCCGTTTCGTCGGTGCTACTGGTGCGCGAGGGGGGAGTTGAACCCCCACGCCCTTGCGGGCACTGGAACCTGAATCCAGCGCGTCTGCCTATTCCGCCACCCGCGCATTGGGTGTGTCTTCCGGTCCGCCCTTTCGGGCCTGGCGCCTTCCGACACCCAGAACATTAGCACGCTGGACGGGGTGGATTCACATCCCTTTCTCTCCCGCGAGGACGGCCGACACGCAGCCCGCGAGAGGGGCGCCGACGGCCCCCCGGGCAGGTCACCGGCCCGCCGCCGCGCCGCCCCCGGGCGGGCCCGACGCACCCGCCCCGCCCCGCGGGCACCACGCGTCCCGCACGCGGCGACCGGCGCCGGTTCGCGTATCAACCTCGTACCGGTCCCGGACATCTGTGCAGGAGCCGGTCGGGGACCACGGCCGGGTGCGGGACACTGGTCTACGGCCCCCTCTACGATCCTGGGCAGGAGTACGCGCAGGCATGCTGCACCACGGGTTCGGAGAGGAGCCCCGCAGGGAACGTCGTCAGGCGTCGACACCCGTCGACCGGGCGGACAGGGGGAACCAGCCGATTCACGGGCGCGTGGATACGATCAGTAAGCAGTACCAGGTAGAGCAGTGCCGGGTGGCCGGGCCGGTCCGGGAGACGGGACGGGACGGCGGCACGCACGGCAGCAGGACACAGGACGGCAACGGCGGAGGAGGTGCCCCATGGGAGTCCTGAAGAAGTTCGAGCAGCGTCTCGAAGGTCTGGTCAACGGCACCTTCGCCAAGGTGTTCAAGTCCGAGGTGCAGCCCGTGGAGATCGCGGGAGCGCTCCAGCGCGAGTGCGACAACAACGCGACCATCTGGAACCGCGACCGGACGGTCGTGCCCAACGACTTCATCGTGGAGCTGAGCGCGCCCGACTTCGAGCGGCTCAGCCCGTACTCCGGACAGCTCGGCGACGAGCTCGCCGGCATGGTGCGCGACTACGCCAAGCAGCAGCGCTACACGTTCATGGGACCGATCAAGGTCAGCCTGGAGAAGGCCGACGATCTCGACACGGGCCTGTACCGGGTGCGCAGCCGCACGCTCGCGTCCTCCAGCAGCCAGCAGGCACCGGCGTCCGCGCCGCCCGCCGGCCGGCCCCCCGCGGGCGGTGGCTACGGCTACCCGCAGCCCGGCCAGCAGCCGCCCACGGGCGCGCCCCCCATGCCTGCCGCGCCGCCACCCGGCGCCGGCCGTCCCGGCGGCTACGGCTACCCGCAGCCCGCCGCACCGCGTCCCGGCGCGACCCAGCCCGGCGCACGCACCCGGCACTGGATCGAGATCAACGGCACCCGCCACCAGATCTCCCGCGCGACGCTCGTGATGGGCCGCAGTACCGAGGCCGACGTGCGGATCGACGACCCCGGCGTCTCCCGCCGGCACTGCGAGATCCGGACCGGAACACCCCCGACGATCCAGGATCTCGGGTCCACCAACGGCATCGTGGTGGACGGGCAGCACACCACCCGCGCTACGCTCCGCGACGGCTCACGGATCGTCGTGGGCAGTACCACCGTTATCTACAGGCAAGCCGAAGGGTGATCCGGGGGCAATGTCAGAGCTGACCCTCACGGTCATGCGGCTGGGTTTCCTAGCCGTTCTGTGGCTGTTCGTGATCGTGGCCGTGCAGGTCATCCGCAGCGATCTGTTCGGTACGCGTGTCACCCAGCGGGGGGCTCGCCGGGAGGCCGCGCGCCCCCAGCCGGCCACGCCCGCGCAGCCGCGCGGCCAGCAGGGCGGCGGCGGCCGGCAACGCCGCAACGCCCCCACCAAACTCGTGGTGACCGAAGGCACCCTCACCGGCACCACCGTCGCGCTGCAGGGCCAGACCATCACGCTGGGCCGGGCGCACGACAGCACGATCGTGCTGGACGACGACTACGCCTCCAGCCGCCATGCCAGGATCTACCCGGACCGCGACGGCCAGTGGATCGTCGAGGACCTGGGCTCCACCAACGGCACGTACCTGGACCGGACCCGGCTGACGACCCCCACACCGATTGCGCTGGGCGCGCCGATCCGCATCGGCAAGACCGTCATCGAGCTGCGGAAGTAGTGCTACGTCATGAATGAGCGCGAGCGGAGCGAGCAAGCGGCGGCGCCCGGCACCCCGGGCCCGGGCGCGCTCCCGACCGGAGGGTGGGCAGTGTGGCTCGACCAGACCGGCTGTACCCGGAGCCGACGGGCGAGGTGCGCATGAGCCTGTCACTGCGCTTCGCCGCCGGATCGCACAAGGGCATGATCCGGGAGGGCAACGAGGACTCCGGTTACGCCGGCCCGCGCCTGCTCGCCATCGCCGACGGCATGGGCGGCGCCGCGGCCGGCGAGGTCGCCTCCTCCGAAGCGATCTCCACCATCGTCGCGCTCGACGACGACGTCCCCGGCTCCGACATCCTCACCTCGCTCGGTACGGCCGTACAGCGCGCCAACGACCAACTGCGCTCCATGGTCGAGGACGACCCCCAGCTCGAGGGCATGGGGACCACCCTGACCGCCCTGCTGTGGACCGGCCAGCGCCTCGGCCTCGTCCACGTCGGCGACTCGCGCGCCTACCTGCTGCGCGACGGCGTACTGACGCAGATCACGCAGGACCACACCTGGGTGCAGCGCCTCGTCGACGAGGGACGCATCACCGAGGAAGAGGCCACCACCCACCCGCAGCGCTCCCTGCTGATGCGCGCGCTGGGCAGCGGCGACCACGTCGACCCCGACCTGTCCATCCGCGAGGTGCGGGCCGGCGACCGGTACCTGATCTGCTCCGACGGCCTGTCCGGCGTCGTCTCGCACCAGACGCTCGAGGAAACCCTCGCCGGCTACCAGGGCCCGCAGGAGACCGTGCAGGAGCTGATCCAGCTCGCGCTGCGCGGCGGCGGCCCGGACAACATCACCGTGATCGTCGCCGACGTCCTCGACCTGGACACCGGCGACACCCTCGCCGGTCAGCTGTCCGACACCCCCGTCGTGGTCGGCGCCGTCGCCGAGAACCAGCACCAGCTGAACGACAACGGCATCATGCAGACCCCGGCCGGCCGCGCCGCGCACCTCGGCCGCCAGGGCGGCCCGCCCGGCGGCGGCGAGTTCGGCCCGCCCGGCAGCGGCGACACCGGCTACGCCGCCGCGGGCACCTTCGGGGACTACGGCGACGACGACTTCGTCAAACCCCGCAAGAACCGCAGGTGGCTGAAGACGTCCCTCTACGGCGCGCTCGCGCTCGCCGTCGTCGGCGGCGGCCTGTACGGCGGCTGGCGCTGGACACAGACCCAGTACTACGTCGGCGCCAACGGCGAGCACGTCGCGCTGTACCGCGGCATCAGCCAGGACCTCGCCTGGCTCTCGCTGTCGGACGTGGAGAAGGACCACCCCGAGATCGAACTCAAGTACCTGCCGCCGTACCAGCAGAAGGCGGTCAGGGCGACCATCACCGAGGGCAGTCTGAGCAACGCCCGGGTGAAGATCGAGGAACTCGCCGTACAGGCCTCCGCCTGCGAGAAGGAGGCCGACCGGCGCGCCGCGGAGAGCGAGAACAACGCGAGCACGGGCGAGGGCGAGGCGGGCGGCACGCTGGGAACCAGCCACACCGCCGTCACGTCCAGGGCCACGGCGACACCGGACCCGTCGCCGCCGGCGGCCTCACCGTCGTCACCGGCCAAGAAATCCCCCAAGCCCACGCCCGGCCCCAGCCTCTCGGAGGAAGAGCAGAAGGTCGTCTCGCTGTGCAGCAAGCAATAGGCAAGCCGTGAGAGGCCCTGTCACACGATGAGCAGTTCAACCAACTCGCCGACGCACCACACGTCCACGATCGGCTCGATCGGCGCGCCGAGCCGACGCAACACCGAGCTCGCGCTGCTCGTGTTCGCGGTGGTGATCCCGGTCTTCGCCTACGCCAACGTGGGGCTGGCGATCAACGAAGAGGTGCCCGCCGGCCTGCTGGGCTACGGCCTCGGCCTCGGCCTGCTGGCCGGCGTCGGCCATGTCGTCGTACGGAAGTTCGCCCCGTACGCGGACCCGCTGCTGCTGCCGCTGGCGACCCTGCTGAACGGGCTCGGGCTCGTCGCCATCTGGCGGCTCGACCAGTCCGAGCTGCTCCAGGACATCGAGCAGGCCGGCACGGCCGCCCCCCGCCAGCTGTTCTACACGGCGATGGGCATCGCGCTGTTCGCGGTCGTGCTGATCTTCCTCAAGGACCACCGCGCCCTGCAGCGCTACACCTACATCTCCATGCTCGGCGCGCTGTTCCTGCTGCTGCTGCCGCTGGTGCCGGGCCTCGGCAAGAACATCTACGGCGCGAAGATCTGGATCTCGGTCGCGGGCTTTTCCATCCAGCCCGGTGAGTTCGCGAAGATCGTGCTGGCGGTGTTCTTCGCCGGCTACCTGATGGTGAAGCGGGACGCGCTCGCGCTGGCCAGCCGCCGGTTCATGGGCCTGTACCTGCCGCGCGGCCGCGACCTGGGGCCGATCCTCGTGGTCTGGTTCATCTCGATCCTCATTCTGATCTTCGAGACCGACCTCGGTACGTCGCTGCTGTTCTTCGGAATGTTCGTCATCATGCTGTACGTCGCCACCGAGCGGACCAGCTGGATCGTGTTCGGTCTGCTGATGTCCGCGGGCGGCGCGGTCGGCGTGGCCAGCTTCGAGCCGCACATCCAGCAGCGCGTGGACGCCTGGCTCGACCCGATGCGCGAGTACACGCTCAGCCGCGCGGGCGTCGGCGGCCACTCCGAGCAGGCCATGCAGGCCCTGTGGGCCTTCGGCTCCGGTGGCACCCTCGGCACCGGCTGGGGCCAGGGACACTCCGAGCTCATCCGCTTCGCCGCCAACTCCGACTTCATCCTCGCCACGTTCGGCGAGGAGCTGGGCCTGGCCGGTGTCATGGCGCTCCTGCTGCTGTACGCGCTGATCGCGGAGCGCGGCGTGCGCACCGCCCTCGCGGCCCGCGACCCGTTCGGCAAGCTGCTCGCCATCGGCCTGTCCGGCGCGTTCGCGCTGCAGGTGTTCGTCGTCTCCGGCGGCGTCATGGGCCTGATCCCGCTGACCGGTATGACGATGCCGTTCCTGGCGTACGGCGGTTCCTCCGTCATCGCCAACTGGGCGCTCATCGGCATTCTGCTGCGCATCAGCGACACCGCGCGCCGCCCGGCGCCCGCCCCCGCCGCCAACCCCGACGCCGAGATGACCCAGGTGGTCCGCCCGTGAACAAGCCCCTGCGCCGGATCGCGATCTTCTGCGGCCTTCTCGTCCTGACGCTGCTCATCCGCGACAACTGGCTCCAGTACGTCAAGGCGGACGAGCTGCGCACGGACGAGCACAACCGCCGTGTCGCCATCGAGCGGTACGCCTCGCCGCGCGGCGACATCATCGTCGGCGGCGACCCGATCACCGGGCACGCCACCACGTCCGGCGACTTCAAGTACAAGCGGACGTACAAGAACGGGCCCATGTGGGCGCCCGTCACCGGCTTCGTCTCGCAGGCCTTCGGCGCCAACCAGCTGGAGTCCATCGAGGACGGCATCCTCACCGGCAACGACGACCGGCTGTTCTTCCGCAACACGCTCGACATGCTGACCGGCGAGAAGAAGCAGGGCGGCAACGTCGTCACGACCCTCAGCGCCGCCGCGCAGAAGGCCGCCTACGACGGCCTGAAGCGGCAGGGTGCCAAGGGTGCCGTGGTGGCCCTGGAGCCGTCCACCGGCAAGATCCTGTCGCTGGCCTCGTACCCGTCGTACGACCCGTCGACGATCGCGGGCGACGGCGCCTCGGACGCCAAGGCGTGGAAGAACCTGCAGAAGAAGAACAACGCCGACGACCCGATGCTGAACCGCGCGCTGCGCGAGGTCTACCCGCCCGGCTCCACCTTCAAGGTGCTGACCGCCGCCGCGGCCCTGGAGCACGGCCTGTACACGGACCCGGACGAGAAGACCGACACCCCGCTGCCGTGGATCATGCCGGGCACCACGACCCCGCTGGAGAACGAGGGCGACATCCCCTGCGAGGACGCCACCCTGCGGGTCGCCCTGCAGTACTCCTGCAACACCGTCTTCGGCAAGGTCGGCGCCGACCTCGGCAACGACCAGATGCTGGAGACGGCGAAGAAGTTCGGCTTCACCGAGGAGCAGTTCACGCCGATCCGCTCCAGTGCCTCGGTCTTCTCCGACAACATGAACAAGTCGCAGACGGCGCTGTCCTCGATCGGTCAGTTCAACACGGCCGCCACCCCGCTGCAGATGGCCATGGTCGCGTCGGCCGTCGCCAACAACGGCACGCTGATGAAGCCGTACATGGTGGACGAGCTCCAGGCCCCGAACGTCGACACCATCGAGAAGACGGACCCGGAGGAGATGAGCAAGCCGCTGTCCGCGGACAACGCGCAGATCCTCCAGTCGATGATGGAGACCGTGGTGGAGAAGGGCACGGGCGCCAACGCCCGGATCCCCGGTGTCACGGTCGGCGGCAAGACCGGTACCGCCCAGCACGGTGTGGAGAACAGTGAGAACCCGTACGCGTGGTTCATCTCCTACGCCAAGCTCGCCGACGGCAGCTCGCCGGTCGCCGTGGCCGTGGTCATCGAGGACGACAACGCCGTCCGCGACGACATCTCCGGTGGCGGCCTCGCGGCGCCGATCGCCAAGAATGTGATGGAGGCGGTCCTCGACAACCGGAAGTGAACAACCGGAACACGACCGGAAGTGAGACCGATCACGTCTGCTTCACATCGGTGCACGTTGCGGTACCGGTCCGGTATCGGCTGACAGGCTTGGCCAGGTCACACAAAACGAGCCGGGTACGGTAGGCCCGGACGGCAGCCTCCGGCCGCGCGCACACGCCGGCCGGGACCGACGGAGAGGGCTGGTAGGTAGCTATGGAAGAGCCGCGTCGCCTCGGCGGCCGGTACGAGCTGGGCCAGGTGTTGGGCCGCGGTGGCATGGCGGAGGTCTACCTCGCGCATGACACCCGCCTCGGCCGCACCGTGGCGGTGAAGACGCTTCGCGCGGACCTCGCGCGCGACCCGTCCTTCCAGGCCCGGTTCCGCCGGGAGGCCCAGTCGGCCGCCTCGCTCAACCATCCCGCGATCGTGGCGGTCTACGACACGGGCGAGGACTACATCGACGGGGTCTCGATCCCGTACATCGTCATGGAGTACGTCGACGGCTCCACGCTCCGTGAGCTGCTGCACAGCGGTCGCAAGCTGCTGCCGGAGCGGACGCTGGAGATGACCATCGGCATCCTCCAGGCGCTGGAGTACTCGCACCGGGCGGGCATCGTCCACCGCGACATCAAGCCGGCGAACGTCATGCTGACGCGCAACGGCCAGGTCAAGGTGATGGACTTCGGCATCGCCCGCGCCATGGGTGACTCCGGCATGACGATGACGCAGACGGCCGCGGTCATCGGCACCGCGCAGTACCTGTCGCCGGAGCAGGCCAAGGGCGAGCAGGTCGACGCGCGGTCCGACCTGTACTCGACCGGCTGCCTGCTCTACGAGCTGCTGACGGTCCGCCCGCCCTTCGTCGGGGACTCCCCGGTGGCGGTCGCGTACCAGCACGTGCGGGAGGAACCGCAGGCGCCGAGCGTCTTCGATCCCGAGATCACGCCCGAGATGGACGCGATCGTGATGAAGGCGCTGGTCAAGGACCCCGACTACCGCTACCAGTCCGCCGACGACATGCGCGTCGACATCGAGGCCTGCCTCGACGGCCGGCCCGTCGCGGCCGCGGCGGGGATGGGTCCGGCCGGCTACGGCGGCTACCCGGACGACCAGCCGACGACGGCCCTGCGCGCGGACTCCGGCGCCGGCGCCACGTCGATGCTGCCGCCCATGAACCCGGACGACGGCGGCTACGGCTACGACGACCGCCCGGACCGGCGCCGCCAGAAGAAGTCGAACACCTCGACGATCCTGCTGGTCGTGGCGGGCCTGCTCGTACTCGTCGGCGCCATCCTGATCGGCAAGTACGCGTTCACCGGTGGTGGCTCCGACAACGACAGGGTCTCGGCCCCGAACTTCGTCGGTGAGACCAAGACCACCGCCAGAGAGCTCGCCACCAACGCGGAGCTCGAGCTCTCCTTCACCTCCAAGCCCTGCGAGAACCAGAGCAAGAACAAGATCTGCTCGCAGAAACCCGCGGCGGGTACCAAGATCGAAAAGGGTTCCACGGTCGACCTGGTGGTGTCCACCGGTGCGCCGAAGGTCACGGTTCCCAGCGTGATCGGCCTCCCCCTGGACGAGGCCAAGAAGCAGCTCGAGGGCGACGACTACGAGCTGACGGTCGAGACGAAGGCCCGCGAGTCCTCGGAAGAGCCGGGCACGGTCCTCGACCAGAACCCGATCAAGGGCAAAGAGGTGGAGAAGGGCTCCACGATCACGTTGACGGTCGCCAAGAAGGCGGACAAGGCGACGGTGCCCGATGTCGCCCGGAAGACCTGCGACGAAGCCGTGGCCCAGATGCAGGCGAACGAGCTGACGGGCACCTGCACCGACGTGGAGACCGACGATCCGGCGCTGGTCGGCAAGGTCATCGCGACCACTCCGGCAGCCGGTTCCTCCGTCGACAAGAAGTCCACGGTGACCATCCAGATCGGCAAGGCCAAGCAGCAGAAGGCGAAGGTTCCGGAGGTCCGCCTGCGGTCCCTGGCCGAGGCCAAGCAGATCCTGCAGAGCGCCGGGTTCACCAACATCCAGGTGGCCGGCCCCGGCGAAGACAACGCGGTGGTCACCCAGCAGGACCCGCAGCCGGGCACCGAGGTGGACAACCCCGGCGGCCAGGCCATCACGCTGACGACCGTCGGCGGAAACAACGGCGGCCGCAACGGCGGTCAGAACGGCGGCGTCTTCGGCGGCATCACCGGCGGCGACTGACCCGTCCGCCCGTCGCGACGACGCGAGCCCCGGCACCTTCCCGGTGCCGGGGCTCTGTCATGTGGTGCGGTCGCCGCGTCGGGCCCGGCGCGGTTCCCGTCGTGCGGTGGGCGTCAGCGCAGTTCCCTCGGCGGGGTCCGCTCCGCGTCGACCTTCTCCACGCGGTCCAGTTCGCCCCAGACCACGTAGCGGTAGCGGCTGGTGTAGACCGGGGTGCAGGTCGTCAGCGTGATGTAGTGGCCGGCCTTCTTCCTGCCCGACTCCTCGGGGATCGGGGCGAGGACCTCGACGTTGTACTTCGAGGTCTCGGGAAGGATGCCGAAGACCTTGTAGACGTACCACGTGTCCTTGGTCTCGAAGACGATCGGGTCGCCCTTGTCGAGCTTGTCGATGCCGTGGAACTTCGCGCCGTGGCCGTCGCGGTGGGCGGCGAGGGCGAAGTTGCCCTTCTTGCCCGAGGGGGGCAGCGCCGACGTGACCGGGTCGGTGTAGTAGCCGGCGACGCCGTCGTTGAGGATCTTCGACGTCGTGCCCTTCTCGACGAGGATCTCGCCCTTCCCCATCGCCGGGACGTGCAGGAAGCCGATGCCGTTCCTGGTGTCGAGCGCGCCGGGACCGGAGTCCCGGGCCCAGCTGTCACGGACCTTGTCGCTCTGCTTGTCGGCCGCACGATCGGCGACCACGTTCGTCCACCACAGCGAGTACACGACGAACAGGCCCAGCACCAGGCCTGCCGTGATCAGGAGTTCGCCGATGAAGCCGACCACCCTGCCCAGCGGCCCCGGCCCTCGGCGGCGTGCCGCCGAACGGGGTGGCGGCGGGTGCGCGTCGGTGTGCTCGTCGGTGCCGTCGGTGCCGTCGGTGCCGTCGGTGGTCGCTGCCACGTGTCCTCTGCCCCTAGTTGACTAGCGCATCCGGCTTGCCCTTGCTGCGCGGCCGTTCTTCGACCATCTTGCCCCAGACGATCAACCGGTACTTACTGGTGAACTCCGGTGTGCACGTCGTGAGCGTGATGTACCGGCCGGGCCCGGTGAAACCCGACTGCCGCGGGACGGGGGCGAGGACGCTCACATTGCTCGGTGGGGTCACCGGCAGCGTCGACGTCATCTTGTAGACGAAGTACTTGTTCTGCGTCTCGACGACGACCGGATCGCCCGGCTCGAGGCGGTTGATGTACCGGAACGGCTCGCCGTGCGTGTTGCGGTGGCCCGCCAGCCCGAAGTTGCCGGTCTTGTCGTCCGGCATGGCCGTCTTCAGCGCACCCTCCGCGTAGTGGCCGACCATGCCCCGGTCCAGGACGGCCTTGCTGCTGGTGCCCTCGGCGATCGGCACCACCACGTCCAGCCGGGGAATGTGCAGGAGCGCGAAACCCTGGCCCGGCTCGAAGGCGCCCGGACTGCGCTTGCCGTTCGCCCAGTCCTCCTGGAGGTCGCTGGCCTCCCTGCCGGCCTGTGCGTGCGCCCGGACGTTCGTCCACCACAGCTGGTACGTGACGAACAGCAGCATCAGGACGCCCGTGGTGATGAAGACCTCACCGATCGCGCGGCTCGCGATCACCGCGGGCCCGGCCTTGCGCGCCCGCGCCAGCTTGCGCGCCTCCATCCGTGACAGCGGCGCGGCGGGCTGCTCCTCCGGCTCGGTGTCCTCGCTCCGCGCCCCCGGCGAGCCCGCGCGGCTGCCGGCGCCATGACGCCCGTGCCGCCGCTTGGCGGCCTTTCTGCGGGCCGCACGGCCTCCGTGCGCGGGACCGGAAGCCCCGGCGGCCGTGGAGGCGGCAGAGGCCGCTGCAGGGCCCGCGGCCCCACCCGCTCCCTCCGGCCCGTCCGGCAGATCCGCCATCCGCAGCGCCACGGTCTCGTCGTCGCCGGGCCGGGGCGGGGACACCGGCGCAGGTGCGGGTGCGGAAGGCTCGTACCTCTGCCCCTGTGGCCGCGGGTCGTACGACGCCTCCTGGTACGGCGGCGGCGCCGGATCGTAAGACGGTGCCGTCCCCTCGTACACCGTGGTGCGGTGCGGTTGCTGCGGCTGCGGCTGGGACTGCTGGTACGGATTCTGCTCGTACGGCGTCCGCGCCTGCCCCTGGTCCCCGTGCGACCAGTTTTCGAACGCGCCCCGCGCCCCGTACGGCTCCTGCCCGTACGAGGTGCCGGACTCGCGCTCGGGGCGCAGTGCGGTCACGCCGTTGCCCTGCCCACCACCGGGGCGAGCCCCGCCGACCTCGCCACCGCACCGTGGTCACCGCACTCCACCAGCCAGTTCGCCAGCATGCGGTGCCCGTGCTCGGTCAGCACCGACTCGGGGTGGAACTGGACGCCCTCGACGGGCAGTTCACGGTGGCGCAGGCCCATCACGATGCCGTCCCGGGTGCGCGCCGTGACCTCCAGCTCGGCCGGGACGGTCGCCGGTTCGGCGGCCAGGGAGTGGTAGCGCGTCGCCGTGAAGGGCGAGGGCAGGCCCGCGAAGACGCCCCGGCCCCCGTGCTCGACGAGCGAGGTCTTGCCGTGCAGCAGCTCGGGCGCCCGGTCCACGACCCCGCCGTACGCCACCTGCATCGACTGCATGCCGAGGCAGACGCCGAAGACGGGCACGCCGGTCGCCGCGCAGTGCCGCACCATGTCGACGCAGACGCCGGCCTGCTCGGGAGCGCCGGGTCCGGGTGACAACAGGACGCCGTCGAAGCCGTCTCGGGCGTGGGCGGTGGCCACCTCGTCGTTGCGCAGGACCTCGCACTCGGCGCCGAGCTGGTACAGGTACTGGACCAGGTTGAAGACGAAGCTGTCGTAGTTGTCGACGACGAGGATGCGTGCGCTCACTGGTTGTCCACCGTCACATCGTTGAAGGGCAGCAAGGGTTCCGCCCACGGGAAGACGTACTGGAAGAGCACGTAGACCACGGCCACGGTCAGTACGAGGGAGAGCAGGGCCCTCACCCACACGTTCCCCGGCAGATGCCGCCAGATCCAGCCGTACATGCCGTCCCTTCCGTCGCACCACGGCACCAGACTCACGCCGTACAGCAAACAGACTAACGGCGGGACGGTCCCGGCATCCCGTTGTCCACAGGGAGCGTCGGGTGAGACGTTTCGGTAGGGCGTTCGGTCAGTCCACGGGCTGTGCGTAGTGCAGGTCGACCGTGCCCGAGTAGCCGGGCAGCGTCGTCCTGCCCTCGTCCTCGACCTTCCAGCCGAGGCCGTAGACCTTCACGTACACCATGTAGTTGCGGATCGCGGGGGATACGGCGAGGGCTTTCTTCAGCCGCCGCGGGTCGCCGACCGCCGTGACCTTGTACGGCGGTGAGTAGACCCGGCCCTGAAGGATCAGCGTGTTGCCGACGCAGCGCACCGCGCTGGTGGAGATCAGCCGCTGGTCCATGACCTTGACGCCCTGGGCGCCGCCCTGCCAGAGCGCGTTCACCACGGCCTGGAGGTCCTGCTGGTGGATGACCAGGTAGTCGGGTTCCGGCTCCGGGTAGCCGGGGAGCTTGGCGGTGGCGTCCGGCGGGGCGTCGTTGAGCGTCACGGAGATCGCCTCACCGGTGAGTTTCTGCGTACCGGCGCGTTTCTCCAGCCCGGCGAGCTTCTTCTCCTCCGCGGCCGTGCTGCCGTTGTCCCGTTCGGCGAGCACCTCCATGTCGTCGCGCAGGCCGGCGTTGGACTCGTCCAGTTGTCCGTTCTTGCGGCTTCGTTCCTGAATCAGGTCGGAAAGCTTCAGCAAGGACGAGTCCGTACGGATATTGGTGCCCTTGGCGGTGTCGAAGCTGGTGAAGAAGATGAGCCCCGCGAGAGCGAAGACGGCCACGGTGAGCACCCGGACCGGCCGGAAACGTCGGCCGGTGGGGCTGGATCCCGTCCCGGGGGAGTCGGCAGAATTGCTCAACGTACCCTTATCTCCTTCGGCGCCACGGAAGCACTACGCTAACGGACGCCCGGGGGAGCGCTCAGAGTCCCCTGCAAGCCGCCCCGAGCCCGACCCAGAACCTGCGCGGCCACGCAGCGCATCGACAGGAGAGACCCTCGTGCCGAAGTCACGTATCCGCAAGAAGGCCGACTACACGCCGCCGCCCGCGAAGCAGGCAGCGGCCATCAAGCTGACCAACCGTTCCTGGGTCGCCCCCGTCATGCTCGCCATGTTCCTCCTCGGGCTGGCCTGGATCGTCGTCTTCTACGTCACCGACGGTTCCCTGCCCGTCGACACGTTCGACAACTGGAACATCGTCGTGGGCTTCGGGTTCATCGCCGCCGGATTCGGCGTCTCCACTCAGTGGAAGTAGCGGCTGAAGGAACGGCGGGAGCAGCGACAGAGCGGTGGAGACAGCGGTGACGCAGCTTTCGCGCGCCGTGGGAGCAGCCGGAGAGGTACCGGCTGCTTCCGCGTGAACACGGCTCCGCCGGCAACCGTCCACCAAGTTATCCACAGCCGTTTTCCACACTGGGGAAAAGAACGACGATCTGTGGATAACCCAGTGACGGTTGACGCCGGTGTGACTGCCCTACCGGCGGTCGAAAACCTGTTCACCCCACGCCTGACCTGCGGAAACACGCATCAGATACGGGACGCACACGCGTTCCCGCACAATATGCACAAGATCCGCCACCTACTGTGGATAACGCTGACCAAGCGCTCAGCAACCCCGCGTCTCCCTTGGGTCTGTCGTGTGGATCAGGCCGGCTGTGGGACGCGGTGCTTTGCGGCCGACCCGAGCGGGGTCTGGTGCGTGCGGCTGCAAGGCGGAGGGCGTCAACGCGGAGCGTCGGCAACCGACGACAACGCGGCAGACGTGCGTGCCAGACCCCGCGACGCCGGGGTGATCCACACGACAGGCCCCTAGGTGAGCTGCGCCGTTCTCAGCAGCGTCACGACGACGACCACGAGCAGCACCAGCGCGCAGCTGCCGAACTGCACGAGTGACCGCCGTTCGCGCGGGGCGTGCATCATGGCGTAACCGATCACGGCACCGGCGACCAGGCCGCCTATGTGCGCCTGCCACGCGATGTTGCTCCACCCGAAGGTGATGACCAGGTTGATCACCAGCAGGGCGATCACCGGGCGCATGTCGTGGTTGAGGCGCCGCACCACGACGGCGGTCGCGCCGAACAGCCCGAAGATCGCGCCGGACGCGCCGAGCGAGGCCGCGGTCGGTTCGGCCAGCAGATAAGAGAGGGCGCTGCCCGCCAGCCCCGAGGTGACATACAGGGCGAGATAGCGGGCACGGCCGAGGATCGCTTCGAGCGGTGTGCCGAGGAACCACAGGCTGAGCATGTTGAACGCGAGATGCCACGGGGCCTCGTGCGCGAACATCGCCGTCACCATGCGGTACCACTCGCCCTCGGCGACACCCTCGACGGGGCCGAACGGGGCCGGAGGCCAGGCTCCGATGAGCAGCAGGTGATCCAGCAGCCCCGACCAGACGTGCACCGCGACGAACACCGCGACGTTGATCCCGAGGAGGATCTTGGTCACCAGGCGACGGTCCGCGGGAACGGCGCCGCCGGCAAGGGTGCGGGGCCGGGAAGCGCCCGGCGGGTGTCCGGTGCCGGAGCCGCCCCGGACGCATTCGGGGCACTGGAAACCGACCGACGCGTCGATCATGCAGTCCGGGCAGATCGGGCGGTCGCAGCGGGTGCAGCGGATGCCGGTCTCGCGCTCCGGGTGGCGATAGCAGGTGGGCAGGCTCCGGGCATCGTCCGTCGGACCGGTGTCTCCCGGGCCCTTCGGGTCCCTGGGGTCCTTCGGGCTGCCTGGCGCCTGGTCCATGGCGTCCCCTCATTCGTCGGCGCGGGAAAACCTCGGGCAGGTGCCTTCCGGGGAAAGCACCACCCCGCCCATCCTTACGGATGAGCGGGGCGTTTGGTTCCCAGGGCCCTCGCGGTGGTTCTCCGCCGGCCCTGCCGGTGCTTCCGCCGGGCGTCCCGCCCTTGCCCGGGACCAGGATCCCGAGCAAGGGCACTCGGGCACCCGGAAGTCGAACCCGAGGTCGGGACGCGCCTCAGCGGGTCTCGACCACCACCGACTCGATGACCACGTCGTTGACCGGTCGGTCGGTGCGCTGGTTGGTCTGCGCACCGGCGATGGAGTCGATCACCTTCTGGCTGGCCGCGTCCGTGACCTCGCCGAAGATGGTGTGCTTGCGGTTCAGCCACGTCGTCGGGGCGACGGTGACGAAGAACTGCGAGCCGTTGGTGCCCGGACCCGCGTTGGCCATCGCCAGCAGGTAGGGCTTGTCGAAGGACAGGTCCGGGTGGAACTCGTCCTCGAACTGGTAGCCGGGGCCGCCGGTGCCGTTGCCCAGCGGGTCTCCGCCCTGAATCATGAACCCGCTGATCACCCGGTGGAAGACCGTGCCGTCGTAGAGCTTCTGGGTGGACTTCTCGCCGGTGGCGGGGTGCGTCCACTCCCGCTCGCCCTTGGCGAGCTCCACGAAGTTCCGCACCGTCTTGGGCGCGTGGTTCGGCAGGAGCCGGACTTCGATGTCGCCGTGGTTGGTCTTCAGGGTGGCGTAAAGCTGCTCAGCCACGATCTGCCTTCCGTTGTCTTCCTGTGACTCCCTGATCCTCGCACGGCCGGAGCCCCTCGTCGTCCGGCGGGCGAGGCGTGGGGGGCATGCGTCGCGTGTCACTTGTGGAAAACGGGCCGCGTAGACGCGAGACGGGCGCGAGAACCGGCGATCCGTGACAGTGTCGGCACCAGCCTCCCGTTGTTCCGCATTCGTCCCCCTATGACACCCCTAGGCCGACGATTCCCACGAGATCGACTTCCGTACCCCGGCACCGACCGGCGCCCCCCTCCGTCAGCGCCCTCGGCCCTGTCCTCCGGCCTCGTCCGGCACCGGCGGCCTGCGGGGCTCCGCGGCCGTTGTCCCGTGACCCGGATGCCCGTCCACGCATGCCCGGTACCGCACCGGCAGGCATGATCCGTAAAAGGGTGGAAAGTCGAAATACCGTACGCCACCGAGGAGGAGGAACCCGTGACCCGCATCGACAGCGTGCGCGCCGCGACCGGTTTGGCGAAGGACAGCGTGCTGCACGCCGCGGAAGTGGTGGCGCCCTACGCCGACACGGCCAAGGACAGGGCCGCGCACTACGCACACGAGGCCCGCGTACGGCTCGCGCCCAAGGTGACGCTGGCCGCCGAACAGGCCCGCGCCCAGTACGGCGCCCATGTGGCACCGCGTCTGGAGCAGGCCCGTACGCATGTGCCGCCGAAGATCGACCAGGCCGCCCAGGAAGCCGCCTGCCGGACACGGAGGGCCGCACAGCAGGCAGCCGTGTATTCCCGCCCACGGATCGAGCAGGCCGTGGCCGCCGCCACTCCGGTCAAGGACGAGGCCGCCGCGCGCGGTGCCGCCGCGCTGGCCGCGCTGCGCGGCCAGGTCTCCGCGAAGGACGTCCAGAAGCTGGTCCGCAAGCACCAGCGGCGGGCGCGCGCCGGCCGGGCGACGAGGATGCTGGCAGTGCTGGGCATTCTCGCCGGCGGCGCCTTCGCCGCCTGGAAGTGGTGGGACAAGCAGGCCAACCCGGACTGGCTGGTGGAGCCGCCCGCGGCGACGGAGGTTCCGGAGTCCGGACGACTGAACTCGGTCGACGGCAGCGGCTCGACGACCGTGCTCGACCCCGAGGTGGAGGCCAAGCAGGCCGAGGAAGCCGAAGAAGCCGAGCAGGCCAAGGACGACAAGGACGCCAAGGACGCCGAGCAGGAGGGCACGAACCGCTACGACAGGCACTGAGCCCTATCGGGGGATCATCCCGGCGTCGCTGGGTGGGGCGGGAAGCCTGCACGATTTCCCGCCCCACAGCCATGTTTCACGTGAAACCGTCGACGTCGGCCACCCCTCGGTGCTCGATATCCCCAACTCACCTTGGGGCCGGGTGGATTGAGGTGTCGCCGAGCGCTTCCACATATGGCTCCGACTCGGGCGGGGAGTACTCGCGGGCGGCTCGTCCGCCGGAGCAAGCGGCAGGGGCCCGCCCGCCGGTCAAGGCCGCCGGTGGCAGCGCCCCTCTCACGCACGAACACCCTCTGACCAGCTTTTCCGCAGGTCAGAGGGTGTTTTCAGGTGGAGCCTAGGGGAGTCGAACCCCTGACATCTGCCATGCAAAGACAGCGCTCTACCAACTGAGCTAAGGCCCCTGGATGACGAGCGCCTGGCCGGAGGGACTTCATACCGGTCGACGCCGCAGTCCAGAGTACCGGGTCGGCCCCGGGATCTCGCAAATGAGGGGGTCCCGATGCCCCACCACTCTCCGTAGGATGCACGCGTGGTTCGCTACAGCGAACCGCGGTCTTAAGGGGAAGCGATGGGGAGACGCAATGGACGCCGCACAGCAGGAAGCCACCGCAAGAGCGCGGGAACTGCAGCGGAACTGGTACGGGGAGCCGTTGGGGGCGCTCTTCCGTAGGCTCATCGACGATCTTGGTCTCAACCAGGCTCGTCTCGCGGGGGTACTGGGACTGTCGGCGCCGATGCTGTCGCAGCTGATGAGCGGTCAGCGGGCGAAGATCGGCAATCCTGCCGTGGTCCAGCGGGTGCAGCTGCTGCAGGACCTGGCGGGGCAGGTCGCCCACGGCAACGTGAGTGCCGCCGAGGCCACCGAACGCATGGAGGAGATCAAGAAGTCGCAGGGGGGCTCGGTGCTCAACAACACCACGCAGACGACCAGCAATTCGGGAGCACCCACGGTCAAGCGCGTGGTCCGCGAGATCCAGTCGCTGCTCCGCTCGGTCGCGGCGGCCGGTGACATCATCGACGCGGCGAACACGCTCTCTCCGACCCACCCGGAGCTGGCGGAGTTCCTCCGGGTGTACGGCGCCGGCCGCACCTCGGACGCCGTCGCGCACTACGAGTCCCACCAGAGCTGATCCCGCCGTCCGGCGGCCGAAGGGGGTCGGCAGCCGGGACGACGGGTCTGGGGGTGAGGACACGTGGGGGCGTGTCCTCACCGGGGGGACCGAGAACAGCGGAGACCGAGGGCGTCCGGGACCGAGGGCATCCGGGAAGCCGAGGACATCGCGGAGAGCCGAAGGCCCGGGAGACCGGAGAATTCGCGGGTCGTCCGGGCAGGCCGCAGGGGAGGAGCGACGCACAGCCATGGGTGAGGTCTTCGCCGGCCGGTACGAGCTGGTCGACCCGATCGGGCGCGGTGGCGTCGGCGCCGTCTGGCGCGCCTGGGACCACCGCCGCCGCCGGTATGTCGCGGCCAAGGTGCTCCAGCAGAGCGACGCGCACTCCCTGCTGCGGTTCGTCCGCGAGCAGGCGCTGCGCATCGACCACCCGCACGTGCTCGCGCCCGCCAGCTGGGCCGCGGACGACGACAAGGTCCTGTTCACCATGGACCTGGTCGCAGGCGGCTCCCTGGTCCACCTCGTCGGCGACTACGGCCCCCTGCCTCCGGCCTTCGTCTGCACCCTGCTCGACCAGCTCCTGTCGGGCCTGGCCGCCGTGCACGCGGAAGGCGTCGTCCACCGGGACATCAAGCCCGCCAACGTGCTGCTGGAGGCGACCGGCACCGCCCGGCCCCGGCTGCGGCTGTCCGACTTCGGCATCGCGATGCGGCTGGGCGAACCACGCCTGACGGAGACCAACCTCGTGGTGGGGACGCCGGGTTACCTCGCACCCGAGCAGCTGACGGGCTCGGAGCCGGACTTCCCCGCCGACCTGTTCGCCGTGGGCCTCGTCGCCCTGTACCTCCTGGAGGGCGCCAAGCCGGACGCGAGGGCACTCGTGCAGTACTTCGCCGAGCACGGGACGCCCGGCGCGCCCCAGAGCATCCCGGAGCCGCTGTGGCAGGTGGTGGCCACGATGCTGCAACCGGACCCGGACGCCCGTTTCCGTTCGGCGACGGGGGCGCGGAAGGCGCTCGCCTCGGCCGCGGAGCTGTTGCCGGAACCCGGTCCCGACGACGAACTCATCGAGATCTTCGATCACATCGGCCCGCTGCCACCGGAGTTCGCCCCGGACGGCCCGCTCCGACATGCGTCCGGGGCGGCCGTGCAGGGCACCTCCCAGGACCCGTCACCGTCCCCCACGTCCACCCCGGTGTCCGCAGCCCGCCAGGAACCGGGCACGGGATCCGCCGACGCCGCAGCACCAGCACCACCACCACCACCAGCGCCTGCCGTCTCTGCCGCCGCTGCGCCGCCTCCGGCCGCCCCGGCCCCTGAGGGGTCCGCCCCGGCGGAACAGCCGCCCTCCCTGTCCGACACGGGCAGCTTCCCTCTGCCGCCCCCGCGGGCCACGGCCACCACGGCCACCACGGCCGCCACACCCCGCCCACCCACGGCTCCCCAGCCGCCGCACGGCACCCCCCTGGATGCGGCCCACGCCCTGGGCGCCCGGCTCCCCCCGCCCCCACCGCCGTACGCCGCCGCCCCGCCCCCTCGGCTCGGCCCCACGCCCGCGGGCCATCCTCCCCAGCACGGCACCGGCGCCGTCACGGCCTCGTACACCGCGCAGGCCCCGCAGGGACCGCCGCCACCGACGCCCATGCCGTCGACGGTACGAGGGCACCGCGCCCCGCGCCCCCGCCGTCCCGGCCCCCGGGCCAGGGTCACGGTCCCGGTCGTTCTCCTGGCGCTGGCCTGCTACGCCGTGGGCTTCTGGGCCCTGACCCGCCTCTGAGCCCCAGGACCTCTGCGTTCTGCCCCTTAGAGCCGTTCTGTCCTTCGAGCCGTTCTGTCCCTTCGAGCCCTACGGGACGTCGGCTCTCCGGCGCTCCACGGCCGTCCACACCCCGAGCCCCACGAGCAGGAGCGTCCCGGTGCCGATGCCTCCCGCGGCGAGGACCGTCATCGCGAGGTCGTCGTCGGCGGCAGTGCCCTCGACCGCGGCCTCCCGGTCCTGTTCCGTGACCTCGAACAGGCCCCGCGGCGCCGACTCCCCCGCGTAGTCGGGGCCGGCCTGTGCGGCCCCGCGTACCCGCACACGCAGCGTCAGCGCGAACGGCCCCTCGCCGAAGCTGCCGGCCACCCCTTCGGCGAGGTGCACGACGAGGTAGTAGGAGCCCGCGAAACGTACGGTGTTCGCCTGCTCGGTGGCGGCACGCCGGTTGGCGTACGCCACCGGCGGCAGCGGGGCGAGAGTGGCTGCCGCGCCGGTACCGTCGTAGCCGACGACGGTGTTCTGCACCTGGCCGCGTGCCGGGTTGTAGAGCGACAGGTCCAGGGCGCCTTCGGCGAATCCGCCGCCCCCGTCCGCGCTGCCCAGCTCGGCGGTGGCGGACAACTGCTGCCCCCAGTCCACCGGCACCCTGTAGAACAGCGTCCCGCCGGGCGCGATGTCGGCGCGCCAGACGCCCTGCCCGACGGAAGCGGCCGTGGCGAAGCCCGCGCCGCCGGAACGGCGTACGGCGCGGCCCCCGGCGGGCTCGGGCGAGGCCGAGTCCCAGGCGCCGGGCGGGCTCGTCGCACCGGGCTTCGCCGGGCGCGGCTCGGAGGCGACGGTGAGCTCCAGGTCCCAGGTGTCGGGGGAGGTGTCCGCCGGTGCGACGCGGCGGACGGAGACGTCGTAGCTGCCGGCCTCCTGGCACAGGGGTCTGCCCGGGGAGACCTCCCGCATGCCCCAGGCGGCGATCGGATGAGGACTGCGGGCGGCGCCGATACGGGCCGTACTGGCGGAACAGGAGTGTCCCTCGGCGTCCCGGACGGTCACCTCGATCCCGTCGACACTGGCGATCGTGCCGTCCGGCGGGGGCACGGCGGTGGCGGAGACGTACGTACTGGAGACGTCGTCGAGGTCGAGACGGTAGTGAACCGTGCCGTCGGCGGACAGGGAGCTGCGGTACGTCGTGCCGGGTTCGAGGAGCTCGGCGTCCGCGGCGCTCCCCGCGCCGTCGACCCGGCGAGCGCCATCGGCGTGGTCGTACGCGCTCCCGGTGCCCGCGGCCAGGGCAGCGGGGGCGGGCAGTACGGCACAGGTCCACAGCACCGCGCCGACGACAGCCAGGGAGGCGGCGCGCCACAGGGCCGGGCCCCGGGCTCCGTCCCTACGCCACGCCCTCGCCGTACGCCACCCCGTCATGACTCGCCACCCCACCCCACGTCGTCACCGCCTTCACGCCGGCCCGGTCCGCACACCGGACCCGGACCGCGGTCCATCCTGCCCCCACGCCCCTCACATCCCCAGGCCGTCGGCACATTCCGTACGACCGCCGAAGACGACCGCCCGCCGCCCCGGCCCCGGCCGGCGGGACGTGGGCCGGGGCCGGGGCGCCCGGCCGGCGGGACGTGGGCCGGCGCTGACACGGCGGTCCCTCAGCCCCTGGACACACAAAACCCCGACCGCTACGACGGCCGGGGTCTGTTCTGATGCGAAAGTCGACGCTCACGAACCCGTGGGTACGGAGTCGGTCGCCTCCGTCCACAAATCCTGCTCGGCGCGATCCGCCTGGATCTGGCGGTACACGAGGAGCCCGCCGATGGCGGCCAGTGCGACCAGGAGAAGCTTCTTCACCGCGCGACCTCGTCTTTCCTTGACGTAGGGGACTTCTGGCGCCCGACTATACACACCGGCCGATACCGATCAGTGACCTGTGTCGGCCCTCAACTCCCGTCCGGCGCACTGCAAAGGAGGGGAGTACTCCGCTCCGACAGGAAGGTGATCACACCCTCCAGAAGGACGCGTTTTCTGCCCTTCCCTCCTGATTCTCCTTCTTTTTCGCCACTCTGCACCCATTCGAGTGGTGTTCATCTGAACATCGCCGCGCCACGGGTGCAGGTCCACCACTTCTCGACCCCCATACACATCATGAGGAAAGTACGCAAATCGTCCGACCCGAAAGTGAGGGGCCATGGCCCGGATCAAGGTCATGAAGCTGTGGACCGCCATCGTCACCGCCTTCCTCGCGCTGTTCGCGGCGCTCGGAGTCGCCACCACGAACGCCTCGGCGGCCGTACAGCAGACCGAGACCACGCGCAACAGCCACAGCGACAGGGGGCGCAACACCGGCCGGAGCACTCCCCAGCCGGCGGCGCGCACGGCGTCCCCCTGGTCCTGGGCCCGTACCGGCGCCCTGCCCCCCACGATGAAGCAGCGCATTCACGCCGAGGCCCACGGCAATGCCCCCAGGTGCCGCCACCGCCCCGACGAGTCCCCCGCCGCCCCGAGCCCCTGCACTCCGGGTACGGCCTCCGAGGAACCCCTCACCCCCGAGATCCCCCTCCAGCGCTGACCGCGGCGCGGGTGCCGCCCGGCCGCCCCCTCTCCCTGACCGGACGCGGCAGTTCCAGCCATGCCGTGCAGTACCGGCAGTTCCGGCGCTTTGCGTACAGCACCGCCTCGACGCGAAGACCCGACGGGCCGACACGGTCCTCGGGTCTTCGCGCTGTCGGCTTGTCCCGCCCGGGCGCGGCGGCGATCACGACAGGGTCTTGAGCCAGCGGTGCAGGGCCTCGTGCACGGTGACCGGGAGGTCGCTGAGGCGCTCGATGGCCTCGCTGTCCCCCGGCGAGGGCGGGATACCGGCTGCGGTCAGGGCGGCGTGCAGGTCCAGTCGGCGCTGGTCCTTGGGATCGATACGGCGGCTCGACAGGCGGTCGACCGGGTTGGGCGGGGCGAGCAGGAAGTCGCCCTCGGCTGCGTAACCGCGCGTCAGGCCGGCAGCGGGTGGGGCAGTCATCGTGTGCATACCGCTCTCCTTCGGGTCGTGAACGCCGTCCTCGGTCTCAACAGAAACCGAGGAGGGACCCACCGGTTGCGCGCCCGCGCCCGAATCACGCTATGGATGCAATAGGGCGTTTTATCGCACAGCCCTCGCCCCTGTCCGACCGGGCCGAGCCCGGTCCGGCGCGAGGCACAGAACCAGAACGGGCACTTCAGCGCGGAACGCGCCCCACCCTCGCCAATCCCGACCCGACGGCCCGCCCGCCGTCGCCCCACACCCGTGGGGCGGGCGTCATTTCTCGCGGAGATACGGGAAGACCGACCCTCGGCCGACCGGCGCTGTCGGTGTCGGTGTCGACCATCTATGACAAAAGACCCCCAGTCTGATCGACTGGGGGTCTTCTCGCTGTGGGGCTAACAGGATTTGAACCTGTGGCCTCATCCTTATCAGGGATGCGCTCTAACCAACTGAGCTATAGCCCCGCCGCGCTCTGCGGGGGTGTCCCGCGCGCTGACCCCTGAAGATTAGCGCACGAGGTGGGGAGTCCCAAAATCGGTTGTCCGGGGGCTGTCCGTGCCGCCCCCGCACCGCTCCGGCGCCGGTCGTTCCCCCGTTCTCGACCCGCCGAACCAGGTCCCTTGCAAGCCAACCTGGACCTGTATCGGCCTGGCCGTCAGGCCCCCGGCCCGCCCGTGACTCGCCTTCGTCCCGGCCCCGTCACTCGTCCTCGGCCAGCGTGAGTTCCACGCCGCCCACGAAGCCTGCGGAGAGGTTGTAGATGAACGCGCCGAGCGTCGCCAGGGCCGTGGCGAGGACCACGTCGATGACCGCGATGATCGACGAGAAGAGCAGCACATTGGGCAGGGAGAGGAAGGACTGCAGGTCGAAGCCGTTCGACTCGTTGGAGCCGGTGGCCTCGGAGATCGTGCCGCCGACCGTGGAGAAGACGCCCATCGCGTCCATGACCATCCACAGCACCGCGGCCGCGACGATCGTGCAGATGCCGAGGGCGATGGAGAGCAGGAAGCTGACCTTCATCACCGACCACGGGTCGGCCTTCGCCACCCGCAGACGGGCCTTGCGGACCCGGGGCGTGGTGCGCGCGCCCGTGCGCGGTCGGCGGACGGCCGCACCGGACCGGCCGTCGTCGCCCTGTGTGGGGTAGGCCTGCGGCGGGTGGTAGGGCCCGTTCGGCTGCTGCGCCTGCCGCTCCCCGGGGAGGGGCGAGGCGGTGTCCCGGTGGGCGGCGGGCTGCGGCTGTGCCCCTGCTGCCGGGTCCGCGCCGGCCGCGTAGTGCTGGGCCTGCGGGCCTCGGGTGTCCGTCACAGTTCCCCCCTGGGTGCCAGGCGTGTCGGGCGAGTGCGCGTCGGTCCCGGGGGACTTGATCGCCTTCAGCTGAGTGGTGTGCGAGTCCTGTGCCTGCGGGGCGGAGCCACGGCCTCCGCCGTCCGTTCCCGTGTTGGTACCGGCCGGTCCGGGGCCCGTGGCTCCGCTCACGCTGACTCACTCCTCGTCCTACTCGGCCGAGGGCGCCTCACCCTCGTCCGTACCGCCGGCGCCGGTGCCCGCGTCGTCCGCCGACTCGTCGACGACCACGTCGCCGTCGACTTCGTCCGCCTCGCGCCCCGCCTCGGCGTTGCGAGCGACACCGACCACGGCATCGCGCTTGCCCAGGTTGATCAGTTGGACGCCCATGGTGTCACGGCCCGTCTCCCTGATCTCGTTGACTCGCGTACGAATCACTCCGCCGCCCAGCGTGATGGCGAGGATCTCGTCGGTCTCCTCGACCACCAGCGCGCCGACGAGCGAGCCGCGGTCCTCGACGATCTTGGCGGCCTTGATGCCGAGGCCACCGCGACCCTGGACGCGGTACTCGTCGACGGCGGTCCGCTTCGCGTACCCGCCGTCAGTGGCAGTGAACACGAACGTACCGGGTCGCACGACATTCATCGAGAGCAGCTCGTCGCTCTCGCGGAAACTCATTCCCTTGACGCCCGAGGTCGCACGGCCCATGGGGCGCAGCGAGTCGTCCGTCGCGGTGAACCTGATCGACTGCGCCTTCCTGCTGATCAGCAGCAGATCGTCGTCGGACGAGACGAGCTCGGCCCCGATCAGCTCGTCGTCGGTGCCGTCCTCCCGCTCGCGCAGGTTGATGGCGATGACGCCGCCCGCGCGCGGGGAGTCGTAGTCCTTCAGCGGGGTCTTCTTCACCAGGCCGCCCTTGGTCGCCAGGACCAGGTACGGCGCCGCGTCGTAGTCGCGGATGGCGAGGATCTCGGCGATGGCCTCGTCCGGCTGGAAGGCGAGCAGGTTCGCCACGTGCTGGCCGCGCGCGTCACGGCCGGCGTCCGGCAGCTCGTACGCCTTCGCGCGGTAGACGCGGCCCTTGTTCGTGAAGAACAGCAGCCAGTGGTGCGTGGTGGAGACGAAGAAGTGGTCGACGATGTCGTCTTCCTTCAGCTTCGTGCCGCGGACGCCCTTGCCGCCGCGCCTCTGGGCGCGGTAGTCGTCGGTCTTGGTGCGCTTGATGTAGCCGCCGCGCGTGACCGTGACCACGATGTCCTCTTCGGCGATCAGGTCCTCGATGGACATGTCGCCCTCGTACGGGATGAGCTTGGTCTTGCGGTCGTCGCCGTACTTCTCGACGATCGCGGCCAGCTCCTCGCTGACGATGCCGCGCTGGCGGAGCGGGGAGGCCAGGATCTCGTTGTACTCGCGGATCTTCGCCTGGAGTTCGTCGTGCTCCTGGACGATCTTCTGGCGCTCCAGGGCGGCCAGCCGGCGCAGCTGCATCTCGAGGATGGCGTTGGCCTGGATGTCGTCGATCTCCAGGAGGTCCATCAGGCCGCCGCGCGCGATCTCGGCGGTGTCGCTGCGCCGGATCAGCGCGATGACCTCGTCGATGGCGTCCAGGGCCTTCAGCAGGCCGCGCAGGATGTGCGCGCGCTCCTCGGCCTTGCGCAGCCGGAACCTCGTACGCCGGACGATGACCTCGATCTGGTGCGTCACCCAGTGGCGGATGAACGCGTCCAGGGACAGCGTGCGCGGCACACCGTCGACCAGCGCCAGCATGTTGGCGCCGAAGTTCGTCTGCAGGTCGGTGTGCTTGTAGAGGTTGTTCAGCACGACCTTGGCGACCGCGTCCCGCTTCAGGACGATGACCAGGCGCTGGCCCGTGCGGGAGGACGTCTCGTCACGGACGTCGGCGATGCCGCCGATCTTGCCGTCCTTCACCAGGTCGGCGATCTTCTGCGCGAGGTTGTCGGGGTTGGTCTGGTACGGCAGCTCCGTCACCACCAGGCACTGGCGGTTCTGGATCTCCTCGACCTCGACGACCGCGCGCATCGTGATGGAGCCGCGGCCGGTGCGGTACGCCTCCTCGATGCCCCGGCGGCCCACGACGAGCGCGCCGGTCGGGAAGTCGGGGCCCTTGATGCGCTCGATGAGCGCGTCGAGCAGCTCTTCGTGCGAGGCCTCGGGGTTCTCCAGGTACCACTGGGCGCCGGCGGCGACCTCGCGCAGGTTGTGCGGCGGGATGTTGGTCGCCATGCCGACCGCGATGCCGGCCGAGCCGTTGATCAGCAGGTTCGGGAAACGGGCCGGCAGGACGGTCGGCTCCTGGGAGCGGCCGTCGTAGTTGTCCGTGAAGTCGACGGTCTCCTCGTCGATGTCGCGAACCATCTCCATCGACAGCGGCGCCATCTTGCACTCGGTGTAGCGCATGGCCGCCGCCGGGTCGTTGCCCGGCGAGCCGAAGTTGCCGTTGGAGTCGACCAGCGGCATCCGCATCGACCACGACTGCGCGAGGCGGACCAGCGCGTCGTAGATGGAGGAGTCGCCGTGCGGGTGGTAGTTGCCCATGACGTCGCCGACGACGCGGGCGCACTTGTAGAAGCCCTTTTCCGGCCGGTAGCCGCCGTCGTACATCGCGTACAGCACGCGGCGGTGGACGGGCTTGAGTCCGTCACGGACGTCGGGCAGCGCGCGGGAGACGATGACGGACATCGCGTAGTCGAGGTACGAGCGCTGCATCTCCGTCTCGAGCCCCACGGGCTCGACACGCATCGCCAGGGCGTCGCCCTCGGGCGTCGTCACAGGGGTGTTCTCGTCGGTCATTGCTGGTGAAGGTCCTTCCTGGTGCGGTCAGCTGAGACCGACTCAGATGTCGAGGAAGCGGACGTCCTTGGCGTTGCGCTGGATGAACGCGCGGCGGGCCTCGACGTCCTCGCCCATCAGCACCGAGAACAGGTCGTCGGCCTGGGCCGCGTCGTCGAGGGTGACCTGGCCGAGGACGCGGTGCTCCTGGTCCATGGTCGTGATGCGCAGTTCCTCGGCGTTCATCTCGCCGAGGCCCTTGAAGCGCTGGACCGAGTCCTCGCGGATGCGCTTGCCGGCGTTGCGGCCCATCTCGATCAGGGCGTCGCGCTCGCGGTCGGAGTACGCGTACTCGAAGTCGTCCTTGCCCCACTTGATCTTGTAGAGCGGGGGGCGGGACAGGTACACGTGCCCGGCCTCGACCAGCGGCCGCATGAAGCGGAACAGGAAGGTCAGCAGCAGGGTGTTGATGTGCTGGCCGTCGACGTCGGCGTCCGCCATCAGGATGATCTTGTGATAGCGGAGCCGGGCGATGTCGAAGTCCTCGTGCACGCCCGTGCCGAACGCGGAGATCATCGCCTGGATCTCCTGGTTCTGCAGGATCCGGTCGATGCGCGCCTTCTCGACGTTGAGGATCTTGCCGCGGATCGGGAGGATCGCCTGGTACTGCGGGTTCCGGCCGGACTTGGCCGAGCCGCCGGCGGAGTCGCCCTCGACGATGAAGATCTCGCACTTGGTCGGGTCGTTCGACTGGCAGTCGGACAGCTTGCCCGGCAGGGACGCCGACTCCAGCAGGCCCTTGCGGCGGGTCAGGTCGCGCGCCTTGCGGGCCGCCACGCGCGCGGTGGCCGCCTGGATGCCCTTGCGGACGATGTCCGCGGCCTCGTTGGGGTTGCGGTCGAGCCAGTCGTTGAGGTGCTCGTAGACGACCTTCTGGACGAACGTCTTCGCCTCGGTGTTGCCCAGTTTGGTCTTGGTCTGGCCCTCGAACTGCGGCTCGCCCAGCTTGACCGAGATGATCGCGGTCAGACCCTCGCGGATGTCGTCACCCGTGAGGTTGTCGTCCTTCTCGCGCAGCAGCTTCTTCTCGCGCGCGTACTTGTTGATCAGGTTGGTGAGCGCGGAGCGGAAGCCCTCTTCGTGCGTACCGCCCTCGTGCGTGTGGATGGTGTTGGCGAAGGAGTACACGCCCTCGCTGTAGCCGTTGTTCCACTGCATCGCGACTTCGAGGGAGAGCAGCCGGTCCTTGTCCTCGGCCTCGATGTCGATGACGGAGGGGTGCACCAGCTCTCCCTTGCGGGAGTTGAGGTACTTCACGAAGTCGACGATGCCGCCCTCGTAGTGGTACGTGACCGTCTTCACCTCGGCCTTTTCGTCCGCGCCCGCCTCGTCGGCGCCGGTGACGGCCTTCGCGGACTCGCGCTCGTCCGTGAGCTTGATGGTCAGGCCCTTGTTGAGGAAGGCCATCTCCTGGAAGCGCCGCGCCAGCGTCTCGAAGGAGTACTCGGTGGTCTCGAAGATGTCCGGGTCGGCCCAGAAGGTGACCGACGTGCCGGTCTCCTCGGTCGCGCCGTGCTTGGCGAGCGGGGCCGTGGGAACGCCCAGCTTGTAGTCCTGCGTCCAGCGGTGTCCGTCGCACTTGATCTCGACGGCCAGCCTGGTCGACAGGGCGTTCACGACGGACACGCCGACGCCGTGCAGACCGCCGGAGACCGCGTAGCCCCCGCCGCCGAACTTGCCGCCCGCGTGCAGCACGGTCAGCACGACCTCGACGGCGGGCTTGCCCTCGGAAGGGACGATGCCCACCGGGATGCCGCGGCCGTTGTCGACGACGCGTACACCGCCGTCGGCGAGGATCGTGACGTCGATGGTGTCCGCGTGGCCGGCCAGCGCCTCGTCGACGGAGTTGTCGACGACTTCCTGAACGAGGTGGTGCAGTCCTCGTTCACCGGTCGAACCGATGTACATACCCGGTCGCTTGCGGACCGCGTCCAGACCCTCGAGGACGGTGATGGCACTGGCGTCGTACGAGGCCGCCGCGACCTCGCCGTTCGAGGTGCTCGCCGCGTCGTTCACGCCGGTGTCGGTGGACGGGATGTTCTCGTTGGGGTTGCCGGAATCGGCCACGAAGCGCCCTTTCTGGCACAGCACGAGCCGGGCTCGTCGGCGGTTGCCGGAGCGGCTGCGGCATGTTGCGTTGGTAAGCCTTGATCAGCGTTGCTCAGCTTTTCCCGACGGTCCCCACGAGTGGGGGCGGGATTGCCCTCCAGTCTACCGGTAGCACTGACACTGATGGGGGCGTGCCGGTCCCTGAGTCCTCATGTGCCGCCCTGAACCTGGCTCTCCCGACTCCCGATATACGGATGGGGGCTCCAAGAGGCTCACAACGGCACTCAGCGCTTCCGGGTGTCAACCCTTGGCTACTTGGAAGTCAGGTCGGGATTCCCACCCTTGTCCCGGGGCACGCCGAAGGCCGCCGAGAGCCCTGGAAGAGGCCCCTCAGCGGCCTTGAATGTGATGTCTGTCACCCATAGGTGTCGCCGGGCCCCGTACTGCCCGGAGCGCGCAGCGGGCCGTAGCGACGACTGCCGCCGCCGGGCCCGTTGACCTTGATCAGCCGCACCGTCCCGTGGCCCAGGTCCTCGTTGAGCCGGGCCACCAGCGTCGGGGCGAGCAGTCGCAGATTCGTCGCCCACGCCGTGGAGTCGCACCGCACGACCAGCACGTGCTCGTCCTCGTCGTACTTCTCCGGCACACAGTGCTTGGCCACGTCCTCGCCGACGATCTGCGGCCAGCGGCCCATCACGCCGCCCACCGCGGCCGGGGCCTCCCAGCCCCGCTCGGTGATCAGCCGGTTGACGGCAGCGCCGAGCGCCATCGGGTCTCGGCCGTCGGCGCGCGCGCCGGAGCGCAGACCCACCCGCCGCGCCTGCTTCGTCTGCCGTGCCGCGTCGCCACGCGCGCGGGCCGCCTCCTTGGCCGCCCGCAGTGCCACGCGTGCCAGGTCGACGCCGGACGGCTCGGGCGTGCCCTTGGCCGTCTTCTCCACCGGCTTCTCGCTCATACGCGTTCCACGGTCCCCTCGGCCACCGCGTACCGCGCCCCGGCCAGTACGAGCGGTACGTCGTCGTCGACCGCGGCGGTCACCAGGACCTGCTCACCGGGCGCGACCAGTTCGGCGAGGCGCTCGCGGCGGCGGGTGTCCAGTTCGGCGAACACGTCGTCCAGGACGAGCACCGGCTCGTTGCCCTCGGCGCGCAGCAGGTCGTAGGAGGCCAGCCGGAGGGCGAGCGCGTACGACCAGGACTCGCCGTGCGAGGCGTAGCCCTTGGCGGGCAGCCGGCCGAGCTTGAGCAGCAGGTCGTCACGGTGCGGGCCCACCAGCGTGACGCCCCGCTCGATCTCCTGCTTTCGCGCCTCGGCGAGCGCCGCCGTCAGTTGCGCGTAGAGGTCGTCACGCGTGTGTGCCTCGCCCGGCGCCGACGGCTTGTAGTCCAGGGCGACCGGGCCGCCGCCCGGGGCGAGTTGCTCGTACGCCTTGTCGGCGAGCGGCTGGAGGGTGGCGATCAGGTCGAGGCGCTGGGCGAGCAGTTCGGCGCCCGCGTGCGCCAGGTGCTGGTCCCAGACGTCGAGGGTGGACAGGTCCATGGTGCGACCGCCGTGCCGCCGGGCCAGCGCGGCCGACTTCAGCAGGGTGTTGCGCTGCTTGAGGACGCGGTCGTAGTCGGAGCGGACGCCGGCCATGCGAGGCGAGCGGGCCGTGATCAGCTCGTCCAGGAAGCGGCGGCGCTCGCCGGGATCGCCCTTGACCAGCGCGAGGTCCTCGGGCGCGAACAGCACGGTCCGTACGATGCCGAGTACGTCACGGGGTTTGACCTGCGTGGATCTGTTGATGCGGGCGCGGTTGGCGCGGCCCGGGTTGAGCTCCAGCTCGATGAGCTGCTGCCGCTCGCCCTGGCGGACCTGGGCGCGGATGATCGCCCGGTCTGCGCCCATGCGGACCAGCGGCGCGTCGGAGGAGACGCGGTGGCTGCCGAGGGTGGCGAGATAGCCGACGGCCTCGACGAGGTTGGTCTTGCCCTGCCCGTTGGGCCCGACGAAGGCCGTCACCCCCGGGTCGAGCGGAACCTCGACCCGGGGGTAGGAACGGAAGTCGGCAAGCGACAGATGCGTGACGTGCATGGTCGTTCGCCGGCCTCCCCAGCCTTCGGGTACTGCTTACTTCTTCTCGACCGCGTGGCCGCCGAACTGGTTGCGCAGCGCCGCGATCATCTTCATCTGCGGCGAGTCGTCCTGACGGGACGCGAACCGCGCGAACAGCGACGCGGTGATCGCGGGCAGCGGCACCGCGTTGTCGATCGCGGCCTCCACCGTCCAGCGGCCCTCGCCGGAGTCCTG